>DATLMV010000250.1:0-25198 GCA_035537095.1 Pyrinomonadaceae bacterium
CGGATTTCGAGCGGCTCTATTTTCCGGTCATCAACAATCCGGTTTACGGCTTTCAATCGGTGAACGTCGAGGCGCAGCAACGCTACGACACGTCGCTGTTGAACTGGATGCGGCAGATGATTCTCCTGCGTCGCAGTCATCAGGTCTTCGGTCGCGGCACGATGAGTTTCGTCAAACCGGAGAACCGGAAAATCTTCGCCTTCACGCGCGAATACGCGGGCGAGACGGTGCTCTGCGTCTTCAATCTTTCGCAGCACGCGCAGCCGGTCGAACTCGATTTGCAAGCGCACGCGGGCGCGACGCCCGTCGAGATGTTGGGCGCGACTCGCTTTCCGCCCGTCGGCGTGCAACCCTATCAACTCGCGCTCGCGCCGTTCGGCTTCTACTGGTTTCTGTTGGAAACGGCGACGACGCGCGACGACGAATAGACGCGCTTTCATAGTTGCGTTGCGCGACGATAGATAGACGAGATTTCATAGTTGCGGCGTGCGACGATGTATAGTCTTGGTTTGATAGTTTTTCACACGACGAGCAGAGGGGAAGGATCATGTCAACGAGGGAGACGACGGGCGAGACAAGGGGCGACGAAGGGAAGCGTCTGGTGGTGGTTTCCAACCGCCTGCCTGTGACGCTGAAGCGCGCGGGCGACGGGTGGCGGACGGAGCGGAGCACGGGCGGACTGGCGACGGCGATGGGGCCGCTGCTCGAACGCACGAAGGGCATCTGGATTGGTTGGTCGGGCGAAGCGTCGGGCGCATCGGACGAGCGGCGCGAGCGAACGCTCGCGCGTTGGGCCGAGCGCGACCGCTATTTCGCCGTTGACCTGTCTGCGGATGTCGCACACGGTTTCTACGAGGGCTACGCGAATCAAACGCTCTGGCCGCTCTTTCACCATTTCCCGTCGCTGCTCAATTTCAATCCCGACGACTGGCGCGCATATACGGAAGCCAACCGGCGTTTCCGTGATGTCGTCGTCGAGCACCTGCGGCCCGACGACATCGTCTGGATACACGACTACCAGTTGTTACTTTTGCCGCAACTCCTGCGCGAAGCCGTGCCCGATGCGCGGATCGGTTTCTTTCTCCACATCCCTTTCCCCACGTCGGCGGTCTTCCGCCTGCTCCCGCGCCGCGAAGAGTTGTTGGAGGGCTTGCTCGGCGCGGATTATCTGGCGTTTCACACCTACAGTTACTTGCAGCACTTCCGCACGTCGGCGCTGCGCGTGCTCGGGCTCGACAGCCGGATGGACGGCGTCGAGGTCGGCGGTCGGACGGTCAAACTCGACGCCCGCCCCATCGGCCTCGCGCCCGAGCATTTCACAAAACTGCTGACGACCGACGAACCGACCAAGCAACGCCTCGCGGAACTGCGCGAGAGTTTCAAGGGACAACAAATCCTGCTCGCGGTTGACCGTCTCGACTATACGAAAGGCATCCCGCATCGTCTCCGAACCTTCCGCCGCCTGCTCGCCGAGCACGAGGAACTTCGTCGCCGCGTCACGCTCATACAGGTCGCCGTGCCTTCGCGCGAAGTCATCCCGATGTACAAGGAACTGCGGCAGGAGGTTGACGAACTCGTCGGCATCATCAACGGCGAATACGGCACGCCCGACTGGACGCCGATTGTTTACATGCGCCGCGCCGTCCCGCCCGAAGAGTTGGCCGCGCTCTACGCGGCGGCGCAACTGGCTTGGGTTGCGCCCTTGCGCGACGGCCTGAATCTGGTGGCGAAAGAGTACGTGGCATGCCAGCGCGACGGCGAGGGCGTGCTGGTGTTGAGCGAGTTTGCGGGCGCGGCGGCAGAGATGGGCGAAGCCTTTCTCGTCAACCCGTACGACGAAGAACGCACCGCCGAAACGATTGCCCGCGCGCTCGCGCTGCCCGCCGACGAGCGACGCGAGCGGATGATTGCGTTGACGAAACGCGTCGTCCGCAACAACGTCTTCGCGTGGGGCGAACGCTTCATCGCGAATCTGAGCGCGGCGGCCTCGGCGCGCGTCGAGCGACCATCGGAGAGACCCGAACGCCTGCCGCACGACGCGGTGGTCGCGGCCTTCGAGGGCGCGCGGCAGCGTCGTCTCCTGCTCGACTACGACGGCACGCTCGTCTCTTACGCGAGCCGCCCGCAGGAGGCCGTGCCGCCGCGCGGGCTCGTCGAACTGCTGGCGCGGCTCGCCGCCGATCCTGCCAACACGGTCGCCGTCATTTCGGGTCGGGGGCGCGATAACTTGGAGAAGTGGTTGGGACAGGTCGAGGGCTTATGGCTGGCGGCGGAGCACGGCGCGTTGATGCGCTCGCCGGAGACGTTGAGTTGGGAAACCTTCCGCGAGGGCTACACGGACGAATGGAAGACGCAGGTCTCGCCCGTGCTCGAACATTTCACAGACCGCGCGCCCGGCAGCTTTATCGAGGAGAAAGAGTTCTCGATGGTCTGGCACTATCGCCTGACCGACCCGGAGTTCGGCGAGTGGCTGGCGAACGAGTTGGTGACGAATCTCGAACAGATGCTCGCCGAGACGGAACTGCGCGCCTATCGCGGCGAGAAGTCGGTTGAAGTGAAGATGATCTGGGCGAACAAGGGCGAGGTGCTGGCGCGTCTGGCGGAGGCAGGCGACGCTGCCTCGTTCTGTCTCGCGGCGGGCGACGACCGCACGGACGAAGACCTCTTCGCGCGCCTGCCGGAAGATGCTTGGACTATCCACGTCGGCTCGAAACGCACGCGCGCACGCTACTGTCTCTCGAACCCGCACGAACTCCGCGCGCTACTCGAAGCCTTCGCCGACGCCGCCACGTTTGAGAGAGCCGCGAGCGTGTCGGCTGACGGTTAAAAAGAGAAAGCCGCCGGTTAATAGAGGCTATCTGACGGTTAAGGGCAGATGTTTTATCGAGTCGCGCTGGCTCTTAGAAGCCGTTTAAAAAGTCCCGTAGGGACTTCTGACAATAGCCCAGCGATTCATCGCTGGGGACGGGCTGCATGTTTCCAGTCCCGTAGGGACGGCTGAGAAACATTCAGCCGTCCCTACGGGACTGGAAGAACAATTTTCCCGATGATTCCCGGCGATGAATCGCTGGGCTACTCTCAATAATCCCTACGGGACAAAAAAACTGTTTTCCAAATAGCTTCTTAAAGGCGGATACTTTGCCGACGTGACGGTCAAAGGCGGATGCTTTATTGAGTCGCGCGGTCGCGCAGGAGACGTTGGAGGATGGCTTGCAGTTGGTCGAAATCAATGGGCTTGGCGAGATAGCCGTCGCAACCGGCGGCGAGCGCGTCGGCCTGATATTCCGGCGTCGTGTGGCCCGAAAGGATGACGACGGGCAGGTCGCGGCCCGACGTATGCTCGCGCAGGCGGCGTGTGGTCGAGAGGCCGTCGAGGAAGGGAAGGCTGCCGTCCATCACGACGATGTCGGGCCGCTCGCGTTCGGCGATTTCCAGAGCCTCAAACCCGTCGCCCGCCTCTAAGACTCGATAACCGCTCATCTCGATCAATGTTTTGAGAATGAAGCGCGTGTCCTCGTGGTCTTCGACGATGAGCACGGACGGGCTGACGCGTGGTTCGCGGCTGGCGTGCGCGTGCGCGACACGCAGGGCGCGCGGAGACGCATGGGGCGACTGCGATGGATGAGTCATCGGGAGGACGTGTGCGACGCTTCAAGACCGTCTGAGCGGGCCGCACGGCGCTGACTGTGAAAGTTGAGTTTCGTGTGGGCTGTTTAATAAGGAAGTGTGGGGGATAAAATTCGCAGCGCGAACTCGACCCCCCTCATAACCCCTTGTCCGGTCGCGTCTCATGTTCATCTCGCCGGACGGTAAAGTCAAACGACCCCCGGTACGCCACCCTGAGACGAAAAACTTACCTGCGCTGACTAGTGAACACTTCGTGACGGCGGGATGATAGACGGGGACGACGGTGCGGGTCTGTACGAAAGTGTACGCACAAAGGACATACCGGGAAGAAAATACTTATGCCGCCTGACGGGCGGGCGCGAGCAGGCGACCGAGCAACCGCTCCAACTGTTCGCCGTCCTCAAGATACGTCACCCAACAATTCTCACAGTCCTCGACATCCTGCCCGTCCATCTCCGCGCCGTACTTGTAGGCGATGACGACGGCGGGTGTCTGCGCGTCGAGCGTTGCGGCCTCGCGGATGCGGCCTGCGGCGGCGAGGGCATCGGCGGGCGGCATCCCCAAATCCAAAAGCAGCAGGTCGAAGCTCAAGGCGCGATTGTCTATGCGGCCAAGCGCGGACTCCTCGTCCGGATCGGTGATGACGCGATAGCCGTATCTTTTGAGCATCATCAACATGACGCGGCGCGTGTCGTTGTCGTCCTCCACGTAGAAGATAAGCGGGGCGGACTGGCGCGTCTCACGCGCGTTTTCGCGTTCGTGGTCGTCTATCAAAGTCATCTGCGTAAAGCTCTCCCTGTGCTCTGCGGCACTCATCTGAAGGAGTTGTTATTGGGGGAGAAGGTCTAACCCTTCCTCTTGAGATGTGGACGAACGGGTTCGGGGTGTGAGCCGGAATTAAGACAAGACTTAAAACTTGTTCCCGCCTGTCATCAGACGGATACTGGTCTAAACCCTGCGCGCGTGTCGGTACGTTGTCGCGCATTCGAACCCGCGCAGGTTCTCAACCCCTCCCCTCTTTATTTACATAACCCGAATGATTTCAGGCGTTTACTATGTCGGCTCAATCTGTTTGCGGGCGTGAAAAAAAATGTACGGGCCTGCGTCTGCGGGCGGCGCGTCGTAGTGCGGGCGCAGCCATTTTTCCCAGAGGGGATTGGCGGAGAGGCTCGGGCGCGCGACCCACTTGCCCGTCAACTTCCGGCTCAGGAGGCGCGGGAGGCTGAGATAGTGCGCGAGGTCGAAGACGCGATGCGCGGCGGGCGTCAGGTAGTATTCCCAATGCTCGACGCGGAAACCGTAGCGCGGCAGACGCTCCAACCACACTTCGGGCGCGTCGGTGTGAAAGTGGCGCGAGTGAGAGTTGAACCAGTCGCCATAGCCGCGCGCGAGCCGTTCCAGTTTTAAACGACGCAGGACGCTCGACCCCAGAAGCATCTCGCCGAAAAGATGACTCGGCACGCCGAACAGGAAACGACCCGCAGGCGCGAGCACGCGTCGAATCTCGCGCAGCGTCGCGTCCAAATCCTCGATGTGTTCGACGACGCAGTTGGCGACGACCGTCTGAAAGAGTCCGTCGCGAAAGGGAAGCGCGGTCGCGCTCGCCACGGCGAGAAGACGGTGCGCCCCGCGCGCACGCGCCTCACGGATGATGCGTGCGTCGGGGTCAATCCCTGCGTCGAGCGGTTCGTCAAACGCGAGCGCGGCGAACAGCCCGTCGCCGCAGCCGATGTCGAGCACGGGATGCTCCAAACGCCCCGCCTCCGCAAACAGCCGACACTCCACGCTCCGCACCAACGCGCGAAAGGCTGGCACTTGGCGCAGATGCTCACGCAAATAGTCGCGCCGCGTCGGATTAAGCTCGCCGTTCCGTTCGCCGTCCTTGCTCGCGTCCTTGCTCGCTTCCATGTGCGTCTCTTTACTCAAAAGTGAAACTGTCCCTCGTGTGCGTCTCTTTGCTCAAAACTGAAACCGTCTCTTACCTTTCGCGTATCAAACGCTCGAACATCTCCTCGTAAGCGCGCACCGTCTGCTCAAACGAAAAATGACGCTCGATCTCCGCGCGCGTTCGGACGTATGCCGGACGATTCTCGATGACCTCGACGACCGCTCCGGCCAACGCACGGCTGTCGCGCGGGGGAACGAGGCGGCCCATCCCAATCGTCTCGACGGGCACGCGCACGCCCGCCAGATTGCTCGCCACGACGGGCGTCCCGCACAGCATACTTTCCAACTGCACCAACCCGAAACTCTCCGTCTCGTTCACGCTCGGCAGCAACGTCACATCGCACGCCGCGTAGAAGACCGGCATCTCCGCCCACGCGAGCGAACCGAGAAAGACGCATTGACCCCCGGCGCGCGCCAGACGCGGCTGCATCCGTCGCCAGTAGTCCGCTTCGCCGACGACGCTCTGCGGGTCGCCCGTCAGAAGCAGTTTGACGCCGCCGAGTTTTTCCGCGATGGACGGCAGCGCGTCGAGCAGATACTCCACGCCCTTCTCGCTCGCGAAGCGCGCCGCCAGACCGATCAGGCGTTCGCCCTGCGGCGCATGGCATCGGCGAAACTCGCGCACCGCTTCTGCGTCGGGCACGCCGATCTGCACGGCGGGCGCGATGCTCTGATACTTTTCGGGAAAACGCCGGAGGAAGCGGCTGTGGCGCGCGTAGTCGTCCGTCAGCGAGATGATGCGCTCGACCAGACGACCCGCCGCGAGGTTGCTCAAAAAAACGGCTTCGCCGACAATCCGGTTGAAACGCCCCGGTGGCAGCAGCACGTCGCAGTAATAGGTGGCGACGATGGGCCGCCGGATAAGATAACGCGCGACCAGAGGCAACACGGTCGCCTCGACGGGCGTGCACGGCAGGTTGAGCATCAAGGCATCGTGCGCGCGCACAAGCCCCGGCACGTAGCGCGGGTACGTCGGCATCAACAGCCCCTTGCTCACACGCCAACCGGCGGGCACGCGCACGACGCGCACGCCGTTTATAACTTCTTCGCGCGCGAGTTCGCGCCGGTGCTGCGAAGTTAAAATGGTGACGCTGTGGCCGCGCGCGGCCAACGCTTCGGCGAGTCGTTGCAGGTAGACGGTCAGGCCGGAGATGTGCGGGTGATAATAAGTGAGCGCGAAAAGAAGTTTCATCAATCACACGTCGAGAGCGTGCCGACAACCGCGCCGCAATCTTAACGAAATCAAACAGGGATAGACAGGATGGACAGGATAAGAAAAAGGGAAAGGGAACAGGGGCAAAAGGGGAAGGGGCGAAAAGACAGGCATGAAGATAAGCATGCGTTTAGCTTCGGCACTCTTGTCCTTTGAGCTTTCCCCTTTTCCCCTGTTCCCTTTCCCTTTTCCAAATCTCTTTTCATCCTGTCCATCGTTGTTAATTTCTTCCGAAACGATGATTAAACTCCCGCACAAGACGCTCGTCTGCCTGACGTTGATTTTGCTGGCGGGGGCCGCCTTTCGTTTCTACGGGCTGACGATTGGCTTCCCGTTCGAGTATCACGTTGACGAGTGGTTCATCGTCAACCGCACGCTCGACATGTACCGGACGGCCAACTTCAAGCCGCCCGCTTTCGATTACCCGTCGCTCCTGTATTATCTCTTGCTCGCGGGTGCATACGTCGTCGGGCTGTTCAAAGAGACGACGCTTTACGACCTCTACATCTTCGGGCGGACGCTCTCCGCGCTCTCCGGCGTTGCGACCATCGCGGTCGTCTATCTGACGGGCAAACGCGCTTACGGCGTCCGCGCCGGACTCTCCGCCGCAGCCCTTTTCGCCTGCACCGTGACCGCGCTCCGCGAGTCGCACTATTGCACGACCGATTCAATCAACACGCTCTTTATCACGCTCGCCGTCTATTTCATCGTCCGCGTCGGGATGGGCGACGCGCGCCGCAACTATCTCTTCGCCGGGGCGTGCATCGGTCTCGCCGCAGGCTCGAAATACAACGGCGCGTTTCTCTCCGTCCCGCTCATCCTCGCCCACATCCTGCGCACGCGCGGCGAGAGTGCGACAACGGGCGACTACAGCGAGAGTCCGACGGGCGTTGAAAATGACGCGCGCACGTCGCGCCTGCGCGCCGTCTCCGGCGGTCTCTTTTCGCGCTGGCTTCTCGCGGCGGGACTGCTCTGCGTGCTCGTCTTTCTCTCGACGACTCCTTACGCGCTGCTGACGCCCGCCGACTTTATCAAGGACGTGTCGAAGATGAGCAACGCGCTCAGCCGGAAGGTGGTCGAGGGAAATCAACACTACATCGGCACGACCGCTTACTGGTATTACGTCGAGAATCTGCTCTACTGGGCGATGGGGCCGCTGCCGGAAGCGGTTTGCCTGCTCGGTGTGCTCTACGCGCTCGCGCGACATCGCAGGCAAGACCTGTTGCTTGCCTGCTGGCTCCTCATCTATTTCTACATCGTCGGCGGCTGGCTCAACAAGGCCGTCCGCTACACGCTGCCGATGCTGCCCTTCCTTTCGATACTCGGCGCGGCGATGTTCGTCGAATCCTTCGACTACCTGCGCCGCACGATGCGACGCAAACTCGCGCTCGTCGTCCTTGCGCTCGGCCTCGTCACGCTCTCGTCAGCCTTCCTCTACGCGCTCGCCTACATGAACATCTACGCGCAACCGCACACAGGCATACAGGCCACGCGTTGGGCCAACGCCAACCTCCCCGTCGGCGCGCGTATCCTGCTCGAAGGCCCGACGCCGCACGAGCGACCGCAGGTTGACGGGAGTCTCCTCATCTATCAAGACCCCTCTTTCAACTTCAACGCGCGCAGGTTCGACTTCCAATATCTCGATGTCTCCAAGTTCAGCCGCACGGACGCCGACGAAAACATCCTCCGCGCCGAACTGCAACAACTGCTCGCGCGCGCCGACTACATCATCATGACGACGCGCTGGTCGGAAGGCTTGCGCCACTCGCCCCAAGCCTCGCCCGTCATCCGCGAATATTATCAAACCCTCCTCGAAGGACGTTCAGACTTCGCGCTCGTCAAACAGATCACCGTCTATCCGCGCCTCTTGGGTTTCGACATCAACGACGACGCCGCCGAACTCAACTTCCGCATCTTCGACCATCCGAAGGTTCTCATCTTCCAACGACAGAAACCCCCGACCGTCTCCGTCTCCGACAAACACAGCCGATGACATCTGCCTTCATCAAATAGAGACGAATCACGGGTCTGATAACGTAAAGAAAAAACAACGCGACTCCGCAGGAAAATTGCCGACGGCAACCGCTATCAAATGTTGCCAGAAAAGACGGAAAATCGAGCCGCCGCCCGGTTAACCCGCCGGAGTTCAATCATCAAATCCGGTGCATCCGTCAAAGCGGAAGGAAAACTCAAATTCAAGGGTCTTCTCTTTTGCCGCGTTGTTAATCTCGGATATGATTGGGGGCGTATGGAGAAAATTATTCCTGTGCAGGCGAGAAGCTTTGCGAGATACGCGTGGGCGGTTCTGGCATGCAACGTGCTGGTCATCCTGTGGGGCGCGTACGTGCGCGCGTCGGGGTCGGGCGCGGGGTGCGGCAATCATTGGCCTCTGTGCAACGGCGAGGTGCTGCCCGCGAGTCCGACCGTGAAGACTTTTGTTGAGTTGGCGCACAGGCTGACGAGCGGCGTCGCCCTGTTGCTCGTCGTAGGGCTGGCGGTGTGGGCGTTTCGTAAGTTTCCGAGGAGACATCCGGTGCGGAGGGGCGCGGCTCTCTCCGTCCTCTTTATCTTGACGGAGGCTCTGGTCGGCGCGGGACTGGTACTCTTTGAACTGGTGGCCGATAACGCTTCGGTCGCGCGCGCTCTCTTTATGTCGGTGCACCTCGCCAACACATTTATCCTGCTCGGCGTCCTGACGCTGACGGCGTGGTGGGCTTCGGGCGGGCAGCCCTTGAGCTTGCGCGGGCAGGGCGTGTACGGCGGGCTGTTCGCGCTCGCGCTGCTCGGGACAATCGTGCTCGGCGTGAGCGGCGCGGTCGCGGCGCTCGGCGACACGCTCTTTCCCGCGCTCACGCTGGCGGAAGCCCTGCGACAGGATTTCTCGCCGACCGCGCATCTCCTGATTCGACTCCGGCTCGCGCATCCCCTGATCGCCGTCGTCGTCGGCTGCTACGTGGTGATCATCTCCGTCGTGGCGTCGCTCCTGCGCCCGCACGTCTGGACGAGACGCTTCACGCTCGCGCTCGTCGCACTCGTCGTCGCACAACTCGGACTCGGCCTTCTCAACGTCGCGCTGCTCGCTCCCATCTGGCTCCAACTCGTTCACCTGCTCCTCGCCGACGCCGTCTGGATAGTGCTCGTCCTCAACGCCAGCACGGTTCTCGAACGCGACGCTCCGGCGCAAGAGTTCGCCGCCCGGCTGAAGCGCGTGCAAAGCGTAGAAGCCTGACGACGGAAGTTTGACGGGACAAGTCCGATAGCGGCGCGCGGCAACAACCGCGAACGCATCACAAATATACTCAACCGCGTATTTCAGCTTTGCGCAAAAAGTCGAAAACGTGCGGATATGCGGATATATTGTGCTTAAGTGAATCACTATGCACACCATCTTGGGGTTGCCGCAGACTTTTTGCGCAAAGCTGCGTATTTTAACGGTGGCCTTATCAGACGCGTTATATCATCAGGCTTTGACATGAAAACATCATGCATCCGACGCCTGTCGAAGCGTTCGACGCGTCGCGTTTAATCAGCCGAACAAAATATTGACATCTATCCTGCACAAGAATATCGTGCCCGCATCGAGGCGCAGATGTCCCGTCTGCCGGAAGCAAAACTGAGCCGCTTCTCAGCGGCGATAACATCTCAATAGAAGCAACGCGCGAAGCAGAGCGCGCATGACGTGAGGTTCGCGCAAAGTCGTGTCGGCAGACGGCTCAGTTTCGGCGTCGGGCATCAACCGGACGGGGGTTCATGATGGGAACATTCGAGTCAAAGCAGAAGCCGGATGCTCAAACAAAGTCCGACAGCCCGCGCGCTCCTGAACCCAAAGGCGGCGCGGATAATCATGCGACCTACTCCGTCCCACAGTTGCACCGCATCATCGGGAATCAGGCCGTCAGGCGACTGCTGAAATCCAAATCCGAAGAAGAGACTGAAGCTGACGGGGCCGCTGGCGCGACGGACGTGCCGCCGGTCGTCAATCAAGTTTTACGCTCGGAAGGTCAACCGCTGGATCAGTCGGCGCGCGCTTCGTTGGAGCCGACGCTCGGGCACGATTTCAGTCAGGTGCGCGTGCATGCGGACGCCGACGCCGCCGCTTCGGCGCGCGAGGTCTCGGCACGCGCCTACACCTACGGCAATCATATCGTCTTCGGTCATGGACGCTATGCGCCGAACACTTCGTCCGGGCAGCAGTTGATCGCACACGAACTTTCGCACGTGGTGCAACAGGCGCGCGGCTCGTCGGGCAGCGTCGAGAGCCTTGAGCGCGAGGCCGAGAGCGCGGAGCGACAACAGCCGACGGCGGGCGGGTCGGGCCAGTCGCCGCGTCCCCGGTTGTTGTTGTCGCCGGAACGCGCGACGCGTCTGACGGTCGTCTTGAGCGCGCGCGGGCGTGCTCAGTTCACCGTGACGCGAGACGAGGGCGAGCCGCTCTCCGCGGTCGGCACGGCGCGCGGTCTGAACGCCGGAGAGTATCAAGTCACGTACGACACCGCGCGGCATCGGCTCAACATCAGGGCCGCCGACGGCTCTGCGCTGACGGGGTCGTCGGCACACTTCCACATCTCTATTCCGCGCTCGGCGGCGCAAATGCGCCGTCTGCTAACGGCGGTGACGACGCCCATCCCGATGGAGGTGCGCTCCGGCCCGCCAACCGCCGCGATGGCTGAAGGCCCGCAGGGCGCGGGAAGCGGGCAGGGCGCGGGAAGCGGACAGCCCGCAGGCGAACAGCCCGCCGCGCCGACCGATACGATAAACGCGCGTCAGGCTGTCGCCCAACTTCCCGAACGGATTCGCAACTTCATCTTCAGCGCAACGCCGACGCGCATCCTAGAGCCCGACGATTATCCCACCGTCCTCCGCATCGGGCGCAGGCTGATGGAATTATCAGACTCGGAGTTGGAGGCTTACCGCGCCCGCACAGTCGGCAGCACGAGCGACCTCGCGAGGTTTGAAGCCGCGATAGACCGATACATCGCGGAGGTTCACCAGCTACGCGCAGCCGTGACGGAACGCGAACGCCTCAAGCAACAACTCTTCGGTCTCGACGAGGTTTACCGCCAGTATCGCCGCTACATGTCAATGCTGACCACCTCCACGATTGGCATGGGCGCAGGCGGGAGGGGTTTGGGCTCGTCTCTCGGCGCGTCGCCCACGCTCGACCGGATGCGCGAGGAGTTGACCGCCAGTCTCCGGCGTTACGGGTTCAGCAGCATCGAGGCGTTTGAAAGGTCGCTCGGAGAGTTCAGGACGGCCTTCAGGAACGAGGCGGTTCTGATTGCGCGCGAGATGCTCGACCGCTACGAGCACGTGCTCTACGAACAGGAACAGCGTTATCAGAATCCTGCGGAAACCGCCGCGCTCCAACAGCAGTTGCAGCCCGCGCGGCAACACTTTCAGGCGGCCAACCGGATTCGCGAGGAACGCGCCGCAGTCCCGATATCGTTGGAGGGACAGAGCGAACAGTCGTACTGGGTAGGTCAGGCACGTCAGGAGCAGGCACGCGGTCAGGCGGCTGCGACGGCCCTGTCGGGCGCACATCCTATGCTGGCGGGCAGCGACGCTCTCCGCGAAGAGGTTGCGCTGGCGAGTCCCGCCGACATTCAAAGCGTGATCTTGCGCCACATCCGCGAGCGGCGTGCGAACGTGCAGCAGACCCGCCGCAACATCGCCACGACGCCCGACATGGTCTTCGAGTTGGACGTTGTTCTTCAGGCCACCTACCGACGACAAAACATCCGCTCCGGCTCAATCTACCAGTCAATCATCGAAGCGCACATCCGCGAAATCCATATTGACCGCGCGTTGATCAATCTCGCGCTCGCGGTCTTCGCCATCGCCGCCGGAGTGGTCAGCGGCGGGACGGGGACGGTCGCTGTGCTCGGCGCGGTGACGGGCCTCGGTCTCAGTTCTTATCAGGCGATTGAGGAGTACCGGCGTTATGAGCAGATGTCTGCGGCGCACGGCGCGCAACTGCTCTCCGACGACCCCTCCTTCGGATGGGTGATTGTCGCAATGGTCGGAGCGGGGATTGACCTCGCGGTCGCTGCCTCCGCTATCCGCGCGCTACGGCCCGCCGTCGAGGCATTCAACGAAACCGGCGACCTCGTCGCCCTTGAGCAAAGTCTCGGGCGACTGACACAGGTCGAGGAACGCATCCGCCAGAATCTTTTCCGCGCAGCGGAGGCGGAAGCACGTGCGCGGGCGGCATGGCGGAGCGTCTTTCGTCCGCCCGCCGCGCTGCGCGCCGTCATCTTCCCCGGTGCGGAGGAGTTCGGCAGGCTCGTCTACGCGGTGTATCTCAGTATGCGGCGGGGAGCGATCAGTTTCGAGCAGTTCGTCCTGCGGAGAGAAGCAATAGACCTGATCGGCAACGTCGTGCGGCTGAGCCCTGAAGACCTGACGGCACTGAAAGCCGGTTTCACGCGGGCCATCGCCGAAGCCCAGAGCATCGCCACACACGGGCAGACGTTGGGGATGGTGGAGAACGAAATCCATGCCTTCCTGCGGATGTGGGACAACCGACCCGGCATCACGGCTGAACAGGTGATGCAGGAGATGAACGCTTGGCGCGCAGCCAGACAGACGGGCGTCCCCTTCGGTTTCCGCAACGCCGAACACTTCAGCGAGTTTCGCTCCGTCGCGCAGCAGGAGTTAGCCAGAGTCCTGCGCCGCTCCGACCGTAATGCACGCGCGTACCTGCAAGGTAGTTCGTTGAGCGGGGTCTCCTATGCGCGGCAGGTTCCCTTCGACGCCGAGAGCGATTTGGATGTCGCCATCGTGAGCAATTATCTCTTCCGGCAGGCGCGGACGAGCGGCTTTGAAGTGGCCCAGAGTCCGAGTAGAATCGGCCCGCTCACCGCCGAGCAACTCGAACAACTGGGCCTCGGGCGGATGGTCAGCCGGATGGAGAGGGCTCTGACGGATCAAGGCGCGGAGTACAACCGGACGATCAATATCATGTTGTTCGACAACGAAGCCGCGATGCGCGCGCCCATCGGTTCGCATTCGACCGAGACGACGCGGGCCGCAGTTCCGCTCGTCGCGGAATGAAAGTCAGCAAGGATGCCAAAGCGATACGACGTTTACGGGTTCCGCACGCTCTCCATCGAAGAAGCTTTGGAGTGGCTTCAGGCCACGCTCGGCGTCGAGTTCAACCGTCGCGACAGCGAGTATCGCGGCCTCTATTACAGGACGGGTTCGAGTCAATTGCGGGGTCTGATGCTCTACGCCAACCAGACGCCGGACGGTCGCCGAAATTCTCAACACAAGGACTACGGCGTCATCCTGACAGCCAGCGCGCTCGAAGACATGGACGACATCCAACGCAAACTCACAGAGGGACGCACCGAGCCGACGCTCCTCAGCACAAAGGTTTTCCCCGACGACCCGCCGGATGATGAACTCGACGAAGATAATGTTTCTTAGTTAAAGGCTATCGAAGAGAGCGCCTTGCGCGGAGGGGCGGCGGAAGGTGTTGGGGCGCGGTTCGGCGTGTTGGCCCGCCTGTTCTCGATTGAGGCCGAGGCGCTGGCATTGGAGTTTGAACATCTGCGCGACCACCCGCCATTGCTCGCTCTGGCCGCGCATCCGCTCGCCGAACTCGCTGTTATTGAGTTTGCCGCCGCGCGCTTCGCGCAGACGTTTGAGGATGCGCTCGGCTTTGGTCGGCAGTCGCTCGCGCAGCTTCTGTTCAAAGTAGGGCGCGACGCTTCCGGGCAGTCGGAGCAGCGTCATAAACGCCGTTTCGGCTCCGGCGTCGCGCGCGCGTTTGAGAAGCGCGGGGATGTGCGAATCGTTGAGGCTCAGAATCAACGGCGCGACGCCGATGCCGACCGGAATACCGGCCTTCGAGAGTTCCTCCATCGCTTTGAAACGCGCGTCGGGCGAGGGCGCGAAGGGTTCGAGGGCGCGGGCCGTGTCGTGGTCGAGAAAAGGGATCGTGAAATAGACCGCCGCCGCCGCTTCGCGCGCGAGCGCGGAGAGGACATCTACATCGCGCCGGACGAGCGCGGATTTGGTCACGATGCTGACGGGATTGCGAAACTCAAGACAGACTTCCAGACACTTCCTCGTCAGGCGGTAGTGCGCTTCGAGCGGCACGTACGGGTCGGAGGTGAAGGAGAAGACCAACTCGTCGCCCTTCCAAGAACGCCGCATCAACTCCGCGCGCAGCAGTTCCGCCGCGTGAATCTTGACGACGATCTTCTTCTCGAAATCTGTCCCCGCGCCCCATCCCAAGTATTCGTGCGTCGGTCTGGAGAAGCAGTAAGTGCACGCGTGCGAGCACCCGCGATAGACGTTGACGGAATAATCGAAACCGACATCGGGACTCTGGTTGTGCGTGATGATGGAGCGCGTCGCGTCCTCTTCAAAAACTTCGGTGCGCGCCTCCGGCGGCTCGCCGATCCACTCGACGTCGGTCAAGCTCCAAGGGTTAGGCGGATTACTCACGTAGCGCATCGCGTCCGGCCTCCCGCGCCGGAGATACAAACGCAACTCTCTCGCATGTCCGTCAAACGCATCTCGAAACAACCGGCGACGAGAGAGGGATAAGATACGACATAGAAGAAGCGTTGAGACGCGAGTTGAAAGAGACTTCGCTTCCCTTCTCACTTCTTCCATCCCTGCTTTGCAAAGGTTAACTCGTCAAAGATTTTGCCTGACGCACGGCGCGTTCGGATTGGTTCAAACGCCCGTCGAGCCGAAGCCGCCCGCGCCGCGCGCGGTCTCGTCTAATTCGTCGGCCCAGACACATTCGGGAGTGATGATTTTCTCGATGATGAGTTGGCACATCTTGCTGCCCTGCGGGAGTTCGATGGCGGCGTCGCCCGTGTTGTAGAGAACGCAGATTATCTCGCCGCGATAATCTGCGTCAATCACACCGGAGAGCACGTCGAGACCCGCGCGCGCGGCCAGACCGGAACGCGGCGCGATGCGCCCGTAGAAGCCCACGGGAATGGCGACGGCCAGTCCCGTGCGGGCCAGCGCACGCGCCTTCGGTTCGATTCGCAAATCTTCGAGACAATGAATGTCCAGACCGGCGGCGGCCTCTGAGCCGCGCGCCGGGAGTCGGGCGCGCGGGTCGAGTCTCCGGCAGCGCAGCAGTTCGAGCAGCGGATTCATCGTGCGTCTCTCGCTTCCCTCTTGAGATCAGAAACTCTGAACATCACCCGGAGATAAAACTCTAATCGAAGATAAAACTCTAATCGGTAGTCGAAGCGACGGGTTCGTGTTCGGCGTCAATGTTGGTGAGTTCGGCCATCACCATCCGCTCGCCGGTCTCTGCGCTGCAAGCTTCCTGCGTCGGTTCGCCGTAGCCGCCCTCGCCGCTGCGCGGCAACCAGAAGGAGACGAGCAAGGCCGCGCCCGCCAGCGCAGTCCCGACCCAGAAGACTTTGTGAATGGCCGCCGCGAGCGACCCCTGCAACGCGTCGAGCACGCGCGGCGGAAGCGCGGCGCGCGCAGAGGGTTCGATGAGCGCGTTCGGGTTGGCCGCCAACTCCGCGGCCCTCTCAATCGTCAATCCGCTCTCGCCCTTGCGCGCCACTTCGTCCAAGTGTGCGCTCAGTCCCGCCGTCAGCACCGCGCCCATGATGGCGACGCCGACCGCGCCGCCGATTGAACGCGAGAACTGGTTGAGCGAAGTCGCGACGCCCAACTGCGTGCGTGCGACCGATTGCTGCACGGCGATGAGCAGCGTCAGCATGGTCAGTCCGAGGCCCGCGCCGATGAGGACGAGGTCGAGATAGAGCCAAGCGCGCGGCATCGCGCGTTGATAACTCGAAAGGAGCGCGAAGCCGAGCGTCAGGATGGCGAAGCCGACGATGCACGTCGGGCGATAGCCGACCTTCAAGAGCAGTCTGCCGCCGACCACCGAGAGGCCCACCCAACTCAACATCAGAGGCGTCAGCAGCGAACCGGCCTCCGTCGCCGTCGCGCCTAGTGCGCCCTGCGCAAAGAGCGGCACGAACGAGATTGCTCCGAACATCGAGACGCCCGCCAGAAAGCCCGCCGCGACCGACACGGCCACGACCCGATTTTTAAAGAGTTGAAAAGGGACGACGGGGTCGCTCGCGCGCAACTCGATCCGGACGAAGAGCAGCCCGAGCGCGGTCGCTCCCGCGAAGAGCGCGAGATTGCGCGGGCTGAACAGCGTCGTCAAGCTCCCGCCGCCCTCCACCAACGCGAGCATCAGGAGCGTGATGGCCGCCATCAGGACGCCCGCGCCCGCGTAGTCAATCGCCGGACGCTCCGTCCGCGCCGGTTCTTTCAACGCCAGCCCCATAATCAACGCCGCCGCCAGCCCGACCGGAAGGTTGATATAAAAGACCCAACGCCAAGAGAGTTGGTCTGTGATGAAGCCGCCGACGACCGGCCCGAGCACGCTCGACAAACCCCAGACGCCGCTGAATAACGCCTGCATCCGCGCGCGCTCGCGCACCGTGTAGATGTCGCCGATGATGGTCATGCCGAGCGGCAGCAGCGCGCCCGCGCCGAGTCCCTGCACGGCGCGGAAGGCGATCAACTGCGTCATCGAAGTTGACATCCCCGAAAGCGCGGAGCCGAGGAGGAAGAAAACGATGCCGAGTTGATAGAGGGGACGCCGCCCGTAGAGGTCGGAGAGTTTGCCCCAGACGGGGACGGTGACGGTCGAGGTGATGAGGTAGGCCGAGAAGACCCAACTGTAATGATTGAGCCCGCCGAGCGAAGCGATGACGGTCGGCATCGCCGTGCCGACCACCGTCGCTTCTAGCGCGGCGAGAAACATCCCCGTCAGCACGCCCAACGTCACCGCCCAACGCCGCCGCGATGACATCTCAAGCGTCGGCGCGGCATGAATCGTCGAACTTGTTTCCGCAGAATCACCCATGTCTGTCAAACTTTCCCGTCAGGTAAAATTTCGTGTCCCGCTATTCTAACCCGCCGCGCCGGATGCTTGCGACCGGCAAGCGTGCGTCCCGCCGCTGTCCGACTATTGACAGCATCTTCCGGCAGGAATATCTTGCCCCCGCACATCAAGGCGTCGGACTCTCACGGGCGAAAAAGAATGCGAGAATCAATCCCCAAAGATAAGGCCGCGCCGGAGAAGCCGCCCGCCGCTGCCGCCAGAGAACACGACAAGCCGCACCCCTCGCCGACCGCCGAACAACGCATCCTTCAACTCCAACGCCTCGTCGGTAATCAAGCCGTGCGGCGGATGCTGCACCCGGACGCGACGCATGCAACCCGCGCAACGCACGCGACGACGCACGCACACTCCACACACTCCGCTCAACCCGTCGGCGTCAGCCGCGCGGCGCGTCCCGCGCCGGACGCGGTGCGGGCCAACCACTCCGAACTCAAGTTGAGCAGCCCGGCAGACCACTCCGAAGTCGAGGCCGAACGTATCGCCGACGAAGTGTCGGCGATACCTGACGCGCAACTGCAACGCGCGTGCGCGTGCGACGGCGGCGACTGCCCGGAGTGCGGGAGCAGGCAGCAGGCGAGCGCGACACACGCGCATGTGCAACGGAGCGTGGACGACGCAGCAAGCATCGCACGGCGCGCGGACGACGGTGTGAGCGCGGACGACGGTGCGAGCGTCGCGCCGTCTCTGGTGCAAGAGGCTCTGAGTTCTTCCGGCCAGCCGCTCGAACGCAGCGTGCGCGACTTCATGGAGCCGCGCTTCGGCCATGACTTTTCGCACGTCCGCGTGCACAACGATGCGCGTGCCGCCGAGTCCGCGCAGTCGGTCAACGCGCTCGCCTACACGACCGGACACAATATCGTTTTCGGCGCGGGACAGTACGCGCCCGAGACGCACGCGGGCCGTCGTCTGGTCGCGCATGAACTGACGCACGTCATCCAGCAGCAGAGCGGAACGGCGCGCGCGCTCGTCCAGCGTCAGCCGCAGCCGATGAAGACCGGCCTCAGTTTTCAGTACAGCGTCAAACTCAAGACCGCGCTCACCTCCGAACAGTTGCTCGTCGAGTTCGTCAAACAGTACTACCAACTTGAGAGCGACGCGGCGGCAGAGCGCGCCATCGTCACGGGTAACTGGGGATGGACGGGTACGCCGAAGGTGGCGACCGAGGAGGATGCCAAGAAAGGCTACATCCTGCTCAACGTGACGGATAAAAATTTGTCCGCTCCCTCGGCGAAGGAGAAGCGCGAGCGCGGGCAGTATTTCAAGCAACTCAAGCCCGAAGAACAAGCGGAGTTGAACGGGGCGGTTGACCGCATGTTCTGGGAGAAGACCAACTACAAGGTCAACGAAAAACTGGGCGACTCCGCAGACGATCAGAAGATGGCGAAGTACTGGACGGCTCTGCGCGACGAACTGCTGCGCCAGCGTCAGGAGTTGGACGCGCTCCCGCCCGCTATCAAAAAGTTTCTCTTCACGGAGAACGCACCCAAAAAGCTTGAGCCGAAGGACTACGCCGCCGCCCTGCGCATCGCCCAGAGGCTCGCGCAACTCTCCGCCGCCGATTTGGCCGACTACAAGAGCAAGGTCGGCGCGTACACGGATGATTGGAGCGAGTTTGAAAAGTCCGTCGGTCGCTACGTGACCGCGCGCGCCGAACGCCGGAAGGAGGAGAAGGACAGGGAGAAGATCAAGACCCGTCTCTTTGGCCTGCAAGGTCTCTACAAGACCTACAAGGCTTATCGCTCGTTGCAGTTGTCGAACGCGATCATGCCCGCCGTGGACGAGTACGGCCAGTCAGACCCGATGAAAGAAAGTGTCCGCGAGTCGCTCAACACGACGGAAGCGGAGTTGTTTGAAGGTCTGCGTCGGCACAACTTCGCCAACCTCGCCGAGTTTGAAAAGTATATTGACGACTACGAGGCCGCCTTCCGCAAGGAGACGGTGCGCATCGCTTTCGACCTGCTCGCCAAGTATGAGCACGTCCTGCTCGAAGAGGAAACGAAATACCAGAACCCCGCCGCTGCCGCCGCGCTTCATCAGAGCATCAAGCAGACCGACGCCCGCAAACATTATCAGGAGGCCGAAGAACACAGGGGCACGGCCATGCGCTCGGCTGCGCCCGCCGGAGGCGCGGGGCCGCAGCCGCACGTCGCAGCCGCTCTCGGCAAAGCTGCCGCCTCCGAGCAGCAGGCGGAAGGCGAAGTCGCGGGCGCGGCGGGCGCAGAGCATCCTCTGGTGAAGAACCGGAGTTTCGACCGCAAGCGTCTGGCGCGCGCCGAGCAGGGCGATGTTCAGGCGATGATGTTGGAATACATTCAGGCCCGCCGCCAAGACATCAAAGAGACGCGGGAGAACATCACGAACGATTCCGAACTCGTCTATAAACTCGACGAACTGCTCAAGGCTTCCTACCAGACGCAGAACGTCGCGCCCGATTCCATCTACGACCTCATCATCCGCGACCGCGTCAAGGCCGTTCATATCCACGAGATGATTCTCAATCTCGCCATCGCCGTCTTCGCCATCGTCTTCACGGTGGTGACGCTCGGCGCGGGCGGCGCTATCGCCGCCGGAGGTGCGGTAGCGATGGCCGTCCTCGGCGGGCTTCAGGCGTTCCACGAGTTTCGTCAATACGAAATCAAGTCGGCGGCATTCGGCTCGGAACTGCTCTCGGACGACCCCTCGGTCGCGTGGGTGATTCTCGCTGTCGTCGGCGCGGGCTTCGATCTGGCCGGAGCCTACTCGGCCATCGCCTCGATGAAGACCGCCGTCAAAACCTTCAATGCGACGGGCGATTTGATTCAGTTGGAGAAGGAGTTGCGGGCGCTCTCGGCGGTCAACGAACAGATTCGCGCAAACGTCCTGCGCGCGGCCAAAGCGGAAGCGCAGTATCAGAAAGCCTTCAAGGGATTGCTCGGCGCGACGGGCCAGATGAACATGATTCTGGGCGGCAACGAGTTCGGCAAACTGGTCGCCGTCGCCTATTATCTCGGCAAGCGCGGCGTCGTCGCCTTCGAGAAGTTCCTGCTTGAGTTGAAGCTCAAAGGCATCATCGCCGACATCGAAAAACTCTCGCCCGAAGACCTCGGATTCCTCAAAAAAGCGTTCGAGGAGGGCTTGCAAAAGAGCGAGACGGGCCTGCTCAAGATTGAGGAACTATCAGACCAGATTCGCGGCGTCTATAACGCCACGCAGATTGAGGAGATCGCCGCGCACGGCAAAGCCCTCGGTTTCACCGACGACCAGATCAAAGATTTTCTCGAAATGGGTTCCATCGCCAAACCCGGCAAGCAGCCGCCGAAACTGCCGCTCACGCCCGACCAACTGAAAGAACAGATGGACAACTGGGTCAACGTCGTCAAGCCGCGCGGGTTTCCCTTCCTGTTCGAGAACGCGGAAAAATTCGAGACCTTCAAGTCGCAACTCAAAGGCTTGCTCAGCAAGTACGACGTGCCGTCCGGCAAGATATACGTGCAAGGGTCTTCGCTCAGAACCGCGAAGGCGAAGGACGTTGATGTCGCCATCTTCGTCTCCGACGGCGATTTCGCAAAGTATGCCGAAAGATGCCGGGAGGGCATTCGCACGCGCAACGCCGCGAAGCCTTATCTGGTCGAAAGTCTCTTGAAAGACCTCGAAGCGCAGGTGAAAGACGGCTATATCAGCAAGTTCCTGATGGATAGAATCGCGGGAGCGCCAAAACAGTCGTTCGAGCGCGAGGTCGGGTCGTTGATCGAAGGCCCGCTCGGTATCCGGACGGACATTTCCGTGATGAAGTCTTCGAGCAAATTGGCGCTCTATCCGGCGTTGGAACTCTAAGCGATGACGATTAGATACTATGAAGGGGCGGGCGTTTTGCGCGAGCGCGAGATCTCCGCCGAACAAACTCTGCGCTTCGTCACTTACACCGAAGCCCATTTCGACGACGACGGGGAATTGGAGAGAACCCTTCTCTACGACGGCCCCCGTCTCGTCAAGGTCAATTACTACCGGAGCACGCATCTCGACGAAACTAAATCTTTCCACCTGCGAAACTACGCGGGCGTCCCGTTCGACATCTGGAAGACTCTCTCAAGCGTCGGCGGCTACGTTTGGGAGTACGCCTATTCGTTCAGTCCTTCCGGCGAATTGACGACGCTCAGCAAGGTTCTCTCCGACGACACGGAGCGGCAGTTGATGCAGATTGATTTGGACGCCGACAAACGCGTCGAGCAGATCACGAAGTATTACTGGACGGACGGGAAGACGCTGCGCTACGTCTTCGAATACGACGAGACCGGCGCATTCTTGAGCGGTTACGACAGCCTCTACGGCGACCACGCTTTCCTTCCCGACATCAAAGATTCTCTCCCCGACCCCGCTTTCTACGAGTACGGCTACACCCTTCCCCGAGCCCTCGACGCGACCGGCATCCCGCCCGACCCGCACTAGGCCGCGCCCGCGACATCGAACTCGCCCGCGATACGTCCGCCGGATAAACCGTCAACGGTTTCGACATCAATCGTCGAGCAGATTGCGCTCACACAAAAAAGTCGAGGCGTTTTGCGCAACGCCTCGACTGCGGGAGATTGTGTGTGCGCGTTTGAGAGAAGCCGCGCGCCGTCTCAAGTGTTCAAGGTTGACTCCGTGCGTTTGCTGCGCGCGGGGCGGCGGACATCTTCCGGTTCTGTTCGTCGAGCCATGTTTTGAGGGGCGCGAAGTAATCGAGAATGGCGGTCGCGTCCATCTTGTCTTCGCCGGTCAGTTCCTTGAGGGCTTCGGGCCACGGGCGGCTCTGCCCGAGGGCGAGCATGCGTTTGAGTTTGTCGCCCGCCTGTTTGTTGCCGTAGATGGAACAGCGATGGAGCGGCCCGGTGAAGCCCGCCTCGCGGCAGAGAGCGCGGTGGAATTGGAACTGAAGGATGGCGGCGAGAAAGTAGCGCGCGTAGGGCGTGTTGGCGGCGACGTGATATTTCGCGCCCGCGTCGAAGTCCTGTTCCGTGCGCGGTGCGGGCGGCGCGACGCCCTGATAACGCGCGCGCAGTTCCCACCAAGCGCGGTTGTAGTCGCCGGGGCCGACCTCGCCGGAGAAGACCTTCCAACGCCATTGGTCAACGAGATAACCGAAGGGCAGGAAGGCGACCTTGTCGAGCGCGCGTTGCAGGAGCAGTCCGGTGTCGGCGCTCTGGTCGGGCACTTTCTCGATCAAGCCGATCTGTTTCAGATATTCGGGCGTGACGGAGAGCGCGATGGCGTCGCCGATGGCCTCGTGGAAACCGTCGTTGGCCCCGCCCCTGTACATCGGCGATTGCGGGGCGTAGGCCATGTCGTAGTAGTTGTGTCCGAGTTCGTGATGGACGGTGGCGAAGTCTTCGGCGTTGATGTCAATGCACATCTTGATGCGGACATCCTTCTGCTGATCCAAATCCCACGCGCTCGCATGGCAGACGACTTCGCGGTCTTGCGGTTTGACGAACAGCGAACGCTCCCAGAAACTCTCGGGCAGCGCGTCGAAGCCGATTGACGTGAAAAACTTCTCGCCGTAGCGCACCATCTGCTTGGCGTCGGTCTTGCGGTCTTTGAGAATCTTGGTCAGGTCGTAGCCGGGGTCGCCCGTGTCGGGTTTGAGCAGCGGATAGACGTTGCCCCATGTCTGCGCCCACATGTTGCCGAGCAGGTGCGCGGGGATAGGCCCGTTGGCGGGGACGAGTTTGTTGCCGTATTTCTGCGCGAGTTTGGCGCGCGTGTAGGTGTAGAGCGAATCGTAGAGCGGCCTGACCTGTAGCCAGAGACGTTCCATCTCGGCGGCGAAGGCATCGGGCTCCATGTCGTAGTTCGTGCGCCACATCGCGCCGACATCCTTGAAGCCCATCTCGCGCGCGCCCTTGTTGCCGAGTTCGACGAAACGCGCGTAACGCGCGCGATACGGCGGCGAAACCCTGTGCCAGCCGAGCCACACGCGCTGCAACTCTTCCGGGTCGCGGCTATTGGCGAGGATGCGCTCCATCTCGCCCAACGAGAGACACTTTCCGGTCGGCCCGTCCGGGCAATACTTCCCTTTCCCGTAGTCGCTCTCCATCGAGACGGCGATCTTCGTCAACTCCTCGCGCTCCGTCGCGCTCGAAGGCGTCGGCAGGTTCAGAGACAATTTGAGCAGCTTGATTTTGCGCGCCGTGTCATACGGCAACTTGAGCCCATCGTAGCGGCGCGAAGCCTCGGCCAACTCCGTGACGGCTGCCGCATAATCCTTGCTCGCCTCCGCCGCCAGAGCCTCCGTGTCGTCCGTGATGAAGTTGCTCTGCACCCACTCGGCGCGCCCCAGTTTGAGACCCAACTCAAGGAGCCTGCGCTCGGCGTCGGCGACAAACTTCTGCGCCTCCGCGACCGTCGCACGCGGGCCCGCAGGCGACCTTCCCGCCACGCTTCTCTTTGTGTTGCCGCGCGTCGTCGTGCGTCCCTGTGCATAGGTCGCAACCGTGCAGACGCATGCGCACGCCAACACGACCGCCGTGCCCCTGACACAACGCATCCAGACGCTACCACTACGGCGCGAACCGCTGCGCGAAATATTCATCGAAGACCTCCGTCAAAAAGTTCTGATAGATGGCTCACGTTCAACTCAGAGTTTGTTAGAGAGAGTGCTGCCGCCATTGTAACGAGAAGATTCCGAAACCTCCAAACGCGCGAAACTCATAACAGCGAATCTCAACCGCCGACAGAGACAAAACCACGGATTCAACGCCTTCCGGTATGCCCCCTATTTATTCAAAAAATGTGCATAAAGTTTGCATAAACGCAGGGAATCAACGAAATATGCGGATTTTTTTGAATAAACGAATAAAGCCATGTTAGCCATTTTCCTTTTCAACCCCGCTCACTTCCCTTCGCAAACTCGCGTCGCACACCTTCTCAAGTTCAACGCGCGGCGAGCCGCAACTCTTCCAACTGTTCGTAGAGCGGCCTCACCCATCTGTCGGTCGCCGCGCGCAGCGTGTCACTCGCTTCGAGTCTCTTTCTGCCGGTGTCGCCGACGAAATTCATCGAAGGATTCTTCGCGTCGAACTGCGCGGCGCGGAGCATCCGCTCCTGCTCGGCGTCGGTGTATTCGACGCCGAAAAATTTCGCAATCGTCGAGCAGACGGCCTCCGGCAGTTGCGTGTAGTTGATGAGCAACGCCCGCTCGTTGCGGAAAGACCGGAGCACGCTTTCACAAACCGAAGCGAGCACCCGCGCGCAATACTCTTCGGTCGGCATCCGCGCGACATCTGCTTCGTCCAGACCGAGCAGCGACGGTTCGAGCACGCCCGGAACCATGTGCGCGCCCCTGCGACGGAGTTGCGAGACGAGGATTTCCAAAGGGTCTCGGTAGACGAAAATCCACGGCACATCCGGAAAGGCCCGCTCGATCAAGTTCAGGTCGAGCGCGCTCCAACAATCAAACTTGATATAGAAGTGTTGCTCTCCGCCGCCGCGCCGATGCCCGAGCGCGCCGATAATCCAGCGCAACCACTCGGCCCGACGCTCGT
>DATLMV010000251.1:0-10261 GCA_035537095.1 Pyrinomonadaceae bacterium
GACAAATCGGCCCACGCGACGATCATCAGGAGCACGACGACGCTTAAAGTCGCCAGCACGTAGAGCAGCGCGATCTGTTCCAACGCGAGCAGCGTGATGATGACAGCGACGACGACCGCAACCCACAGGAGCGTGATCCGCCGACGACGTTTCTGCGTCCCGCCCGTTCTATTTCCTCGTTCCATTTTTACATGCTCCCCGACAAATAATAGCTCATCCGTAGTGCCCGACAATTTACCATAAACCGGAGCGCGTGCGCGATTCAGCGCCGACTCACTTCACTTCAAACACTTCTCCGCGCCCGCACAAACGACGAGAGGTTGGCCCCGTACGACCAACCTCTCGAAGTGAAAATTCGCCGCCGCCGTCCCGTTTTAGTAGAGGACGCGGAGCGGGAACTGCGTGACGGAACTTCCAACCATCGGCAGCGCGGTCTTGAGTAGGAAACTCTTGACGTTGAACATTACGCCCGAAGGCTCCGGCACTTCGACCACGTCGTAGGGCTGCAAGAAAAACTCCGGCTCCTTCTGTTTCCTGATGGCGTCGTAGTTGACCGTTTCGATCTTCTGCTCCTGCGTCTTCGGGTCGAGACGATAGATGCGGACGACGTTCGTCTTGGCGTCTTTGCGCGCTCCGCCGACCATCGCGATGGCGCGCGTCAGTTGCAGTTTGCCTTCGCGCAGGTAGATGCCCTGCGGGCTGTTGACCGCGCCGGTCAGATAGACGGGCGGAGCTTCGCGCACGATGACGATGTCGCCGGGGCGGATGGTCGGGTTGGCTTCGGGTTTGCCGAGTTTCAAATCGGCGAGGCGGTAGAGCGTGAACGCGCCCTCGATGGCATCCTCGGGCGTCGGTTTCTTCTCGGCGACCAGCGGCGCGGCCAACGGGTCGGGACACATCTCGGGCTCGGTGTGAAAGACCTGTATGTCGCCGCCCGCCTGTTCGGTGACGCCGCCGGAGACGGCCAGCAGATCGAGCAGGTGCACGCGACGCTTCATCTCGACGCGCGCCGGTTCGCGCACCGCGCCGAAGACGACTGCGGGCGGACGACTCCGCGCATCCGTGATACGCAAGCTGACCTGCGGGTTCCTCAGATACTTCGTTAGCGCGGCGACGATGTCCTTCTTCACCTCGACATCCGTCCGGCAGCGCGCCGGAATCGCGCCGATAAACGGAACCTCGACGTTGCCCTCGTCCGTGACGTGGAGCTTATCGCTGAACTGCGGCTCGTTGAAGACGCGCAGGTCGAGCACGTCGCCCGGCCCGAGCAGGTATTTCTGGATGCCCATCGAGTCGAGCGGATTCCCCGTCCGCTCACCCTCAGGCCCGGAGACGAGATTCGACGGCTGTTGTGTTACCTGTTTTAAAGGTGTAGAGGTCGTCGTCGTTGTCACCTGTTGCGCGAAGGCGCAGGGCGCGACGGACGCGATGGCGAGCAGAAGAAACAGGCGTAGTGCTTTCATAAATCAATCTCCGACATCAGTTGTTCGATGTGTCGCTGAAAACCGAAACCTTCAATCCGGCAAACTCTGTAGATGTCTCCGGCAGGGTGAAAGGCTGCCCCGACTCCTATCTTTTCGCGCTTTTCTCTCTCCACGCGCGCGCTTTCGGGCTTCAGGGCGGCGAGAGCGAAACGGGCGGAGGCAGCGCATCGTAATTGTCGCACAAGAGGGGGTAAACGCCAATCGTTCAGCGGTAAAACCGCGCTTTCTGCGACACGAAAAGCGGCCCGCAAGATTCGACGTTTTGACGGCGCGCGGGCGTTACTCGACGCGTTTGTCGCCCGTGGCGGGCGGCGCTGGAAACGCATCTTCGACTTCGGTCGGACGCGTCGGCGAAACCTTCTTGACGCGCCGCTCGGTCGTCGCCAGACGCGCCCGCAGCAGTTCTATCTCACGATGGATACGCGCGGCGGCGTCGGCCCGCGCATCCTCGCCCATGTCGGCGCGCGAGGCGTAAAAGAGCGCGTCACGATAGCGTGCGATGGCCCGCGCGTAGCGACCGCGAAAGGCGGCGCGTTCGGCCAACTCGACCCAATGAGCGATCTTGACGGAGGCGACGAAATCACGCACGGCCCACGCCGAAGCACGCAGTTCCGGCTCTTCCGGATAAATCTTCAACGCCTCGTCTATCACATCAACGGCCCGCTGCGCCGTCTCGATCT
Organism: Pyrinomonadaceae bacterium; assembly: GCA_035537095.1. Classification (GTDB taxonomy): domain Bacteria; phylum Acidobacteriota; class Blastocatellia; order Pyrinomonadales; family Pyrinomonadaceae; genus DASWNP01. The sequence goes on from DATLMV010000251.1 coordinate 2,165, forward strand.
TATCGGAGACGCGGACGCGCCTCTGCGCCTCGTGCGTCAGACGCTTGGCCTCGCCGCGCGCCCATGAGAGGAGATGATGTTTCTGCAAGTCGCGGACGCGTTCCTGTCCGGCGTGCAGCGCGACGCGCACGTCCGGCGAGGTCTTGTTCGAGCGAATCATCTCCTCCGTGTTCGCCAGATAACGCTCGCACAGGCGGAATGCTTCGAGGTGCGCTTCGGGCTGTTGCGCGCCCGCCGCTTCCGCCTCCGACAGCCTTTGCTGCAAAGCGCGCAGCGCGACCGCCGACTGGTGCACGCTGGCCGCACGGCTCGACGTGTGATGCGTCGAGATATTACTGCTGCTGCTACTGCGCGACTGCGCGCCGACGCTGCCCAGACCGCCGCCCATCTGGTCGCGCATCTCCATCCGCTGCGCGTGGCGCGACCACTTGCGACGCATCCCGATTTCGCGCGCCGCGACGGCGGCCAGCACGATGATTCCCGCCACTATCCCCGACGGTATCCACGGCGCTTCGTCGCCGACGGACGCGAGCATCCACCACATCAGGCAGAAGACGGCGACGGCGATGAGCACCGCCGTCAGAACGTAGCCGAAGGTGGAGGGCATGCGCGAGTGTTCGAGCGCGCGCCTGCGTGCGGCCCGGTTGAAGGGATAATGTGCGGAGTTTGTCGGCAGAAGAGTTCTCCCGCGTAGGTTGCCGGTGCGAGCGTCGCCGCAGTTACTACCCTGCATAGACGGCTCGGACGGGCGGTCGCGCGTGCGTCTTGACGGCGACTGAAAAAGCTCTATGACTTAGTTGTTAATCTCGGAGGCGTCTGTAGATGACCGACCGAGACGACGCCTGAGAACGAGACGAAAATTATAGTCAACCTTTTTCACGCCATCTGTCAACAGCCGCTCGCGGGGCATCAGGGCGGGGCGCGAAATCAAGGCTGGCAGTCACATGCGAATGCCGCTATACTTGCTTTTCGTCGCAGTCTTTCGGCCTCGTCCGACGAAGGGCTGCCCGTCCGGCAGGTCGCGTCTCGGCGTCCGTTCGTCATCAGGATACTTCAACGCCGGTGCGGGCGGGCCGGTGCGCGGGCGGCGTTCGATGTCCGGCCTCTGCGGCACGAGTTGTTCAGGCAGGAGTTTGCAAACAAAGCGCGCTTTTCAAGGTTCAGCCGAGGCCGAAACGCTTCAAGTGAAAATCCAACTCCTACCAAGCACTTTTGACGAGCGGGGCCGCGCCGCACCGGAGCAACGCCTCAGTTGCTATCTCGTTGACGACCTCGTCGCCATTGACGCCGGAAGCATCGCGCTCGCCCTCAACGAACGGCAGCGCGCACGCGTCCGCGACATCCTCATCACGCATCCGCACATGGATCACATCGCCACGCTCCCCATCTACATAGATGACCTCTTCGCCACGCTCGCAGAGCCCGTGCGCGTCCACGCGACGCCCGAGGTCATCGAACTGCTCGAACGCGATGTCTTCAACTGGACGGTCTATCCGCGCTTCTCCGAACTGCGCAACGACCGCGAGAGCCGCGTCATGCAGTACGTCCCCGTTCGCACGGGCGAGGAGTTCAGCATCGCGCACCTGCGCTTCAAGGCCATCCCCGTCAGCCACATCGTCCCGACCGTCGGGCTCATCATCTCCGACGACGACACGACCGTCGCTTTCAGTTCCGACACGGCCTCGACCGACGAGTTGTGGCGCGTCGTCAATCGCTTGCCGCGACTCGACGCTTTGCTCGTCGAGTCGTCCTTCCCCAACTCGATGGCCCGCCTCGCCGAAATCTCCGGCCACCTCACGCCCGAAGTTCTCCGTCTCGAACTGGGCAAACTGTCGCACAAAGAGCTTGATATTCTCGCCATGCATCTCAAACCCGCTTACCGCGAAACGCTCGTCCGCGAACTCCACGCGCTCGACATTCACGGTCTCTCCATCATGGAACCGGGCCGCGAATATGAATGGGGCTATAAGTCCAACGTCTGAAAGTCCAACGTCCAAAGTCAAAGAGTAAAGTCGAAAGTCCAAAGTCTAAGAGCTAATCTTTGCTCCTTGACTTTGGACTTTCGACTTTCAGACTTTGGACTTAACTTACTATTCGGCGCAGAGGCCCGTTGTCTCCTGCGTCTCTTGCGCGCCCGCGAGCAGGCCCTCCATGTGCTGTCGCGCCTTCCACGCGCCGGTTCGATTGGCGACCTCGATGCCCTGCGTCCAAGCGCGACGCGCCTCTTCGTGTCGTCCGAGATTCGAGAGGGCCGAGCCGAGCATCTGGTGGGCCGACGTGTAATCGGCGTTGAGTTCGACGACGCGCGCGAGGGCTTCGGCGGCTTCTTGCCAGCGCGTGAGTTTGAAGTATTCGTTCGCCAGCCCGTACCAGACCATCGCCTCTTGCGGCTGCGCCTCAGCCATCAACAGCAACGCCTCAATTCTCTCCTGCGACATCTCCCGAACCTCCTTTGCGGCGCGTGCGCGCGTCAACGTTCCGGCTCAAACTCCGTCTCCGTGTGTTCGCCCGCGAAGCCTTGCAGCACGACGCGCCCGCTCGGCAACACCTGTTCGATGCGAAACGTGCGCTCCGCGCGACTGAGGCCCGGTCGCAACTCCGCACGAAAAGTGACGCTCATTCCGGGACGCGCCCAACGGTCAGCCTCGTTCGGTTGCTTGCGTTGACGTTTCTTCGTCGCTTTATCCTCCGGCTTGCCCGCCGCGCCGCGCCGCAGCCAGAGCGCCGCACCTGCCGCTCCGGTCGCCAACGCCAGCGCGCCGATCAGACGCTTCGCGCGTTTCTTCATCTCGGATTTTCCGCCTGACTATTCAAGACGACGAGGCGCAAACACCATCTCCGGGGAGACGACGTTTGCGCGCTCCCGACGACGGACGCGGGCGGGCGGCGAAGTTTCCGGCCTGCGCGTTGAAAGAGTTGGAGGCTTAACACAGCGGGTCGAGTTTCTCGCTGATGACGGGCAGGCCGCTCAGAGCCTTCTCCGCGTTGATCGCCGTGTAGTGCGCCCACTCCTCCGGCACTTTATCCTCGGGAAAAATCGCCTCGACCGGACATTCCGGCACGCACGCGTCACAGTCTATACAGGTTTCGGGATGGATCACCAGCATCGTGTCGTCCAGATGAAAAGCCTCGACGGGACAGACCAGCGCGCAATCGGTATAACGACAGTTGACACAGGGTTCCACAACGACGTACGTCATGCAATTTGCCTCCTCATGTAATTGTATGGCGGCGGCGCGAGCCTTCCGAAGAACTTATCTAAGACGCGGGCTGCGGGCCGATAACCGAAGGATACTTAAATCTCACGTATATTAAGCATGAACCGTCAAGATGTAAAAGTGAAATTTTGCGACAAGCGGAATTTTATCCGGGGAACGCCAGCGACCTCTAAACGCCGACGCCGTTTCGCGCTTGAGCGCGTCCGGCGGCGGGCGAGAGAGAGAGGTGCGCGCATCTTCGATGGCTCAAGTGCATTGCTCACCTTCGTCGCGTTCATTGCTCGCCTTCGTCGCGCCGCTTGTGCTTGACCTTGCGTTCCGCCGGATGCGCGCGCTCCTCCGGCTTCGCGCGACCGAGCGCATGGCCCGGCGGCGCGGAGGGCTTCCGTATTGCGTCGAAGATGGGACGCCCGACGGTTTTCTTCGTCCGGCTTTTCTTACTCTTCGTCAAAGGCTCTGCCGTCGTGCTCGAAATGTAGTTGACCCGGAACGCGCGATGCTATGCGCGCACGCACGCCCGTGTCAAATCCGAGCACACGCACGCACGCCGCGCCTTCCTGCGCGTCGGAGAAAAACTGTTGCGGAGTTATTGAGAGAGTGTCGCGGGCTGGTTTGTCGTGCGAGAGCCGTTGCTGCGCGGACGCACGCCGGTGCGGGTTGAAACTTCAGGGAACCGCCTAGACGGGTTCGGCCTGAGTTCAACCGTGCGACCGGCGTTTATCGAGTCTCGCGTGTATTGGAAACGGCGCAAAGGAATCTGCACCGCCGGGAGAGAATCTAAGCCTTGCTGGTCTGCGGCGTCGTCTCGGGAAAGAGCGTCTTGATCGCCTGCGACGTTTCGCTACGGCGCTTCTGTTGAAATTCGCTCACCCATTCGCTGACGGTTGCGACCATGTCGCGCGCGGTCTGTTGCGCGGTCTTCTTTTCCGGCGCGGCCACTTCGGCGGCGGCGGCTGTTGCTTGGCGATTTCTTTCGCCACGTTTGACTATCTTGATCGGGGTCTTCGTGTTCATGTCAATCACTTACCTGCTTGTCTGTTGAATTGCTGTTACTCTTAGACGAACAAACCGGACTGAAAGTTCCTTTTTTGTTCGATTCTCGTCTGCCGGTGGGCCGACATTGGTTGACATAAGCAAACCAAAGGCCACAACTACTCGGACGCCTGTAAAGAGTTGTTCGGGAGCTACCACAAAAGCGAGTTGAGTGTATTTATCCACTCTTCCGGCGGCGAGGTTTGTCGCACAGATTTTCGACTTGGGTTTCCGGCAGTAACGCTTGGATGCGCGCCCGTTTATGCAGGTGGCCCGCGCCGCGAAAGTTTTTCCCGCGTCTGCTATCGAGCGCAACGGAGGCGAACATTCAAATAGCTGCGTGCCTTTATTGCGTACACCGCCTGCGAAGCCTGCGACATTCAAAGCGAACACAGGAGGACGCGCGCCCGCCGGGATTTTGCGTTTCATTTTTCGGTCACAAACTTTTCACCATTTCATCCATCGAACCGCGACGCCGTCACATCGCGGTGACAACTTCGCATCCGCGCGCTCGCAGAGTCGCATCAACTCGCGCCGCGCGCGACGACAAAGACGACGCTCTCAAAGTTTCGTTCCCGAACGACGCGCGACGTTTGCTCGCCGCGTGCGACGCCGGAAGCCGACCCGCACGGAGGCGAAAGCGTCTCTCAAAACGTCGCTCGAAACTTCTCTCCCGAAATGTCTCTCACGACTGACCTGCTCCCGCGCCGCACGCACGCTCGCTTGCACATCCGGCGCGCTTGGCAGAATGCCAAAGCTATGGAGAGAACGGCGCGCTTTGCCAAATCTTGCGCGCACAGATTCACACCGCGCGAATCCTCTCTGAGCCTTCCGGCTTCGGAGATAACTTGTTGATGATGAACGGGAGACGGTCTTTCGTGCGCGTAACCTTCGGGCGTCGTGCGCGTCGCGTGTGAGGCTGGCATAAGCGTTGCCCCGACGTATTGTGCCATGCGTTTGAGCGAACTCATCACCATCTATCTCGCCGCCGCCGCGCCGGTCGGCGTCATCTATTTCATGCGCGAACAGTCGAACGCCGCGCGCCGCAGTCAGGCTCTCGTCAGGGCCGCGTGCGCCGCGCTCGTGTGGCCGCTCTCCGCGCTCGCCTTCTGGCTCGAACGGCGGCAACGCTCTGCGAGTCTCGGCGTCGAGAGCACGCAAGCGGCGCGCGAGCGGGCGGTCGAGCAGACGAAGCGCGCGCTGCATTCCGCGCTGCACGCCTTTGAAGACCTGCTGGCGGAGATACGCGCCGCGCGCGTCGAGGAGTCGCGGCAGGTTCTGTTTGCGGCGCGCGAGAGCATCGAGAGATACGCGGGGCTGTCGCTCGCGGTCGAAGCGGAGGACGAGGACGCCGCGCCCTCGGCGCGTGAGTTGGAGTTGTGCCGGATTGCCGGACGCCGTGGCGACGACCTTCTGCTCGCGGGCCGGTGTGTTCGCCGGGGCAACGTCGCGCGCCTGCGCGCACATCACGCGCGCTCGCGCACGGAACTCCTGCACGCGCTGGCCGACGTGCGCGAGTTTCACGCGCGGCTGCGTCTCCCGCCGGACAGCGGCGCGGACGCCGCCCTCCGTCTCTCGGAAGCCGCGCTCCGCGTCTATGGCCGCGCCATCGAAATGTTCTCCGTCCTCGACGACCCCGGCGCGGCACAGAGCACCGCGCGCCTGCTCGACGCCGAGTGCGCGCGCGTCCGGCGGCTCGCCGTTTCCGGCTCGACTGTGATGCGCGCCGATTCGTCCGAAGGAGAGTTATGTCCAACAACACCCGCACCGCTTACGCCAATCCGCGAACGGCATACGCCTTTGATGCCCCTCCCGACGCAGACGACAACGGCGCAAGGCTGAACTGGCTCGTCGCCTTTCACGCACACGACGACAAACGCCGTCGCCTCTTTCGCAACGCCCGTGAAGAACGCGAGATGCTTTTGATGCGTCGTCCCGTCCCGACCGCGCGGGCTTACAGTCTCTTCGGCATGCTGCTCGGTCTCGTCCCGCCCGCCGTCATCTTCTACAGGATGTGCGGCTACCCTTTGATGCAGAAGCCTTCGGTCGGCACGAGCGAGCGGCTGACGTTCTTTCTCTTTTGCTTCGCGATGAATGCTATCTGCTGCATCGTCGGGCGGCTGATGGGCGCGAAACTCGGCAAGTGGATTGACGACCTTGAGCGCGCGTCTTGGACGAAGATGATTCTGGTGTCGTTGCTCGTCGGCCTCCTGTGGGCGATTGTGACGGGTGCGACGGGCGGCCTCATCGTTTTCATCATCGGCGCGTTCTTCGGAATCTTCTGCGCCGCGCCGGTCGGCGCGTTGGGCTTCCTCTCGTTCACATCGCTTCACCGTCTCGTCGCGCGCGGTGGTATGATTGACGCGCGCCATCTCTGGCCGCTCGCGTGCGGCGTCACGTTCATTATCGCCGCCCTGATTCTCGGCCTGCATTGAGACGGTCAGCAGTCAGCGGTGAACAGTAAGCAGTCAAGCATTTGACCGGACGACGCGCAGAGTTGAGTTCTTTTTCGCGTTCTGAATGAACCCTTGCGCTGCGCTTGAAACCGACAACTCTCCTTTCGTTTCGCCTCGACTGCTCGCCGCTCACCGCTCACTTTTTATGCTGCTCGCGCTGCTTCTGCTCTCGCTCTTCCTGAACGTGCTGCTCGGCTTCTACGTCTTTGTCGCCGCGCCGCGTAGCCGCACGCACCAGACCTTCGCCGCCTTCGTCGCGTGCCTCGCCCTCTGGACGATGAAGGACATCGCGCTCTGGGGATTCGGCGCGGGACGCGCAGCCGCCGGGTGGTGGGCGAGTCTGAGTTTCACGATTGCGCTTCTGTTGCAGTATTCGCTGGTCATCTTCGGTTGGGTCTTTCCCGAGAACGGCGCTGTTCCGCTCAGGCGCGCGGCGGTGCTGTTTGCGCCCGGAGCGGTTCTGATTCCGGCGGCGCTCGCGGGCCTCGCGTGGCGCGAGATTCGTTTCGACGCGGGCAAGCTCGACATTCAACTGACGCCGCTCGCCTACGTCCTCGTCCTCTACGCTTACGCGCTGTTCGCATACGGTTTCAGCCTGCTCTGGAAAAAATACAGGCGTTATCGCGGCACGCTCTGGGGGCAGCAACTCGGCGCGATTCTCTGGGCGCTCGTCATCACGGCGGCGTTGAAGACGACGACCAACATCTTTCTGCCGCTCGCGGGCGTCTACTGGCTGCTCCCGGTCGGCTCGATCTTCGTCCTGCTCGGCGTCGTCATCTACGCTTACGCCATCACCAGTTTCAAACTCTTCTCGCTGCAATCCGCGCTCGACCAGTTTCGTCTCTTTCCCATCGCCTACAAGGTCGCGCTCTCGATTGCGTTCGTCGCCGTCCTGAGTTTTCTCTTGATACAGATTCCGCTAGTCTGGTGGAGTTTCGGCGCAGGTGCGAACGTTGAAGCGTGGCGGCGTTATCTCATCTTCAGCGTCATCACCGCGCTCTTTCCCAACCTGATTCTCGTCGCGCTCGTGATTCGCATCATCTCGCGCCCGCTGCGACGCCTGACCGAAGCCGCCGTCACCGTCGCGGGCGGCGCATACGGTTCGCAGGTCAACTTAGACAGCAACGACGAAGTGGGCTTGCTCGCCTCTTCGTTCAACGAGATGAGCCGCAAGATGGCCGAAGACATCGAACGCTTGCGCGCGATTGGCGAACAACTGATTCGCACGGAGAAACTGGCCGCCGCCGGAACGCTCGCGGCGGGCGTGGCGCACGAGGTCAACAACCCGCTCGCCTCCATCTCGTCTTTGATCCAGATACTGCAAACGCGCGATGGTGTGGACCCGGAGACGCGCGAGATGCTCCGCCTGATCTCGACGCAGATTGCGCGCA
>DATLMV010000252.1:0-17647 GCA_035537095.1 Pyrinomonadaceae bacterium
CGCACGTGCTCGACGTTCGGCCCGACGAAGTCCGGGTGATTATAGAAAACCCGCACCTTATCAACGGTCGGCGCGCGCTCCCCGACCGACGCGCGCGCGCGTTCGACATCTTCCCGGTACTGCCTGCAACTCGAATAGGAACTGTATGCGGAAGTCATGAAAGCGAGCGCGTGCTTGATTCCGTCGTCGGCCATCACGGCGAGCGTGTCGGCGAGCAGCGGATGCCAGTTGCGGTTGCCCCAGTAGACGGGGAGGCGCGGCCCGTTGGTTTCCAACTCCGCGCGCAACGCGGCAATCAGCCTGCGGTTCTGCTCGTTGATCGGGCTGACGCCACCGAACAACTCGTAATGATGAGCGACCGCGCTCATCCGCTCCGGCGGCACGTTGCGCCCGCGCAGCACGTTCTCCAAAAACGGCATCACGTCGTTCATCCCCTCCGGCCCGCCGAAGGAGACGACTAAAATCGCGTCGTAGGAAGTCGGTTGTCCGTTGTCCGTTGTCTGTTGCGTCATCGTTTGGAGGCCCGCAGACGATGGGCCTGAGCCAGCGTCGTGCATGTGATTTCGTCAGATTAAAAAGAACCGTCTCAACTTCAACGCCGGACTTCAAACTCCGGACTCCCGGCTCATCTCGTGAACCGCTTCGACGAGCGCGACGACGTTGTCAACCGGAGTCTCCGGCAGGATGCCGTGGCCGAGATTGAAGATGTGGCCGGGGCGTCTGTTCGCCTGTTGAAGAATGCGCCGGGCCTGTGTGACGACCCTTTCGCGTCCGGCGAAGAGGGTCACGGGGTCGAGGTTGCCCATGACGGCCACGTCGCCGAGACGCGCCCAAGCCTCGTCGAGACGCACGCGCCAGTCGAGCCCGATCACGTCGCCCCCGGCTTCGCGCATCAGTTCGAGCAGGGTGGCCGTGCCCGTGCCGAAGTGGATGACGGGCGTGCCCTGCGTGATGTTTCGGATAACGCTCCGCGTGTGCGGCAGAACGTATTCGCGGTAGTCGTCCGGCGAGAGCGCGCCGACCCATGAGTCGAAGAGTTGGACGGCCTGCGCGCCCGCCGCGATTTGCGCGTTGAGATAACGGGCGAGGGCGCGCGAGATGAGCGACATCATGGCGTGCCACGCGCCCGCGTCGTCGTACATCAGCCGTTTGGTGTGAACGTAATTTTTCGACGCGCCGCCCTCGACGATGTAGGAGGCGAGCGTGAAGGGCGCGCCCGCGAAACCGATGAGCGGTAGGTTCGCGGGGAGCGCGCGGCGCGTCAGTCGGATAGCCTGATAGACGTATTCGAGCGCGCTCACGTCTTCGACTTCGCGCAGTCGTTCCACGTCGCGCGCCCCGCGCACCGGGTTGTGAATGACCGGCCCTTCGCCCTTCGCGAACTCCAAGTCCAGCCCCAGAGGCTCGACGATGAGCAGGATGTCCGCAAAGATAATCGCGGCGTCAACGCCCAGACGCTCGGCGGCATAGACCGTCACCTCCGTCGCGAGTTCGGGCGTCTTGCAGAGTTCTAGAAAGCTCGTGCGCGCGCGCACCTCCCGGTATTCGCGCATGTAGCGTCCCGCCTGCCGCATCAACCAGACGGGCGTATACGGCACAGGCTCGCGGCGGCACGCGCGCATGAAGGGGCTGTCGCGCAGCGCGTCAGTCAAGGTCACCGCGTCGTTCGTTTCCCCTGCGGCGTCTGTTTTCGTCTCGTCCGGCTCGATGCTCAAAGTCACTTGGTTCACCTTGTCCTGTTCGTAAAGCTCGGGAAAGTCGCCCGCGCGAATCTTTGGGAAACCGTTGCGGGATAGTGCCGTCTGAAGTTGACGGCGGAATCACGCTTTCGTGTCGGGACGATATTTTGTGCGCCGCCCTGCCGAAGCGGCGACCGACTGGCGGAAGGCCGCTAAGTTGCCGGATGAAAAGATGTTAGAGACTTTAGCAGGCGGGCGGAAGGATAGACAAGCAACCAAAAGCGCGTCGTGCTGCTGGTTGACCGTTCTGATAAAACCCACTAGTCTTCAACCGGAACTAAAGCTCGATATAGATGGGGTGCTGATGAATATCAAAGTCATAGTTGAACCGGGCGAAGACGGTTATTTCGTAGCGCATGTCCCCTCTCTCAAAAGTTGCTGGTCGCAGGGTAAAACCAGAGAGGAAGCCCTTGAAAATATCCGCGAAGCGATAGATTTGTATTTAGAACCGGAACCCACCGAATTGGCAGAAAATCAAGAAATCGTCGAGCTAACGGTATGAAACTACCTGTGCTTTCAGGGCGGCAGGTCTTAGCAACGTTGACTCGCTTAGGCTTCCTTGAGATTCATCGAAAAGGTAGCCATGTGAAAATGAAACATCCCGAATGGAAGAGTAATTGTTTTTCCATTCCACGATGAAGTTGATCGCTATACATTAAAAGGCGCGCTCCGTGATGCGGGCGTCGAGATCGAAGAATTCCTCAAAGAAGTTAAGTAAACCGTCGCAGCCCCCAACTCTTTCAACCCACCGCCTCGATAGCCCTCTTTTCGTCATGCTTCCTCACGCCGTAGGGTGTCGTCGGTCGGCGCGGGTTAATTCGGCGTTATTTGCGCGTTTTTGCCCCGTACGGCGCGGGTTTCCCCATAGCCGCCAGACACGTTAAAATTGTTGCCACAAAACGGGAACGAGTGGTGTTTACACTCTGAGAGCAGCGCGATATGAGCGAACATGCAAGAGTTTTGATGGACTCTGCGACACAAACTTTAGGGACGAATGCAGCCGCGACCGTGGGCTTCGATGAGGCGTTTACGCTGCATCATCGGGCCGTTTACCGGACGGCTTATGCGGTCGTGCGCGATGCGGGACTCGCCGAAGATGTCGTGCAGGAGGTCTTCATCAAGCTCTATCATCACCCGGCGGACGCCGCGCGCGACGAGGAGATGCTGCGGGCGTGGCTGCTGCGCGTGGCGATCAACACGGCGCGCAACACCCTGCGCGGGCGCAGCCGGAGCAGCGCGCGCGAAGAGGAGTTTGCGCGCAGCGCGGCTGCCGGGACGAACGGCACGACCGTCGCGCTCGACGCCGATTACGAGCGGCGCACGGAATTAGACGAAGCGCGTCAGGCTCTGGCGCGCATCAAAGAACCGATGCGGAGTTGTTTGCTGCTCAAGCAGCAGGGCTTATCGTATCGCGAAATCGCGGAAGCATTGTCGGTCAACGAAACGAACGTCGGGAGCTTGATTGCGCGCGGGCGGAAAGAGTTTGTCAGGTTGTACGGAAAGATTGGAGGACGCCGATGACGAAGAGGTGTTTGGACGAAGGAACTTTGCAGAGCTACTTGGACGGCGAACTCTCCCTCGAACGGCGGACGCACGCCGAGACGCACATCAACGCGTGCAGCGTCTGCGCGGCGGCCCTCAGCGACGCCGAAGGCGAACTCGACATGTTCACGCAAGCCTTCGCCGTCGAGGACGCGTCGGTCGTCCCCTCCGAGCGTCTGCGCGAGCGCATCGAGACGGCAATCGGAAGCATCCGGAGCACGGAGATAGCGCCCGCGTTTTCCGCAAACGCCGCGCGCGGCGGAAGCGTCCGCGAGTGGTTTTCCACGCTCGTCTCTTCGCTCAGTCTGACGCCCGCGCGCGCCACGGCCTTTGCCGGTATCGCCGCCGTCGTCGCCTTCGCTGCCATTTTCGCGGTCATGCAACCCGCTCTCAAAGATAAGGGACGCGGCGCAGAGACGGCGTCGAACCAGCCCGCGCCGGAGGTCGTCAACGAGTCGCGGCCTGATAATTCGACAGTCGCAGAGATTAGCAATCCTCCGTCTTCGTTTGATAATCCGGCGATTGCGGACGCGCCTCCTGTGCAAAACAACACGGGCGAGATAGTCAAAGCGCGCTTCAGTCGCAAGGCTGCGGTTCGCGCCGAACAGACGCGGAAGACGACGCCAGCCGCGCGGCGCAGCGTCGAGGCAAAGGATGCGACGCTCTCCGGCGAGGACAAATTCTTGGAGTCCATCGCCACGCTTGAGAAGGCTGTCAGGGCGGGCGGCGATCTGGTTCTGCGTCCGAGCGTACGCGCGGAATATGAACGCAACGTCGCCGTCGTTGACCGAGCCATCAGCGCGTCGCGCCGCAACGCCCTACGTAATCCGAAGGATGCGGAGGCCGTCAAATTTTTATTCTCCGCTTATCAAAGCAAGATCGAGTTGATGAGCGCCGTCGCAGACCAGACGCAGTTTGCCGTCCTCGAACGCTAAGGGCGCATCTTTGAACTGCCGCCGCAACACGAACCGGGATGTCGTTTAAATTATCCAAAATGAAACTGACCGCCGCCCTCAACATCTTCGCGCTGCTGCTCATGCTGTGCGCGCTTCCCGCGAGCGCAGAGGGAGCGCGCGCGAGAGAGAATCCGGCGCGCGCGCAGCGTCATGAGGGCGAAGACGAGGACGACGACGAGGAGTTGCCGGAGCGGACGATGGCGGCTGCGGCGGATGCGTTGGTGACGATGTGTGTGGCGTCGGGCGGCGTGGTGGTGCGCGGTTGGGAGCGGCGCGAAGTGCGCGTGCGCGCCGATGTCGGGCGCGTCGAACTGCGTGCGACGCAGCCGACGACACCCGGCACGCCCGTTCGCGCGGCTGCGCCCGGCGCGGTTGACGTGCCCGTTGCGCCAAGTGCGCCGAACCCGGTTAACCTGCCCGCTGCGCCGAACGCCGCCAGCGTGCCCGCAGCACAGAGCGCACCAAACGCGCCGGTTATGCCGAATGCGCCCGCCGCGCCGGTTGCGCCCAACGCGCCGAACGCATCGAAGGGCGTGGAAGTTCTGTTGTCGGACTCGGAGGATGAAGAACCTTTGGCGGGCGACTGCGAGGCGTCGGGACACGTCGAACTCGACGTGCCGCGCGGCGCGACGATAGTTCTGACCGTGCGCGAAGGCGACATAGATGTCTCGGATGTGGCCGAGGCGCGTCTCACTTTGATGAACGGCGACGCGGACATGCGCCGCATCGCGCGTGCCGTCGAAGTCGAGAACATGAGCGGCAGCATCTTCCTCAACGATTCGAGCGGGCGCGTGCGCCTGCGCACCTTCAGCGGCGATGTCGAAGCCGTCAACGTCCGCACCATCAACGGCGACGACCCCTTCTTCGCCAAGACGACGAGCGGCAACGTCACGCTCGACCGCGTCGCGCATTCTTACGTCGAAGCGGGCACGGTGAGCGGCGATGTCAACATGATGGGCGACCTCGCGGGCGGCGGCGGCAAGTACGATTTTCAAACCTTCTCCGGCGACGTGACGCTCTCGCTGCCCGCCGACGTGTCCTTCAAACTCAACGCGCGCGTGGCGATGGGCGGCAAAATCTCCTCCGACTTTCTCGTCAAGTCCACGACCGGCGCGCCGCCTCTCAAAGAACTCGCGCAGGGCCGCCTTCAGGGAACCGTCGGCACGGGCGGCCCCGAACTCAACCTCTCATCATTCAACGGAACGCTCCGGCTGCGAAAGAGTAGCCGTTAGCAGGGCATCCGTTGCTTCTGTTTCTCTCCGCACCGGCTTCGCGGCTCCCGTCTGTTCGTCAGCCTCCGAATTTTTCCTGCCACAAAAATCTCGTTCGCGGTGTTTTCACAATAGACGGTCGAAGATGACTTTGAATGAATTTTTTTCTCGCGTGTGAGTTACAGAGTGAACATTTATGAAAGAGACGAAAATGTTGATTAAACGAAAGATATATCGCGCTCTCTTGGCGGCGGCCTGCGGGCTGTCGGTGCTGGCGTCGTCGGGCGCGACGCAGTCGGCGCAGACGCGCGAGGAATTGCGCGAAGAGTTTCATCGCACCTATCCGCTCGCGCCGGGCGGGCGCGTCAGTCTGGAAAATATTCAGGGCGCGGTGCGCATCATGGGTTGGGAGCGCAACGAGGTCAAGGTTGACGCGGTCAAGCGCGCCTACAGCGCGGAGCGTCTGGCCGAAGCCGAAATCAGAGTTGACGCGAGCGAGGATGCGGTGCGCATCAAGACCAAATATCCCGAAGGCAATCTCAATTTTAACAGCGACGCACGGGAGCGCGCGCGCAATCCGGCGACGGTCGAATATACGTTGACCGTGCCGCGCAACGCGCGTCTCGATAAGGTCGCGCTCGTCAGCGGCGCGCTCACCATCGAGGGCATCGCGGGCGAAGTCAAAGCCTCATCGGTCAGCGGCCACGTCGCCGCGCGCGCTCTGACGGGGCGCACCAACATCTCCGTCGTCAGCGGCGCGCTCGATCTCGACTACACGCAACTCTCCGGCGAGAGCCACGCCGAGATCAGTTCGGTCAGCGGCGCGGTGACGGTCACGCTCGCCTCCGACGCCAACGCCGAGTTGCGCGTCAACACGGTGCAGGGAAGCATCAGCAACGATTTCGGTCTGCCCGTGCGGCAGGGCAGATTCGTCGGGCGCGACCTCGCGGGCGTGCTCGGTCGCGGCGGCCCGTCTATCAAACTCTCTAACGTCAGCGGCTCCGTCCGCGTCCGCCGCGCCGACGACGGTCGGCCCCTGAGCACGACGACCAATCTGCTGTCTGAAGCGCGCAGGGACGACGAGAGCGAGGATGAGTTCGATGCGGAACGCGACGCGACGCGCGAGGCCGAGCGCGAGGAGCGCGATATCGAACGCGAGAAACGTCGCGCCGAACGCGACAAGAGACAGAGCGAACGCGACTCGCGGCGCGAGGCTGAACGCGAGAAGCGCGGCAAAAGTGAAACTGAAATCGAGATCGAGCGTGAAGCGAGAGATGCGGCGCGCGAAGACGAGCGCGAGATGAGAGAGGCGGCGCGGGAGATTCAACGCGAGGCGGCGAATATTGCGCGCGAAGCCGAGCGCGCGGTGCGTGAAGCCGAACGCGAAGCGCGTCGCGCGTCGCGGGAAGACCGCATGGAGATCAACATTGACGCTTCCGATACGCAGCAGCACGCGCAGGTGTCGAACAGTTTCAACGTCAGCGGCACGCCGCGCGTCCGCGTCGAAACCTTCGACGGGCGCATCACCGTCCGCGCGTGGGACAAGCCGGAGGTGATGTTCACGGCCTTCAAACGCGCGCACGATGAGAAGGAGATGCGCGGCATCTCTCTGCGCGCGCATCAGGCGAACGGCGAAATCTCGCTCGTCGCGGAGTTCGATAAAGCGTTCGCGCATCAGGTCAGGAGCGCGGGCAAGCGCATCCTTTCGTTCAGTTCGGGCGCGAGCGTCAACTATGAAGTCTATGTTCCGCGCAACGCTACGGTGCGCGCCTCGACGGGCGACGGCAGACTGTATCTCGAAGGCGTCCGGGGCGAGTTGGACGTGCGGACGGGCGACGGCTCAATCGAAGTGAGCGGCGGCGGCGGCAGCCTCCACGCCGAGACGGGCGACGGCCACATCCGCGTGATGGATTTCGACGGTCGCGCCGACACGCGCACGGGCGACGGTCGCATCACGCTTGAAGGACGCTTCACAGACCTCGCCGCGCGCACCGGCGACGGCTCCATCTCGCTCGCGCTGCCCTCCGGCTCGAACGCCACCGTCGAGACCGATTCCGAAACGGTCGTCAACGACGGCCTCGCGGTCGCCGAAGACGCAGACAGTTCCAGGCGCGTGCGTCGCTGGCGCATCGGCAGCGGCGGCACAGTCTTCACGCTGCGAACGGGCGACGGGCAGATTCACCTCCGCCGTCGTTGAGACATGCGACGAAGATAGAAGATAGCGGCGGGAGCTTTTCGAAGATAGCGGCGGGAGTCTTGCAACGAGACAGCTTGCGCGGCTCTCAAAATTCAAGGGGTGTGCGGCTCTCAAAATTTATTAGGAATTATTTACGCCCGCCGCGCGTCTAAAAAGATGAAACCTTCTGCGCGCGCTCGACACTTACAGTTTCAGGCTTTCTCACGAACAAGGGCGGGAGCGGTTTATCAAAGTGAATCGGCGCGGTCGGTCGCGGGTTTTTCGTGTTAACGAAACGGCCCGCGCGTGCGTCTGTGTGAGCAGCGATCAGCATCTCGCGGAAGGCTTGAGCGCACGGGTTGATTGACGACAACCCATTTTTGCAAATCCGTGCAACATTCCGCGCAGTCGCTTCGTCTATAGCACTAATGCAGCGTCTTGCAGGTTCGCTCGTCTAAAAAATCGGATTGCGAGGTTCACTTGGAAACTACGGAACCGGCACTCGCCATCCACGCCGTCAAAGGTCAATCCAAGTTCAGGGAACGTCTTTATGAAGAAGAATAGACCGGCTCTCTTCGTCCGCTCCACGTTAGCTCTCGCGCTCCTCTTCGTTTGCGGCAACAACATCCGCACCGCAGCGCAACTGGCATCGAACGCACCCAAGGCCGTCAAGACCTCCGGCGCTGTGGCCGCGACGCGACGCGCGCAACCGCGCCGGCTCGTCCCGCTGCGCACGAGCGACACAGCGGCTGGCTCGCGCGTCGTCATCTCGTCCGACACTCCGATTGACGACTACGCCGCCTATCGCAACGGCAACCGTTTCTTCCTGCTCATCCCGCGCGCCGAGGCTGCGGACTTGCAGAGCCAACTGGCGGGACGCGGTTTCACTCTGGCGCAGGTGGAGACGAAGGGCGAAGACGTGCTACTGACCTTCACGCTGGATGAGGGAGCGACGGCGCGCGTCAATCAGAAGTTCAACCGTCTGGAAGTCCTATTCACTATGCAGGGGCAGAAGCAGCCGCCGCCCGCTCCGCAGAAGCCCGTCGAACAGGCGCAGAGCACGACCGAGCAGAAGCCGCCCGCAGGACAGACCACCGCTCCCGAGCCGACCGCTTCTCCCGCTCCCGCGACGGAAGCTCCGGCGAATCCGCCCGCGACCGTCACCAACCCGACCACGTCGCCCTCGGCTACAAACCCGACCGCGACCAACAGCGCCACCGAAGCCGCGAAGGCCGTCGCCGGTGTCCCGACGAATTATGCCGAGCGCGTCTCCGCCCTGCTGACGCCGGAGAAGCGCGAGCCCGTCTCCATCAAGCGTTTCGAGAAGCCGCCCGTGATTGACGGCAAGATGGACGACGACGTTTGGAAGTCGGCGGCGGTCTTCAAGGACTTCGTTCAGAACCGTCCGGGCGACCTGATCCCGCCGTCGAAGCCGACGGAAGCATACATCGGCTACGACGCGAAGTTTCTCTACGTCGCCTTCCGCGCTTTTGATGAACCCGACAAAGTGCGCGCCACGGTTCCCAAGCGCGACGCCGTGTTCGACGACGATTGGGTCGGCATCTTCCTCGATACCTTCAACGACGGGCGGCGGGCCTACGAGTTGATCTTCAACCCGCTCGGCGTGCAGGCCGACGCGGTTTTCACCGAGGGCGTCAACGAAGATTTCAGCGTTGACATCGTGATGGACTCGAAGGGTTCGATCACGTCCGACGGTTACTTCGTCGAGGTCGCCATCCCTTTCAAATCGCTGCGCTACGTGGCGGGCAAAGACAAGCATTGGGGCGTCCACTTCTTCCGCGTCATCAAGCGTTTCAACAACGAGCAGAGCTCTTGGATACCGCTCTCGCGCGACAATTCGAGCCTCCTCGGACAAAAGGGACGCATCACCGGCCTCGAAGGCATCTCGACCGAGCGCACGCTTGAGATTATCCCGAGCCTGACGCTTTCCGAGACGGGGCGCAGAGTCAATCGTCCCATTCCGGGCGACGCGCGAGTCGCGGCTGTCCCGACCGACCGCCTGCTCAACAAGCCCATCGAGATGGACTTCGGCGTCTCCGCGAAGTACACCATCACGCCGCAGATCACGCTCGACTTCACGTACAATCCCGACTTCGCGCAGGTCGAAGCCGACGCGACGGTCGTCACCGCCAATCAACGCTTCCCCATCTTCTTCGACGAGAAGCGCCCCTTCTTCCTCGAAGGCAAAGAGATTTTCGAGACGCTGATCAGCGCCGTCCACACGCGCACCATCGTTGACCCCCAATACGCCGTCAAGCTGACGGGCAAGCAGGGGCGCAACACCTTCGGACTGATGATGGCCTCCGACATCGCGCCCGGTAATCTCGACGACGACGAGCGCGATTTCATCCTCGCCACCCAGAACACGCAAGACCCCAATGACCTCGCCGAACGCAACTCGCTCCTGAAGATTCTCGACAAGAAGGCGACCATCGGCGTCCTGCGTCTCAAGCGCGACATCGGCAAGGAGAACCACATCGGACTGCTCGCCACCACCTATAACTTCATTGACAACTACAATCACGTCGGCGGTCTCGACGCGCGCTTCCGTCTCAACAAGACGACGACGCTGACCGCGCAGGTGCTCGGCAGCATCGCGCACAAGCCCTTCTTCTACGCCGAAGAGGCCATCAGGGATGACCGCAAAGAGATGGGCATGGTTTACGGCGTCTATCTCAATAGCGACGGGCGCAACTGGGGTTATGAGATCGGCGCGGTCGGTCGCTCGCGTTTCTTCCGCGCCGATGTCGGCTTCAACCGCCGCTTCAACACCAACAACCCGACGCTCTTCATCCGTTATAACTCGAACGACAAGCCGAAGAACTGGATGACCAAGTGGCGCGTCTATAACTTCATCGCCTCCAACTTCGACTGGCAGGGACGCCAGCAACGCTTCGTCAACGAGTCGCAGGTGCAACTCAACTTCCAGAAGCAGAGCTATCTCGGCCTCGGTTTCGAGAAGGGCTACGAGCGCGTCTTCGAGGACGAGTTCGGCGGGACGCGCGGCGCGTTCGCCAACATCAACGCGCGCACGTTCGGCCCCGCGCTGGCGGCGACGCTGCCCGCCTGCGACCAGACCGGCACGCTCGGCGCGCCCGACCCCGAAGGGCATCCCGACGCGTTCCTGCGTCAATGCACCTTCTTCGGCGAAGACAACGAACGCTCCGCCGACCGCACGACCTTCTACATGTTCGGCGGCACAGTTCCCTCGAAGAAATACTCGGCCTCGTTCTTCACCTCGTACAATCACGGCGTCCTCGATTTCGACTTCGGCAGCGGTAGCCCGCGCTACCCGCGCGTCAGTCCAGCCGCGCTCCAATTTGGGCAGGGCGCACCGCTCGACCCCGGCGCGGGCAACGAGTGGTATTTCGAATCGAACTTGACCTACAAGCCGACCAACGCGCTCAACCTGTCGCTCTTCTACGTCAAGGACGGACTGACGCGACACGACACGGGCCGCACCGCCTACAACGACAACATCTTCACGCTACGCGGCACGTACCAGTTCACGCGCTTCATCTTCGCGCGCTCCCGCATTGACTACACGACGCTCGGCTCGCGCATGCGCATGCAATACCTGCTCGGCTGGGCTCCGAACCCCGGCACGTCGCTCTACGTCGGCTACAACGACGATCTCAACCGCAACGGCTTCGGCCCCTTCACCGGCGAACTCGAACCGGGCTTCCGCCGCAACGGTCGCCTCTTCTTCATCAAGGCTTCCTATCTGATCCGTCGCAGCTTCTAAAAGAATCGTCAGTCGGCAAACGTGAATCGTCAATCGAGACTTGCTTAAGGCCGGTCATCTATTGGCGATTCACGTTTGACGATTTACGGCTTTATTCTCTATCCTGTCCTTCCTGTCATCTTTTATCCTGTCCATCATGTTGGTTTCAGTTGGGTCAAAATCGGAGGCGACGAGAGCTTCGGCATGACGACACATCTCATCGGTCGGCCCGTTCCGCGCAAGGAGGGACGCGATAAGGTCACGGGGCGCGCGCGCTACGTGGACGACCTCGAATTTCCCGGTATGCTCTACGGCGCGACCGTCCGCAGCCCCGTGCCGCGCGGTCGCCTGCTCCGTATCGCGTTCGAGGGCCGAATCCCGTGGGACGAGTTCGTCGTCGTCACGGCGAAAGACATTCCGGGCGCGAACTGCGTCGCGCTCATCACGCTCGACCAGCCGTATCTCGCCGCCGAAGTCGTCAATCACGCGGAAGAACCGGTCGTGCTGCTCGCGCACGCCGACAAGTATCTGTTGGAGGAGGCGCGCCGCTCCGTGCGTTTGGAGATAGAGCCTCTGCCCGCCGTGCTGTCGCTCGACGACTCGCTCGCGCAGAAGGAGATTATCTGGGGCGCGGATAACGTCTTCAAAACTTATCTGGTTGATAAGGGCAACGTGGATGACGTGTGGGCGCGGGCCGACCTGATTGTCGAGGGCGAATATCGCACGGGCGCTCAGGAGCAACTCTACATCGAAAACAACGGCTGCATCGCCGTCGCCGACGCGCAGCAGGGCGTGACGGTCTGGGGCTCGATGCAATGCCCCTACTATGTGCACAAGGCTCTGCTCAAGCTGTTCGGGTTGCCGGAGGAGAAGATACGCGTCGTGCAGGTGGAGACGGGCGGCGGCTTCGGCGGCAAGGAAGAGTATCCTTCGATGATTGCCGGACACGCCGCTCTGCTCGCCTGGAAGGCGGGCCGCCCCGTCAAGATTATGTACGACCGCGCAGAGGATATGGCCGCGACGACCAAACGTCACCCGTCGCTCACGCGCCATCGCACCGCCGTCACGCGCGACGGCCGACTGCTCGGGATGGAGATTGATTTCGTCGTGGACGGCGGCGCATACGCGACGCTCTCGTCCGTCGTTCTTTCGCGCGGCACGATTCATGCCGCGGGGCCTTACAACTGCCCGAACGTCCGTATCAAATCACGCGCCGTCGCCACCAACGTGCCGCCGCACGGAGCCTTTCGCGGCTTCGGCGCGCCGCAGAGCATCTTCGCGCTTGAGCGGCAGATGAACAAGGTGGCGCGCGCCGTCGGCTTGAGCGACGCCGAGTTTCGCCGTCGAAACTTCCTCGGCGAAGGCGAGACGACCGCGACCGGACAGATCATCCGCGAGCGCGTTGACCTGTCGGGGCTACTCAACCGCGCTTTTGAACTGACTGACTATCAGGCGAAGCAGGAACGGTTCGCCAGAGAGAACAGCGAGAACGCGTCGAAGAAGAAGGGCATCGGTTTCGCTTCGTTCATGCACGGCGCGGGCTTCACGGGTTCGGGCGAGAAGTATCTGCAATCGGTCGTCGGCGCGGAGGCGACCGCCGAAGGGCGCGTGCGGATTCTCGCCGCCAGCACCGAGATCGGGCAGGGCACGAACACCATCTTCTCGCAGATCGCCGCCGACGCCCTGCGAATAGATTACGAACTGATCGAGATTCAACAACCCGACACCGCCAACGTCCCCAACAGCGGCCCGACCGTCGCCTCGCGCACCTGCATGATCGTCGGCAAGCTCGTCGAATCAGCCGCGCTGGCCTTGCGCGAGACGTTGTTGCGCAGCGGCCTGCTCCGCGAAGATTACACGCAGGCCGATTTTCAGGAAGCGTGCCGCAGCTACATCGAACGCTTCGGCGCGCTCAAATCCCTGAGCCAGTACACGCAGCCCGCTAACATCAACTGGGACGACGAGAAGTATCAGGGCGACGCATACGGCGCTTATGCTTGGGCGGTCTATGTCGCGGAGGTGACGGTTGACATGTTGACGTATGAGGCGCGCGTAGATGATTTCGTCGCCGTGCAGGAGGTCGGGAAAGTCATCCATCCGGTGCTCGCGGCGGGACAGATCGAGGGCGGCGTCGCGCAGGGCATCGGCTTCACGCTCTTTGAAAACGTCGTCTGGCAGGGCGGTCGGATGTCGAATAACCAGATGACCAACTACATCATCCCTACCTCCGCCGACATTCCGCCCATCCGCGTCTTCTTTGAAGAGACGCCCTACGCATACGGCCCCGCCGGGGCGAAGGGCATCGGCGAACTGCCGCTGGACGGCGCGGCTCCCGCGATTCTGAACGCGATTGAGAACGCGACGGGCGTCGCAATCAATCACGTCCCTTTGATGCCCGAGGCTTTGATGGAGGCGCTGGCGAGATGAGCGCGTCCGAGCGGGCAGTCAACGAAAAGATAAACGTCGCGTGCACGGTCAACGGCGAGCCGCAGACGCTCCGCGCGTATCCTCTGGCACGCCTGCTCGACGTGCTGCGCGACGAGTTGCGTCTCACCGGCACGAAGGAGGGCTGCGGCGAAGGCGAGTGCGGCGCGTGCTCCGTCTTCATAGATGGCGCGCTCGTCAACAGTTGTCTCGTGCCCGTCGCGCAAGTCGAGGGCACGAAGATAACGACTATCGAGGGCGTCGCCCTGAGCGACGAACAACTGCACCGCGTCCAGCAAGCCTTCATCGAAGCGGGCGGCGCGCAATGCGGCATCTGCACGCCGGGGATGATTCTGGCCGCCGTCAATCTTCTCGAACACACGCCCCAACCCGACGAAGCGCAGATTCGCGCAGGGTTAGCCGGTAATCTCTGTCGCTGCACGGGCTACATCAAAATCTTCGCGGCGGTCGTCGCCGCATGCCAGACTCAGGAATAGATATGCTACTTCAAAGACCTTCAAGAGAATTGATAGAAGAGTATTCAGCGAGGTTTGAGCAAAAGAATGCAAAGCCGGAGAATGCCATCCGGTTGCTGTGCGAGAAATTCCCTGATAATAAGAGCTTGGAAAGCATATTGCTAAAAAGCATTGTTATTAACACGCTATATGCAACACAAATTCATGCCATTGTTTCGGTTGCTGAACACATCTTCACCCTTGACGTTGACAATGACCTACTGCGTGGCGTGCCTGATGTGGTTGATAAGATTGCAAAAGTAACAATCAAAGGGAAACAGAGAAATAATTATTCCTTTGCGACTAAGTATTGCAGCTTTCATAATCCTAATGCCTACCCAATCTACGATAGCTTTGTAGTTCGCCTCCTAACTGCGTATCAAAAACTGGACACATTCTCAACGTTCGACACAGCAGGTCTGAGAGATTATGAAGAGTTCAAACGTGTCTTGAATGAGTTCCAATCTTTCTATGAACTAGCTGACATAAGTTTAAAGAAGCTTGACATGTTCCTTTGGGGATATGGAAAAGAGTTGTTTCGGTGAGAGCTTATCTTCCGGGTTATGAGTTAAGGGTTCCCGAAAGTTTCGCCGACGCGCTCGCGTTGCTCGCGGACGGCGCGGGCGCGTGGAAGCCTTTCGCGGGCGGGACGGATTTGATGGTGCTCTTTGAAGCGGGCAAACTCACGCACAGGAAATTCTTCAGCATCTGGAATCTCTCGGAACTGCGCGGCGTCGAGGAGACGAGCGAACACGTCACGCTCGGCGCTCTGACGACTTACACCGAGGTGCAGAATCATCCGGCGCTCCGCAGCGAATACCCGATGCTGTGCCGCGCGGCGAATGAAACGGGCGGGCCCGCGATTCAGAATCGAGGGACGCTCGGCGGCAATATCGCCAACGCTTCTCCGGCAGCCGACTCCCCGCCCGCGCTGCTCGCCTACGACGCCGAACTCGAACTCGTCTCCGCGAGCGGCGCGCGTTGGGTCGCTTACAGGGATTTTCACACCGGCTATAAACAGACGCAGATGCGCGCCGATGAACTGCTGCGGCGCATCCGTCTGCCGCGCGCTCCGAAGGGCTGGCGGCAGTATTACCGGAAGGTCGGGACGCGCAAGGCGCAGGCGATATCGAAAGTCTGCTTCGCCGCCGTCGCGGAGTTGGAAGGCGACCGTATCGGAGATGTGCGCGTCGCGCTCGGCAGCGTCGCGCCGACGGTCGTGCGTTGCCGCAGGACGGAAGATTTGCTCAAGGGACGCGCGCTCGACGCGGCGACGATCAAGGATGCGCGCAAGGAACTCACGTCGGAGATTATCCCGATCAACGACATTCGCTCGACCGCCGATTATCGCCTGAGAGTCGCCGCGAACTTACTGGAAGATTTCCTGTCGCAACTACAGAACGGTTTGAGTTGAGAGATGCCCGCGACCGAACTCGTCATCCGCAGCCAGCGAGTAGTCATGCCCGAAGCGTGCGCGCCCGCGTCGGTGCATATCGCGGCGGGGCGCATCGTCGCCGTCGGCGCGTTTGACGACGTAGCGGCGGGTTGCGAGTTGGTTGATGCGGGCGAGTCGGTCGTGATGGCCGGACTCGTTGATTCGCACGTGCACGTGAACGAGCCGGGGCGCACGGATTGGGAGGGCTTTGCGACGGCGACGCGGGCGGCGGCGGCGGGTGGTGTGACGACAATCGTGGACATGCCCTTGAACAGTATTCCGCCGACGACGACGCTCGCGGGGCTGCACGAAAAACTGGCGGCGGCGACGGGCAAGTGTTGGGTTGATGTCGGTTTCTGGGGCGGGGTCGTGCCGGAAAACGTCGCGGAGTTGAACGGTCTGTACGCGGCGGGCGTCGTCGGCTTCAAGTGCTTTCTGATTCACTCCGGCGTTGACGAATTCCCGAACGTCAGCGAAGCGGACTTGCGCGCCGCGCTCGCCGAACTCAGGCGGATGGGGGCCGTGCTCATCGTGCACGCCGAAGTGCCCGGCCCCGTCGAGCACGCGCTTGAAACGCAGGCGAGCGAACAGTCACTTGAGACGCAAGGCGTCGAGCGGTTGAACGACCCGCGCAGTTATGCGACGTTCCTGCGTTCGCGCCCGCGCGCGGCGGAGAATGAAGCGGTCGCTCTGATGATTCGCCTGTGCCGTGAGTTCGGAGCGCGCGTGCACATCGTCCATCATTCGTCGGCGGACGCGCTGGCGGCGTTGCGTGCGGCGAAGGACGAAGGGCTGCCTTTGACGGCGGAGACGTGCCCGCATTATCTCTCGTTCGCTGCCGAGGAGATTCCCGACGGCGCGACCGAGTTTAAGTGCTGCCCGCCCGTGCGCGAGCGCGAGAACCGCGAACAACTCTGGGACGCTCTCGCGCGCGGCACGATTGACATGGTCGTCTCCGATCATTCGCCGTGCCCGCCGGAGTTGAAGGAGCGCGAGGCGGGCGATTTTCTCAAGGCTTGGGGCGGCATCTCGTCTTTGCAGTTGCGCCTCTCCGTGATGTGGACGCAGATGAGGCGTCGCGGCCACACGCTCAATCAACTGTCGTCTTGGCTGGCGCGCGCGCCCGCCGGACTCGCAGGACTCGACGCGCGCAAGGGCACGCTCGCCGCAGGTTTTGACGCCGACATCGTCATCTGGAACACGGAGGAGACTTTCCGCGTCGAACCCGCGCGCATCGAGCACCGGCACAAGCTGACGCCCTACGCCGGTCAAGTCCTGCAAGGCGTCGTCGAAGCGACCTATTTGCGCGGCTGTAAGATTTACGAGCGCGGGCAGTTTGGCGAGAGTCCGAAGGGCGCGCTGCTTTTGGGAAGCAGAGGTTAGATGTCGGATGTCGGATGTTAGATAAGAGTAAGACTGTCTTTCCCTAACATCCGACATCCGACATCTAACCTCTAAGGAGATTTGATGATTGATTTCACGGAGTTGATAGACCTCGCGGCGGAGCGTCTGGGCGGCGCGGTCTTGTTTGCGAACGACGAATTTTTCGCGCCGAAGGAGAACCTGCTCAAGGCGAGCGCGCCCGTCTTTGTTGAAGGCAAATATACTGACCTCGGCAAGTGGATGGACGGTTGGGAGTCGCGCCGCAGGCGCACGCCCGGTTTCGATTGGTGCATCATTCGTCTCGGGCTGGCGGGCATCATTCGCGGCGTCGTCGTTGACACCTCGCACTTCAAGGGCAACTTCCCCGAGAGTTGTTCGCTGGAAGCGTGTGCGGTCGAGGGCGTGCCGGACATCGAGCAACTGCTCGGCGCGGCGACCGAATGGACGGAGATACTCCCGCAATCGCCGCTCGCGGGCGACTCGCAAAATCCGTTTCCCGTGCAGGGCATCCGCCGCTTCAC
>DATLMV010000253.1:0-38072 GCA_035537095.1 Pyrinomonadaceae bacterium
TGGCGTCGCCCATCGCACCCAACGCAAGTGTCAACGTGGAGTTTCTGTTGGGCGTGATGCAGTCGGGAAGTTTCCGCTTCTTCGTCATGGTCGAGGCTCTGCCGTAAGGTTCGCTTCGATTATTGAACCGGGAGGTCGTAACAAACCAAAGGGCGGGGCGGCGAGAGAATGAGCCGCCTCCGCTTTGAATCCGGAAGGCGCGTCTGATGCGCATCAGACGCGCCTTTCCCTTTTGCCTGTCAGTCTCGATGCGGCGGCGAACCGGTTTGTAGTAAACTTTATTCTCCGTTGGGTGAAGCCTCCGTGTGGCCTCCGTGCGGATGGTCTAGAGTTTCTCCACGTTACCCGACCGCGATCAAAAGAGAATGATGAACCGGAAAAGTCTCAGTTTAATTTTCGCACTCGCCATGATGCTGGCGAGCGTTTCCGTCCAAGCCTATGCGCAGGACAGGACGACGACAACGCCCGCAGCCGTCAAAGTCCGGACGCCCGTCCGCAGCAAGCGCGCGCAGGCGCAACGGCGCGCGACGCGGAAGAAGGCCGCGCCCGTCGCGCCGAACATCAAGGAAGCGCAGACGCCGCAACTGAGCGCGGAGGCGTCGAAGCTCGTCGAAGGGTCGAAGCAGGCGATTCTGGCGACGGGAATCTCCGAGCCTTATTTCAGACAGCACTTTCGTCCCGTTCGGGTCGTGGATCAACCGGGCAACCGCTTCGTGGAATGGAGGTATTCGGTCAACGAATACGAGACGCTGCTCACCGATTCCGTCGGCTATACGACGATTGAAGGCAAGCGTGTCAACATCCATTCCATCGGCACGTCGCTCCGCTCCACCTCCGACATCAACAAGACTATCCCGAAACGTCAGGCCCGACGAATCATCAAAGACTGCATCGGGCAGTACAGCGACGACACGATTATCTTTCAACCGCTCCGCACGTCTCAAAAGGCCGCGCTCTATCTGACCGCCACGTCGGCCACGGCGACGGCTGCTCCCGCGCCCCCAGTCAAAAAAGAGAGCGCGGCGTCGAGCACGCCCGCCGCGCCGCCTCCGGCCACTAAGACGCCTGCCCAGAGCAGCGAAGATATGCCGCTCAGCAAAGGCAGAGACGTTTCGCCCCTGCCTCCTTTCTGGATCGGCTACGTCAATCTCGAAACCGGCGAGTGCATCAAGGGACGCGGCGTTCTGCCTTCCAAACAATCGCCTTGACCTTACTGAACCGGAGACGCGCGCCGCACGCCGGAGGGTTGTCGCCGGGAGAGCGCGTCTTTTCTATTCGCCGCCCGACCGTCGAGGGCGCATGCGCGTTTGCGTCTGCGGCGGAAATTTCCGTGAGATTCTTATCTTCAAACTTGCAGCGCGTTCACACTTGTTCTACTATCCACATCTCGAATCGGACAAGCTTCTAAACTGTTCAGGCTCGATTGATTGTAACGACAAAAACTATCTCCGATAGTTTTCGGCAACCCTGCCCGTCTCTAAAGTGAAAATTTAAGCGAATCAAGTGAAGATGAGCGGAAGTATCTCTGTGTGCTCCCGTTCGTCCGCAGCAGACCTAACCTTTGAACCCCGCACTCTTCCGCGCGCGATTTCCGCGCATGATTCGTGAAGCCCTGCCGTCAAGGCATTTCCCGCACGGCCTCGCCTTGAATCAACGAGAGCCGCTGCAATGACCCCGTCCGATACAAGGAACAAGATGTGATGAAAAATCCAACCACGTTATTCCGCGCCCCCGCCGCGACGGTGCAAGGCCCGGCGCGCACGCGAAGCAACCGGAGGATAAAAACGGTTCGCGCCGTCAGGTTGAAGCGAGCGTTGAGAGACGCGGGCAGGTTCGCGCTCTGTCTCGTCGTGCTCTGTCAGGGGATGCTCTTCGTCGGCGCGTCGCCGCGCGTCGCCGCGCAGGTGCGGACAGCGCCCGTGCGAACCGCGCCCGCGCAGACGACGACCACCGCTCCGGCCAACAAGGACTCCGAGCAGGGTCAGCCGGTGCAACCGATTTCGTCGGCGACCTTCAACTTCGAAGCGTTGGCGCAGAGAGCCGCCGCCATGGCCGCGTCTTCGGATGCGCCCGCCGCAGATGTCGGCGTCAGCGTTGACCAGCCGGTCGTCCCCGGCGGAACCGAACTCGCGCCCGAAGGTTTCGAAGGCGCGAACGCGCCCGATGCGTCTCTCGACGTTCCACCGGGTAACGGCGACGGCCCGCTCGCTCCTTCGCCCGCGCCCGCGTCGAACTTTCAGGCGCAGGCGGACGTGCCGAAACCCGACGGCCCGCAAGCCGGTTTCTCCTTCATCCCGCCCGACACGCACGGCGCGGTCGGTCAGGACAAACTGGTTGTGATGCTCAACAACGTCGTCACCATCCAGAACAAGTTGACCGGCGTGCCCCTGAGCACCGTCTCCGAAGACACCTTCTGGAACGCTGGCTCGGCCACCCCGCGCGGTTCGAGCTACTTCGACCCGAAGGTGCTCTACGACCCGTACAACAATCGCTTCATCGCCACCATCCTCTCCAACGGCATCAGCGCCAATACCAGAATGCACGTCGCCGTCTCGCTGACGAGCGACCCGCAGGGCAGTTGGTTCATCACCACACTCGCGGTCGGCACGGCGGCGCTCGGCGCGGATTTTCCGAGCATCGGTTTCAACAAGGATTGGGTCACGATTTCGCTCAACATGTTCAATAACGCCTCGCCCTTCAACTTCTCGGGCGGGAACATCTATGCGTTCGATTATCCGCAACTCCGCAACGGCGTCGTCAACGCCTTCTCCTTTACCAACACGGCGAGCGCGAATCTGACGCTGGCCCTGACGCTGCAACCCGCCGTCACCTACTCGCCCACCGAAGCGACGACCTACATCGTGCGCACGCAGTTCAACGACCCGATTGTCGTCCTGCGCCTGCTCGGGCTGACGGGCACGCCTCCGGCAGCCCCGACACTAACGGCCATCAACAACTCCGTGCCCATCGGCGAGTCGGTCAATCGCAGTCTCGGCGAAGTCTTGCCGCAAGCCCCGCCGCTCGTCGGCACGGGCACGCGCAAGCTCGACGGCGACGACGCGCGCATCACCAACGTCGTCTTCCGCAACGGCTCGATCTGGGCCGCACATCACTTCGGCGCGTGCGCCGCTAATAACTGCACCGCCGCCGGACAACTCACGCGCACCGTCGCGCAGGCTTACGAGATCACCCCGACCGGCACGGTCTTGCAGCGTCTGCGCGTTGAAGACCCGACCGCCACCGCCACCAACGGCGGCAACTGGTACGCCTATCCGTCGCTCGCCGTCAACGCGAACAACGACGTGATGATGGGCTACACGCAATGCGCTTCAGACCAATGGGCCTCCGCCGGTTACTCCGTCAAGCTGGCCGCCGATGCCGCCAATACAATCCGCGACCCGCAAATCTACAAGGCCGGTCTCGGCTATTACGAAAAAACATTTTCCAGCACGAGGAATCGTTGGGGCGATTACAGCAACACGCAGGTTGACCCCTCGAACGACCGCGACATGTGGACGATTCAGGAGCACTCGAACCCGCAGGTCGGAACCGGCAACGGCTCCGGGCGTTGGGGAACGTGGTGGGCTAAGGTCGTGACCTCTGCTTCGGCTGTCGCGGGCAATCTCATCATCAGCGAATACCGGACGCACGGGCCGGGAGGCACGGGCGACGAGTTTGTCGAAATCTACAACACGACGAACTCGGCCATCACCGTCCAGACCTCTTTCGGCGACGCTTCGACCGGCTTCGCAGTCGTCTCGTCAGACGCGCCGACGACGCCGAAGTTCATCATCCCGAACGGCACGACCATCCCCGCCAAGGGACATTATCTCGGCGTCAACTCCACCGCCTACAGCCTTACTACCTATCCCGCAGGCGTCGGCACGACCGCCACCGGAGATGCGACCTTCATCACCGACATCCCTGACAGCGCAGGGCTCGCCATCTTCAACAGCGCGACGACGCTCGATGCGACTACGCGTCTCGATTCCGTCGGCTCGGCTTCGACTCCTGCGGGACTCTTTAAAGAAGGCGCGGGCGTCCCCGACCTCGTGGACTTCACGGGTACGAGCCAGTACAGCTATTTCCGCAAGTTGGAGACCGCTTCGTCGCAGGATACGCAGGACAACGCCAACGACTTCCGCTTCGTGGATACCGTCGGCACTTGTCGCGGTGCATCATGCGCTTCGCCCGTGAACAATCTGGGTGCGCCGGGGCCGGAGAACTTGAGCAGCCCCCTCATGAAGAGGGCCGATACCCAGATCATCTCGCGCATGATTGACCCGGCGGTCGGTTCTACGCAATCGCCCAATCGCGTGCGCGACGCCTCACCCGCAGCACAGGACTGCGCCACCAACAGTTGCCTCGGCACGCTCTCGACGCGCCGCACCTTCATCAACAACACGGGCGTGCCCGTCACTCGCCTGCGCTTCCGCATCGTGGACATCACCACCTTCAGGACTCCGATTCCTGCCGGGTTGGCGGACGTGCGTGCACGCACCAACCCCGCGCCCACTTTTGTCGTGACGACATCGAGCGGGCCGATGACGATTCAACGGACAGAGGTGGAAGGCATCTCGCCGGGAAGTCCTTCGACGGCGGAACCGGCGCAGCCTGCGGGCGGCGGATACAACACGACGCTGACTGTGACTCTGGCGTCGCCCATCGCACCCAACGCAAGTGTCAACGTGGAGTTTCTGTTGGGCGTGATGCAGTCGGGAAGTTTCCGCTTCTTCGTCATGGTCGAGGCTCTGCCGTAAGGTTCGCTTCATTCAACACGCTCGACTGAAGGGCGTCACAACACAAAGGCGCGTCCGGCAGCAATGCGGGCGCGCCTTTGTTATCTAAGGATGTTGACAGGATGTAAACAGATAAAGGGTAAGAGCGGAAACGGGGAAAGGTAAAAGGGACAAAGCTATGGATGGCTTCTCCTTCCCCTTTCACCCTTTCCCCGCTTCCCCTTTCACCCTTTCTTATCCCGTCCATCATGTTTATTTGGGGGCGCGGGTTGCAGAATGTGGTGGAAGATATTTTGAATTGATGTTAGTCTCGGAGAGTGTTCCGGTGTCGAGTCCGGAGCGCGTGCCGAAGAGACGTGCCCCACTATTTCGGTTTTTTCTCTTAACAGAATCAGGAAAGTTTTTCAGGAGACGGCAGGAAGACTCTTGCGCCCCCGCGCCGGTCGCACGTCCCGACTGTCAACCCTTTTTCAATGCTTAAGGAGCAGTTCCCCCTCGATGTCCGGCTTCAACTTCTGCCCCGCCTGCGGGCACAGACTTCAGCCCCATTTTCAGGCGTGCCCCGGTTGCGGGATGCTCCTGCGAAAGGGCGAACCGGCGACGCCGACGCCGCAAACGCAGCCGCGACCCTCCGCGCCGCCTCCACCGACGCCGCAGGATTTTCGCTCCCCGCATCAATGGATGGACACGCCGACCGCGCCGCCGCGACAGGTCGAACCGCTCCCGCAGACCCAACCCCGGACGCAACAGCAGCCCGCACCCTATCGTCCGCCCGTGCCGGTCGAGCAGTTGTTCGCCTGTCCGAGTTGCGGGCAGATGGTACAGCGCGGTTCCGTCTCCTGCCCGCATTGCGGGCGTCCGTTTCAATTCGCGCCGCAAGCCTTTCAAGGCCCGTCCACTTCCGGCCCGACGCCCAACTGGATTGCGATCATCTGCATCGCCATTCTGGCCGCCATCGTGATTATGTACCTGTGCTGACGAGCGATGATGTTTCGATACCTGCGCGATCCGCTCTTTATCTCCGGCTGGTGCTTGTACGCCTTCAACCGCTGGCTCTTGAAGCCGCACCTTCCGGCGGGCGAAACGTTCTTTCGCGGTCACTTCAACGACCTCCTGCTCGTCCCCTGCGTGCTCCCCTTGCTCCTCCTCCTCCATCGCAGATTTTCCCTGCGACTGACGGATGCGCCGCCGACTGCGCGCGAAGTCGCGCTGCATCTCCTCGTCTGGTCAATCTATTTCGAGTTCGTCGGCCCGCTCTTCTTCGTAGCGGCGACCGCCGACGCGTGGGACGTGCTCGCCTACTGGACGGGCGGCCTCGTCGCATGGGCCGTCTGGAACCGACCCGCTCGAAAGATTTTCGTCAACAAGCGCCCCAAAACCTTGCTGACCATTTACCCCTGTAACCCCCGGATGAAATAAAGATGAAAACTTCTGTCAAATTCCTCCTGACTTCAATCATGCTTCTGGCGTTCGCATCCTTTGTCCCCGCACAGAAAAAACGCGCGTGTCCCGTGCCGCCGCCCTCTCCCTTCAAACACGACGGCGCGATTGCCACCAGTTTCGACCGCGCGAGCGGCATGCGCACCACCCTCGAACATCCGCGCATCATCAGCGCGCCCGACGGCGGCTTCTACCTGACCGCTTCCTTCCGCCACCAGAGCGCGCGGGGAGCGACGCGGCTCACGCTCGATGTCGCCTTCATCTCCGCTTCCAAGTCGGCGCGCTACCGCGACTCACATAACCTCGTCTTCTACGCCGACGGCAAAGAGCTTCCCTTCGTCGGCTCGGCTGCGCAATACCAGACGACCAAAGGCGAGCACGGACTCCTGCTCGAAGCCACACGCGTGACAGTCCCCTACGACATGCTGATCAAACTCACGCAGTCGCGGCAGGTCGCCGCGCGCATCGGCTCGACGCAGTTTGCGCTCAGCAACAATCACCTCGAAGCCCTCCGCGAACTCGTCAGCCTGATGGCCCCCCCGCCGAGCACGTGGGCGACTGCTTCGTCGAGCGCGCGATAAATCGGGAGCAAGGGTCAAGGGTTAAAAGGTCAAAAGGCTAAAGGGGAAAGCTATCGGCTTTGGCCTTTCGCCATTTAACCGTTTCCCCTTCTTCTTTTCCCTTTCACTTTTTCCAATGAAGAAACGGGCAGGGAATCGGATGAGTAGCGGCCCGTTTGTTTTTGTGAGTTCCCGGCTGCGCGCGTTATCTGGTTATCGTCACCAGTTCGGGCTGCGGGTCGGCGGGCGTGGTCGCGCCTTCGGCGACCAGTTTTTCCGTCTCGGCGACGAAGGCTTCGACGATGTCTTCGCCCGCCACTTTGCGCATCGGCACGCCGTTCTTGTAGATCATCCCGACGCCGCGCCCGAACGTCACGCCGAGTTGGGAATCGTGCGCTTCGCCCGGCCCGTTCACCGCGCAGCCCATGATGGAGAGATGCAGCGGTTCTTCGATGTGCGCGAGGCGTCGCTCAATCTCGGTGACGATGCCGACGAAGTTGTCTATGTCGAGCCGCCCGCAGGTCGGGCACGCGACGACCGTGACGCCGCGCCGTCGCAAGTCGAGCGACTTGAGAATCTCCCAACCGACTCTCACCTCCTCGTGCGGTTCGGCGGCGAGCGAGACGCGAATCGTATCGCCGATGCCTTCGTGCAGCAGGACGCCGAGACCGATGGCCGATTTTATCGAACCGCTGAAAGCCGTGCCCGCCTCCGTCACGCCGAGATGCAGCGGATAGTCAACCTGCTCGGCGAGCAGGCGATAGGCGGCGACCGTGCGATGCACGTCCGATGCTTTGAGCGAGACGACGATGTCTCGGAAATCCAAATCTTCGAGGATGCGGATGTGCCGCAAGGCGGACTCGACCATCGCTTCGGGCGTCGCCGTCCCGTACTGTTTGAGCAAGTCCTTTTCGAGCGAGCCGCCGTTGACGCCGATGCGAATCGGCACGCGCTGCGCGGCGGCGGCGCGCGTCACTTCCCGCACGCGCTCATGCGCGCCGATGTTGCCCGGATTGAGACGCAGTTTATCAACACCCGCTTCGAGCGCCATCAGCGCGAGACGATAGTGGAAATGGATGTCGGCGACGAGCGGCACGCCGGGGACGCGTTTGCGAATCTCTTTCAAGGCGAGGGCGGCATCCTTATCGGGCACGGCGAGACGCACGATCTCGCAGCCCGCGCGCATCATCTCTTCAATCTGGCGGACTGTTCCCTCGACATCGCTCGTGTCCGTCTTCGTCATGGACTGCACGGCGATGGGCGCGCCGCCGCCGATCTGCACGTCCCGAACGTATATCGCTCTCGTCGTTTTTCGCATATCGTAAATCAAGTCCGAAGTCCGAAGTCTAAAGTCAAAAGTCCAAAATCAGTTTGACTTTGGACTTTTAACTTTCAAACTTGCGACTATTTCGTCGGCGATGATGTGGCTGCCGGTGGATTGTTTGAACTGCTGCGCCATCCGGCGGCTGTCTTGGTGATGTCGTTGATGATGACGAAGCCCATCAGCAGGAGCAGGAAGACGAAGCCGACCTGCTGGATGCGTTCGCGCATCGTCATCGAGAGTTTGACGCCGATCCATGCGAGCGCGCCCTCGACGAAGAGCATGAAGATCATGCCGCCGTCGAGCACGGGGATGGGCAGCAGGTTGAAGATGCCGAGATTGAGACTGAGGAACGCGAGCATCCCGAAGATGCCGCCCCAGCCGCCCTCGTTCGCCGCCTGCGAAGAGGCGCGCGCGATGCCGATGGGGCCGGAGAAGGTGTCGCGCGCCGAACGCTTCCCGCTAAAGACCTGCCCGAGCGCCTTGCCCGTCAGGCGCATAATCTCGACGTTCAGATTGTAGGCGTAGGCCAACGCCGCCAACGGCCCGACGCGCTCGGTCGGGACTTCCTGAAATCCGATGCCGAGTTTTCCATCCGGCAGACGCGCCTCGCCCGTCTGCAACTCCTGACGCGCGCCGTCGCGCTCGACCGTGATGCGAATCGCGCCGGGGTGCTCCTGTATATACTGCGCGATATGTTCGTTGTCGCGCACGTCCTCGCCGCCGATGGCGACGATCCGGTCGCCCCCCTTGAGTCCTGCCGCCGCCGCCGGACTTCCCTCCCGCACCTCATCGAGGAGGCCCGGCAACGCGCCGAAGTCGGGCTGCATGCCGAGGACGCCGTAGGCTTCGCCGTTGCGCGTGCGCTTGACGGGTTTGATGTTGGTCGGGATGCGTTGGCCTTCGCGCTCGACCGTGAGCGGCAGCGATTGCTCGGGCGCGAGCATGGCGTCGCCTTCAATCTGTCGCCACGTCGGGGAATCAGTCCCGTTGAAGGAGACGATGCGGTCGCCCTTCTTGAGTCCGGCGACTTGCGCCGCGCTGCCATCTTCGATGACGTTGACGACGGGCGTCGGCGACGCCGGAACCCCGATTGCCATCGCGCCGATGAAAGGAATCGCCAGCGCGGTCAGAACATTCATCACGGGGCCCGCGATGCCGACGAGAAACTTCTGCCAGCGCGGGCGCAGGTCGAAACGCTCGCGCGTGGGAATGTCGGACGCGCTTTCACCCTCGATGCTGGCGTTCGATTCGTCGCCGCCGAGTTTGACGTAGCCGCCGAGCGGAACCAGACTCAGGCGGTAATCGGTCGTTCCCCAACGCCGTCCCCAGATGCGTTTGCCGAAACCGACGGAGAAGGTTTCGACGCGAATCCCGAGCAGCTTGGCGACGATAAAATGGCCGAACTCGTGGATGACGACTGCCGCGCCGAGAATAAAGATAAAAGCGAGCGTCCCGTTGATTAGATAACCCATTTCTTTTCCATCTCTTACAAGTTAATTGCGAACCGCTTCAAGGGTTTAGAGTCCCAACGCACGCGCGCGGTTGCATTCGAGTTTAAGTGCTTGCGGATGGCACGTCAAACGCTCTTTTCAAATCTCGGCCCGACCGCTTCCGCCATCTGCGCAATCTTGACACGCGCGCACACGCGCGCCCAGTTGTCAGCCTGCTTCACAATTTCCAGACTCTCGACCGCGCGCGTCTCGTGCGTGTCCATCACGGACTCGATGATGCGCGCGATGTCGGTCAGGCGGATGCGCCCGTCTAAAAACGCGCCGACCGCCTCTTCGTTCGCCGCGTTCAACGCCGCCGGAAGAGTTCCGCCCGCGCGCATCGCGCGATAGGCGAGCGCGATGCACGGGAAACGCGCGGGGTCGGGCGCTTCAAAATGGAGCGTCCCGAGTCGCGTCAAATCGAGCGGCGCGAGCGCGCACTCGTGTCTCTCCGGATAGGTCAGCGCGTACTGGATGGCGTGGCGCATGTCGGTGACGCCCAACTGCGCGATGACCGAACCGTCTATAATCTCGACCATCGAATGCACGACCGACTCGGGATGCACGACGATGTCAATGCGCTCGGCCTCAAAGCCGAACAGCCAGCGCGCCTCGATAACTTCCAGCCCCTTGTTCATCAGCGTCGCGCAGTCAATCGTGATCTTCGCGCCCATGCTCCACGTCGGATGGCGCATCGCTTCCTCGACGCTCGCCTCGTCCATCTCGCGCACGCTCTTCGTGCGAAACGGGCCGCCCGAAGCCGTCAACACCAGACGGCGCACTTCCTCGTGCCGCTCGCCGCGCAGGCATTGATGAAGCGCGTTGTGTTCGGAATCAACCGGCAGGAGTTCCGCGCCCGACGCTTGCGCGGCCCGCGTCATCAACTCGCCCGCCATCACCAGCGTCTCTTTGTTGGCGAGCGCGACGCGCTTTCCGGCTTCGAGCGCGCGCAGCGTCGGCACGAAACCGACCGCCCCGACCGTCGCGCTCACGACGCAATCCGCGCGCTCGTGCGTCGCCACTTCGACCAACCCCGCTTCGCCGACCGAGATACGCGGCGCAGACTCGACGCCGAGACGATGCAACTCCGCGCGCAACCGTTCGGCGCATTCTTCCGTCTCGACCGCCGCGACTTCGGGACGATGCCGCGCGATCTGTCCGGCCAGAAGCTCGACGTTGCGGCCCGCGCCGAGCGCGAAGACGCGAAACCGCTCGCCGAAGGATTCCAACACGCGCAGCGTATTGCAACCTATCGAGCCGGTCGAACCCAAGATAGCGATGCCCTTAATCGTCATTTGATAGTGTTGCCTTTAACGCTCACCTTAATCCGATAGCGTTACCTTTAACCGTCATCTCTCATCCTTACCTTTAACCGTCATCTATCGTCGCGGCGACGGTTGCCGGAGTTGGCGTTCGACGGCGGCGCGGCTCGCCCGTCGTCTCTCCGCAGCGCGCCGTCCTCTTCTTGCGTTGCGCCGTCTTCATCTTCCAACGGAGGCGTTTGCTCAGTCTCATCCGGCCCGTACTTGTCCAACAACTCGACGGTCTGCCCCGACTCATTTCGATAACTCGCGCCCGTCACGCGCCACTCGCGCCCTTGATGGTACATCAAGTCAACGCTCGCGTTCGCGCTCCGGCGCGCGCCCACGACCTTCAGGTTGAGCGTCGCCGTGCCGTCCGCGCCGCTCGTGTTGACGCTGCCCGTGATGATATAGCCGAAGTCGCGCACCTCGCCGATGTCGCGCTGCAAACGCTCGCTGCGTCGCAGGAAAACTCTCGCCGTCTCCGCCGCCTCGCTTTTGCCGAGCGTGTAGAAAATCGCTCCGGCAATCGCGCCGACCAAGAGCGCGACCAGCAGCGTCAACGCGGCGAGCGTGCCGACGACGATCAGGAGAATCTTTTTTGTTCTCATTTTGCGCGCGAATCAGACCGTTTTTGTTAACGTTCACGGAAAATAGAGGCGCGCGAAATAGTAGATAACGGGCGCGTTGAAGAGCAAGCTGTCGAGCCGGTCGAGAAATCCGCCGTGACCGGGCAGAAAACTCGCGGCGTCTTTCGCGCCCGCGCCGCGCTTGAGCGCGCTCTCCGTCAACTCGCCGACCACCCCGAGCACGTTCATCACCGCCGCGAGCGCGAGCGCGGCGTGCAAACTGAGTTCGGGAAAGAACCAGTAGTGCGCCAGCGTCGCCATCAACAAACTCGCCGCCATCCCGCCGACCGCGCCCTCCCAAGTCTTGCCCGGACTGACCTGCGGCGCGAGTTTATGCCGACCGAACGCGCGCCCCGTGTAGTACGCGCCCGTGTCCGAACCCATTAGCACGAGAAAGAAGAAACTCAAGAGATGTGTCGAGAGGTTCGCGCGTTCCGCGAAGCCCGTCCGCACGGCGACGAGATGCCCGCCGAGCAGCACGACGTAGAGCACGCCGACGACGGTCGAACCGGCTGAGAAGATCATCTTCTCGAACGGCGCACCGCGCAGCATCTCTGCCGCGAGCGTCGCCATCACGAGCGCGGGCACGATCAACAGCAGCATGTCAGGCGCGTTGAAGTAGAAGGCCGCGAGCATCGCCGCCGCGCCCGCGTAGCCGACCACCACGTCGGGCTTCGCGCCGCGCTGCCTCGCCAGCCACCAGAACTCGTAGAGGCCGAGCACGGTGGCGACGACCGCGAGCAGAATAAAGACCGGATGAAGCGGGGGATAGATGATCGAAGCTATCAGAACGGGCAGCGCGACGGCGGCGGTGATGAGACGATTCATTGGTTAGCTATCAAAGGTAAAGCTTACCGGCGATATATGAATTGAAGAGCAACCGGATGCGACCGAGTATCAAATCAAGTTACACACGCACACGTTAATTGCTAACAACTACTTCGCGTTGGCGACGAGTTGCAGGCCGCCGAAGCGCCGGTCGCGTCGTTGATAGTCTATGACGGCTTCGAGCAGGTGAACGCGACGAAAGTCGGGCCAGAGAGTTTCGGTCACGTAGATTTCGCTGTAGGCCGCCTGCCAGAGCAGGAAATTCGAGATGCGCATCTCGCCGCTCGTGCGGATGAGCAGGTCGAGTTCGGGCAGAGCGTGCGTGTAAAGCTCGCGCTCGATGCTCTCCTCCATCACCTCGTCGGGCGCGCGCCCTGCTGCCACCAGACGACGCACGGCTGCGTTGACGGCATCAACAATCTCGGCGCGTCCTCCGTAGTTGAGCGCGACGCTCAAGACCATCCCGTCGTTGCGCGCCGTCCGCTCCGACGCTTTCTGTATCTCGCGCTGCACGCTCTCGGCCAGCGTCTCGGTTCGCCCGATGGCCTGAAAGCGGATGTTCTGGCGGTCAATCTCGTCGAGTTCGAGGCGCAGGTAACGCTTCAGCATCCGCATCAGCGCGTCCACTTCACGACGCGGGCGTTTCCAGTTCTCGGTCGAGAAGGCGTAGAGCGTGAGGGCTTCGAGGCCGAGCCGCGCGCCCGTATCAACGACGGCGCGCACCGCCTCGACGCCCGCGCGATGTCCGGCGATACGCGGCTGCCCGCGCTGCGCCGCCCAACGACCGTTGCCGTCCATAATCAACGCGACGTGGCGCGGCAAACGTTCCCACGCCACGCTCGCCAGAAGCGCAGCGTCGCGCGATTCCTTCTCCACCACCTTCACGAAATCGGCCAGCATCTCCGGCTCTTTCCCTTCAACCCTCCCGCCTCATTCAAACCGACGCCGCATCTTAATCGCCACAAGAGAAAGTGACAAGTGACGGGTGACAAGTGACGAGCAGGAAAAAGAAGTAATGAGCGCTAAGCGATGAGACGGAAGCTTTGTTCAGTTTTTCTCTTATCATCCTTCGACTCATCGCTCCTCACCCTTCACTTATTACTTTTTTCTTGCTTGTCACTTGTCACTCGTCACTATTTTCATAATGCACTTCGACGAGCGTCAAACCGTGTGCGGGAGCGGTGGGAGCGGCGAGCGAGCGGTCGCCGGTTCGGAGCGCGGTCTGGATGCGCGCGGCGTCAACTTCGCCGCGTCCGGCGGCGACGAGCGTTCCGGCAATCGAGCGCACCATGTAGCGCAGGAAGCCTTCGCCGCTGACTCGAATTTCGATGAGACGCCCGCGACCGCGCGCGCTCCAATGCTCCGACACTTCGACGAGCGTCACACGCCGAACGCGCGTCAAGGCGTCCGTCTGCGCGCACGAGAAGGCCGTCCAGTCGTGCTCGCCGACGAAGTGCTCCGCGTGTTGCTGCATCAGGCGCGTCTCGATAGCGCGTCCTTCATGCAGCGCATAACGCGCCCAGAAGGGCGAAAGGACGCGCGCGTTGAAGATGCGGTAACAGTAAGTTTTGCCTTGAGCCGAAAAGCGCGCGTGAAAATCGTCGGGCACAATCTCGGCAGCGATAACGCGCACGTCGCGCGCCAGATTCCCATTCAACGCCGCGCGCAGTTTCTCTCCCGTGAACTCGCGCCGCAGGTGCACGCTCGCCACCTGAGCCTCGGCGTGCACGCCCGCATCCGTCCGCCCCGCGCCGTGCACCGCCACCTCGCCGCCGTCAAGCAACGTCAGCACGCGCGCCAACTCGCCCTGCACCGTGCGCTCGCCCGCGCCCTGCACCTGCCAGCCGTGAAACTCCGTCCCGTCGTACTGAATCGTCAGCTTGTAATTCATGTGTCGTAAATCGTGAATCGTAAATCGTGAATAGAAAAACCAAACGTTCTTGGTCTTATCTATTTACGATTTACGATTCACGATTTACCACTTCCTTCCTGCTCCCCGGTTTGACGGCCTGTTCGCCGCGCGCGCAAGCCGCGCAGGCGGAGGGGGCGACGGCGGGCACGTCGAGCGTGGCGAGCGCGACACGCTGGACGCCGACATCGGCGCGACCGTTGGAGCGGTCAATGATGGAGGCCGCGCCGACGACCTGTGCGCCCGCCGCGCGCAGGGCTTCGATGGTTTCGCGCGTCGAACCGCCCGTCGTGACGACATCTTCGACGACGAGCACGCTCTCTCCGGCGCGCACAGAGAAGCCGCGCCGGAGCGTCATCCGTCCCTGCTCGCGCTCCGTCCAGAATGATTTGACGCCGAGCGCACGCGCCACCTCGTAGCCGATGATGATGCCGCCGATGGCCGGAGCGACCACCGCTTCGACGCGCTGCGTGCGGAAATGTTCGGCCAACGCCTGCCCGAAGGCTTCGGCCTCCGTGGGATGTTGCAGCACACGGGCGCATTGCAGATAGACCGCGCTGTGCAGCCCGCTCGACAGGACGAAGTGGCCTTCGAGCAGCGCGCCCGTCCGCCGGAATCTCTCGATCACCTCTTCACTTCGCATCGCTTCTCAAACCTCTCGAAACTCCAATCGCGCCAACGCGCAAAACGCTTCCGTGCTCTCCACATCCACCGCCCGCTGCTGCTACAATGCGACCCGATGCAGCAGACTTTCAGTAATCTCGTCTCCGACTCGATCCTCGTCCAAGAGGCGATAGACCTGCTCCGCTCGCAGAACGGGCGCGCGTCTGCCGCGAACGTCGCCGAGTTTGTCCTGCAACTTCCGCAACTAGACCCGCCCGTCGCCGCGCTGCTCGTCTCCGAACTCATCAAGGACGACTGGCGTCTGCGCCTGACGGACGAACACGATGTCGAACTGCTCTGCGAGGACGACGAATGCCGCGCGCTCTCGGAGACTGATTACGTCGTCGTGGATGTTGAAACGACGGGGCCGAAGACGCCGCCGTGTCGCATCATGGAGATCGGCGCATACCGTGTCAGTCGCGGGCGTATCGTCGCCGAGTTTGAAACGCTGGTCAACCCGCAGATGGAGATTCCGCCCTTCATCGTGCAACTGACGGGCATCACCGATGCGATGGTCAAACACGCGCCCGTCTTCGACGAAGTCGCGCATCGCTGGCTCGCCTTCGCCGACACCGCCGTCCTCGTCGCGCACAACGCACCCTTCGACGTGCGTTTCATCAATCACGAAATCGCGCGCGTCTTTCCCGGCAGACGCATGTTCAACCCGCATCTCTGCACCGTCTCGCTCTCGCGCCGCGTCGTCCCCGACCTCCCGAACTATCGCCTGCACACGCTCGCCGAACACTTCGCCATCCCCATCCGCAACCGCCACCGCGCCGCAGGCGACGCACGCGCCACCGCCGAAGTCTTCCTCGGCATGCTCCAACTCCTGCACCGGCACGGCGTCCACGACCTCGCCGCAGCAAGAAGATTCAAAAGAAACGAGCAGTAACAAGGATAGACAAGATAGACAGGATGAAGAGATAGGAAATTAACGTCGCTTGTGCTGCCTCTTTTTATCCTGTCTATCCTGTCCATCCTTGTTAATTTCTTCCGCAGTTTTGTTAACTATTTTTACTGCTCACTACTGACCGCTTCCTTCAACGCTTCGCTCGCGCGTTTGCGTCGTTTGAGCAGGTTGCGTGCGAGGAAGACGGCGACGATGAGCGCGGCGAGGGTGAGTCCGATGATCGGATAGTATTGCGCGAGAATCTCTTTGGCGTGTGTGCCGTAGCGCGCGGCGAGATAGCCTTCGAGCGTGAAGCGGAAGGCGCGACCGATGCCGATGGCGACGGCGAAGCGCAGGACGCTCAAGCGGAAGACGCCCGCCGTCACGACGAACAGCTTGAAGGGAAACGGCGGCGGCAGCACCGACGCGACGAGCACCGAAAGCACGTCGTAGCGTTCGACCAACTCTTTGACGCGCGCCTGTTTCTTTGCGGAAAATCTTTCGAGCGCGCGCCTGCCCGCGCGGCGCGAGAGGTAGTAGAGAATGACGCAGCCGATGACGGAGCCGAGCGTCGCCGCCGCCGCATAGATGAGCACCCACTCGGGACGCGTCGCGGAGAGCAGCAGCATCACGGCGTCCGCGCCGCCGGGCAGAGGGACGAGCGCGGAGTCGAGCAGCGCGATGGCGAAGAGTCCGAACGGCCCGTAGGCCAAGAGATACTGCGAGAGACTTGTCAGCCCGCCGGAGATTTTATGCCAGAGCCATTTCACTATGAATCAATAATCCTTTTCCGAACCGCACGCGCCAATGTGCCGGACGGCGCGAAAGAGCCGCGACATGTGCGCGCGTGCGTCTTCTGTTCTATTTATTTTAGGGAATCGTCGGCGTCGAAGATGCATCGGTCGGCTCGGTCGCGCGGGCCGGGTTCGGAGGTATAGTTTCAGCCTCCGGCGCGTTCAACTGCCGCCGCGCTTTGAAACGTTTGTAAAGCAGATAACCCGTCAGCCCGACGAGACACGCGACCGCCGTGACGCCCAGAATCAGCAGCCCGTTCTCCTTGAGAAAGATAAGCACGCGCTTGCCGTAGAAGACCGCCAGCATGCCCTCGACGTAATAGCGGAGGCTGCGCGCAATCATGATCGTGAGCATAAAACGCCAGCGCGGAAATTCGAGCGCACCGGCGGTGGCGACGAAAATCTTGAACGGCATCGGCGGCGGCAGAATCGCGGGCACGGCCAACGCCAGAAAGCCGTAGCGCGCATATGCACGCTCGACGCGCTCGATGTGTTCGGCGCGAAAACGGTTGCGCATCACGGCCTGCCCGCCGCGCCGCATGATCGTATAGAGCAGCATGCAGCCCAAGACCGAACCGAGCGCGGCGAAGAGCGGAAAGTAGAGGGCGGCCTTGTGGTCGCTGATGCAGCGTGCGACGACCAAGTAGTCGTTGATCTCCGGCAGCGAGAGCAGCGACGAATCGAGCGCGCCGATAACCACCATCGCCGGGCCTGCGACGTAAATCGGCACGCTGACGATAAAATGTTGCAGCCATTCGGCGACCCCGCGCAGCCATTCAAACATGATGCAAAGTGACTAGTGACGGGTGATAAGTGACAAGCCGGAAAAATTAAAGACCCTGAGCTTATGACAGCGCAAAGCCTCGTAAATAAAAAAGCGACGAGTCAAGCATAAGCTTTTGACTCGTCACTTGTCACTCGTCACTCGTCGCTGTTTTACTTGACCGGCGCGAAGACGGTCGGGGTGTCGTAGGTGACGCCGAAGGTGACGCCGGAGCGCGGGCTGAAGTTGGTGAGACCGGCTATCCCTGCGAAATCGAAGCGCAGGCCGGAGGCTTTGACCTGCAAGCCGAGACGCGCTTCCGAATGCGGTTCCGTGCCGAGCGGGGCGCGTCCCGAACGCGTGTTGGCACGCCCGTTGATTTCGCCCGCGAGGTTCAACTGCTTGTTGAGGCGGAGAATCCCCGCGAAGCCGTAGAGCAGCATGTCGTTCTGTGTGAAGCTCTCGGTCGGCGCGGCGAAGATGCCGATGCCGAGATTGCCGAAGGTGTTGAGCCGCCCGTTGCGCCCGAACTTTTTGCCGAAGAGAATCGTGCCGAAGGCGTTGGTCTGGTTGATGCCGATGCCGCGCCCTTCGCTTGAGTTCGGCAACTCGACGCCGAAGCGAAAGCCGAGCGACGGGCCGCGCCGCGTCTCGTTGCGGAGTTTGATTTTGGTCGAGAGACGGAAATCGCCGAAGTCGTTGGTCGAGTTGTCGCCCGCCGCGATGCCCGTGCGGGGGATGGGCGGGTTAGGCG
This sequence comes from Pyrinomonadaceae bacterium, assembly GCA_035537095.1. Lineage (GTDB taxonomy): Bacteria > Acidobacteriota > Blastocatellia > Pyrinomonadales > Pyrinomonadaceae > DASWNP01. Next base: position 18,084 of record DATLMV010000253.1, read on the forward strand.
ACGCCGAGTTGATGCTCAGGAAATTCTGCGCGACGCCTTCGATCTGAAATTCGACGTTCGGCGACAGCCCGACGTTGATGCCGATGACGCCGATGCGCGTCAAATCGCCGGTCAGGCCCGAGGCCGGAAACTTCGCGTCTTGCAGGAAATCAATCCCCGCCTCGACGCGTAGCGTGCCCGGCGCGAGCACGTCAACATCCTCTGTGATGAGCGGGCGTTGTTGCGCGCGGGCCGCGCCGCACGCGCCGACGACGAGCAGAATCGCGCAGCACGCGCGCACGAGTTGGAAGCGACCGAACGACATAAGTTAGTGTTTGCAGCCTTGAACCGGAATCAATCGAACTTCGACGCGCGGGCCGGAAACGCTATGATCTGTTTTGCCCCGACGCCGCGCGAATTGTAATGCCCGTCTCGACGAAGCGTCAACCTGACGCGGCGAAAGGCTCGCACGCGTCTTTCAGTCGCGCGTTCGATTTCGGGAATCAACAGTTCCTGACAAGGCGAAATCAAAGAGGGATGGACGGGATAAATCAAACGATGAACGCGGAATGATGAATGATGAATGACGAACTTTAAAAATAAAGGTCTTCAGTTCTTTTAGTTCATCATTCATCATTCATCATTTATCATTTCTTTCATCCTGCCTATCCTGTCCATCCCTGTTAATTTCTTCCGTAATCTCGTTAGTTGGTTTTAGTCTCATTAAAAAGATGGAAGAAACTATCCTGCGCCTTCGTCTAAATGTTTGATGCTAGTCGAGACGAAGGAAAAATTGGAGACGCGCGCCGCCGTGAGCGAACAGAAAATCGGTGAGCACGTCATCGTCGCCTGCCAGCGGGGCGACCGCGACGCCTTCCGGCTTCTCTTCGAGGCCTACAAAAACCGCGTCTATTCCGTCGCGCTCTACTTCTTCGGCGGCGACGAGGCGCAGGCCGCCGACGTGACGCAGCAGGTCTTTCTCAAACTTTTCACGCGGATAACGCAGTTTCGCAGCGAATCGGAGTTCACGACATGGCTGTATCGCGTGGCGACGAACACGTGCGTTGACGAGCAGCGCAAGCGTCGTCGGTTTCTTCCCTTCGGCGATGCCTTCCCCGTGCGCGACCCGCCCACGCGGCGCATGCCGGAGGACGACGCGCTCGCGCGCACGGAAGTTTCGGCGGGCGTGCAGGCGGCGATTGCCGCGCTCAAGCCGAAACTGCGCGTGGCGATTCTGCTCAAATATTTCGAGGAGCTTTCATATGAAGAGATTGCCGAGGTGCTCAACTGCTCGAAGGGCACGGTCGCATCGCGTCTCAACCGGGGCCATAAGATTCTCGCGCGGCGGCTCGGACACCTGCGCGAGACGTTTGTTCGAGGGGAGTAAGGGTTAAAGATGTTCGGCCAGCACGTCACTCAAGAACTTTCAGCCTACGCGCACGGCGAGCTTTCAGCCGGGGCGTCGGCGCGCGTCGCCGGACACCTGCGGGGGTGTCGCCGTTGTCGCGCCGGGTTTGCGGAGATAAAGTTTGGCATCCGCCTCGCCGAATCTCTGCCGACGCGTGATGCTCCGGCGTCGCTCTGGGACAACATCGAGGCCGCGCTCTCCAAAGAGTCGGCGCAGAGTGAACAAAGACACGCCGCGCGCGATGCACGCCCGTCGCGCCGCGCGCCGCTCGCTTTCACCTTCGGCAAACAGCGCGCGCTCGCTTTCAGTCTCGCGTTGCTCGTCGTCTTCGGCGGCGGCGCGTGGTGGCTCTACATGCGCGCGACGCGCACGAGTTGGGACGTGTCGCGTCTGGCGGGCGCGCCGACGATTTCGTCCAGCCGCATCACCGACACGGGACGGCTCGCCGTCGGCGAGTGGCTAGAGACGGACGCCACTTCGCGCGCTCAACTCAAGGTCGCCGACATCGGGCAGGTGGAGATCGAACCGGAGACGCGCATCCGTCTGGTTGAGACGCGGCTGACGGAACACCGTCTCGAACTCGCGCGCGGAACGTTGCACGCGCGCATCTACGCGCCGCCGCGCCTCTTCTTCGTGGAGACGCCCTCGGCTGTCGCCGCCGATCTCGGCTGCGCCTACACGCTCGAAGTTGACGACAGGGGTCGAAGCCTGCTGCACGTCACGTCGGGATGGGTCGCGCTTGAGACGCGCGAGCGCGAGTCGTTCGTTCCGGCGGGCGCGGCCTGCGCCACGCAGAAGGGCACGGGGCCGGGCACGCCCTTCTTCGAGGATGCGCCGGAAGCATTTCTCGACGCGCTGGCGAAGTTTGATTTTGCCAACGGCGGCACGGACGCGCTCGACGCCGTGCTCCGCGAAGCGCGACCGCGCGACACGCTCTCGCTCTGGCATCTGCTCGCACGCGTCGGCACAGACGAACGCGCGCGCGTCTATGAACGCCTCGCCGCCCACGCGCCGCCTCCCGCCGGAGTCACGCGCGACGGCGCGCTCGCGCTCGACGCTCCCATGCTCAAACGCTGGAAAGACGCGCTCGAACCCACTTGGCAACAAGAGTCCGTGCCCGCCGCGCGCAAGCTCTGGCGCAGCCTCTGGAAGTGATGAAAACACCGGGCGCGGGGCATGCTTCGGGTTTGCAATGTCTTTGCGTCGAACAGATGTTCGATGCTTCGTAAAGCACGCGCGCAAATGAATCGGCGGTTTGCTGCGTTCCCGTTTATCGCGGAGGTACGACGATGATGTTAAAGGCTTTGAAACTGTCGGTCTTGATAGCGGGGATTCTTTTCGCGGCGTTGCAGTTCGTGCGTCCGGCGCGGAGCAATCCGCCGGTGAGTGAAGCGCAGAGCGTCGGGGCGCACCTGCGTTTGACGCCGGAGGTCGAGACGATTCTCGCGCGCTCGTGTATGGACTGTCATTCCAACAAGACGGAGTGGCCCCTGTACAGCTACGTCGCGCCCGCGTCGTGGCTCGTCATTGACCACGTCAACGAAGGCCGCCGCGAGATGAACTTCTCCGAGTGGGGAAGCTACGGGCGCGACCGCGCAGACTATTTACTGAAAGATATCTGCCGGACGGTCAAGCACGGCGAGATGCCGATGTCCTCATATACCCTGATACATCGCAGCGCGAAACTCTCGCGGGCCGACGCGCTGACGCTCTGCGAATGGTCGCAAGCCGAACGCACGCGCCTCGCCGCGTCGCCCGCCTTATAGTCCGACTAGGCAGTCGCCCGCCTTGTAGTCCCACCGGATAAAAAGGCTTCGCTCCGGGAAGTCGGATAAAGAACCGCTCTCATATAGCGCGCCTCTCATCATTCAACAGTCATCCGTCCCGATTAGACAGTCATCCGTCCCGCGCCCGTTCTGTGCTACTCTATCGCCGTCAAGCATCCAAACTTTTCCGGCCCGAACACCCGCGCGCCTTCTCTTCGATAGCCCCGCGCACGCCGGGCCAATCCTTGAAGGACGATGGAGCAGAAACCTTTTCTCATCGGCGGCGAGTGGCGCATGGGCGCGACGCTCGCGGAGTTGCGCGCGCCGTTCGGCGGTGAGATTTTGGCGCGCTTCTCGGTCGCTTCGCGCGCAGAGGTTGAGGAAGCGATTGCGGCGGCGTCGGCGGCGGCAGTCGAGATGCGCGGGCTCCCGCGTTTCCGTGTCGCCGAAGCCCTGCACGCCATCGCCGCCGGTCTCCGCGAGCGACGCGAAGAGTTTGCGCGCACGATTGCCGTCGAAGCGTGTAAGCCCATTAAGACGGCTTACGTCGAGACAGACCGCGCCGTCTCAACCTTCACCTTCGCCGCCGAAGAGGCGCGACGCTTCACGGGCGAGCAGATTCCGCTCGACACGCAGGCGAGCGGCGCGGGGCGCATCGGCTGGACTGAACGCATCCCGCGCGGAGTGATTTTCGGCATCACGCCCTTCAACTTCCCGCTCAATCTCGTCGCACACAAGGTCGCGCCCGCGCTCGCCGCGCGCAACGCGATCATCGTCAAGCCGAGCCCGCGCACGCCGCTCACCGCGCTTCTGCTCGGCGAAGTTTTTCTCTCGTCCGGTCTGCCTGCGGGCGCGCTGCAAGTCGTGCCGATGGAGATCGGGACGATTGACGCGGTGCTCGGAGACGAGCGCGTCGGGATGATTTCGTTCACGGGGAGCGCGGAGGTGGGCTGGCGTCTGCGCGAGCGCGCGGCGCGCAAGATGGTGACACTCGAACTCGGCGGCAACGCTCCCGTCATCGTTGACGAGACGGCGGATGTCGCCTACGCCGTCGAACGCACGGCGGCGGCGGCCTTCTCATACGCCGGTCAGGTCTGCATCTCCGCGCAGCGCATCATCGTGCACGAAGAGATTGCCGAAGACTTCACGGCGCGTTTGGTCGAGAGCGCGCGGAACATGAAGACCGGCGACCCGCTCGACGAAGCGACCGAGCTTTCAAACATGATTGACGAAGCGGCGGCGCGGCGCGCCGAGAGTTGGATTCGAGAGGCGTTGCAGGGCGGCGCGCGTCTGCTGTGCGGCGGCACACGACGCGGCGCGCTGCTCGACGCGACCATCCTCGCCGACGTTCACAGCGAGATGCGTATCTGCGCCGAGGAGGTCTTCGCGCCGGTGGCGACCATCCAAAAGTTTTCGGACTTCGCCGACGCGCTTGACGAAGCCAACCAGACGCGCTACGGCCTACAGGCCGGAGTCTTCACACGCGACATGCGGCGCGCCCTGTTGGCCTTCCGGACGCTCGAAGTCGGCGGCGTGATGATCAACGACGCGCCTGCCTTCCGCGTGGACAACATGCCTTACGGCGGCGTCAAGCAATCCGGCGCGGGCCGCGAAGGCGTCCGCTACGCGATGGAGGAGATGACCGAACCGCGCCTCATCGTCATTGACCCGGCGCGATAGAATTTACAGACGATGGACGATTGAGGGACGATAGACCATAGACGATGGACGTTGGACGGAAGAGAGATTCTTATTTATCCAACTCCTATCGCCCGTCGTCTATCGTCCATAGACGATTGATAAGATGGAAGCTTTCCTGCCGTCCATCGTCCATCGTCAATCGTCTATCGTCCATTGTCCAAAACAACGGAGGACTCTTTTGTTGACGAGACGAACGATTGGCCGGAGCGTGCTTGTTGGTTTAGTCCTGTTCTCTTTTCTCTTCTCTTCTCTTCCGCTCAACCCGAACGCACGGGCTCCGCAGGGCGTGCCAGCGTCTTCGCAGACGCGGACGGTCGCGGGCCTGCGCGGGCGCGTCACGGTCAGGCGCGACGAGCGCGGCATCCCGTATATTGAGGCGACGAACGAGTCCGACCTCTATTTCGCGCAGGGGTTCGTGACGGCGAGCGACCGGCTCTGGCAGATGGATTTGCACAGGCGGACGGCGCGCGGCGAACTCTCTGAGATTTTCGGGCGCGGGCAGTTGGAAGAGGACAAGCGGCGGCGGATGTACGGGTCGGCGGCCATCGCGGAGGCGTCGGTCGGGCGAATTTCGCCGCCCGTGCGCGCCGCGCTCGAAGCCTACGCGCGCGGCGTCAATGCATACATCGCTACGCTCGACGAAGCGTCGCTCCCGCCGGAGTTTCAACTGCTCGGCTACAGGCCGCGCGCATGGACTCCCGCCGATTCGCTCATCATCGGAAAAATCTTCGCCGAAGCCCTCTCGACCACTTGGCCGACCGACCTCGTCCGCGAAGTCTTCGCGGACATCCCCGCAGACAAACGCGACGCGCTCTTTCCCGTCGCTTCGCCGCTCGACCTGCCCGTTGTCGGCACGGACGCTAAACCATCCAAGAAAGCATCAGTCTCACCCAAACGAACGCACGTCGAACGCAGCGTCTCAATGCCGGAGACAGAGAGCGCGCGCAATGTTTCGACGACTGAGATCAACGATACGCTCGACACGCTCGCGCGTATCGAAGCGACGATGCGAAGCTCGCTCGAACGCGTCGGATTGTACGCAGAGGATGGCCGCGCGGCGAGCAACAACTGGGTCGTCGGCGGCAAACGCACCGTCTCCGGCAAGCCCCTGCTCGCCAACGACCCGCACCTCGCGCCCTCCGCGCCGTCAATCTGGTACTTGACGCACCTGAGCGCGCCGAACCTGCGCGTCGCGGGCGTGGCGACGCCGGGCGCTCCCGGCATCATCATCGGGCACAACGAACAGATCGCTTGGGGCATGACCAATCTCGGCCCCGACGTGCAAGACCTCTACCGCGAGCGTTTCGACACGGCCAACCCGCGCCGTTACATGACGCCGACGGGCTGGCGCGAGGCCGAAGTGCGCCGCGAAGAGATCAAGGTGCGTAAGAGTCCGACGGAGGCGGCTGCCGAGACGGTTCACTTCGAGACGGTCGTCACGCGTCACGGCCCCGTCATCTATGAAAAGGACGGCAGGCGTTATGCGCTGCGCTGGACGGCGCTCGACGCCAACGCCGTCGAGTTTGAAGGATTTTATAAACTGAACCGCGCGCGCAACTGGAACGAGTTTCGCGACGCTTTGCGAAGCTATAAAGGCCCGACGCAGAACTTCGTCTATGCGGACACAAGCGGGCACATCGGCTACTACGGCGCGGGGCTGATTCCCGTCCGCCGTTCAGGCGACGGGAGCACGCCCTACGACGGCGCGACCGACGCGGGCGAGTGGACGGGCTTTATTCCCTTCGACGAACTGCCGCACGTCTACGACCCGCCCTCGGGCATCATCGTCACGGCCAACAATCGCATCGTCAGCCAAAGCTACACGCGCCATCTCACGCACGAATGGGCCTCGCCCGTGCGCGCACGCCGCATCTACGAAATGTTGACGGCCAAGCAGAAGTTGACGGCGGACGACTTCCGCGCCATTCAAGGCGACGTGCGTTCCATCTCCGCCGCCATCTTCGCGCGCGAGGTGGTCAAAGTCGCGCGCGCGGCACGCCTCGACGCAAGCGACCACAAATGGCGTGAGACGATTCGACTCTTCGACGGTTGGAATGGCGAGATCGTTCCCGAATCGCGCGCCGCGCGTCTGGCGGCGGCGATGCGGACGACGCTGCTCACAAAAGTGCTCACGGGAGCGGTCGGAGCAGAGCGCGCGAAAGCTTACAGTTGGGACAACCGCGACACCTTCGTCAACCGCATCGTCGAGCAGCGTCCCGCCGCATGGCTGCCGCGTGAGTACAAGAGCTATGCGGAACTCTTCGCCGCCGTGCACGCGGAAGCGCGCGAGACGCTCTCGAAGCGCATCGGCGCGGACGAAAGCAAGTGGACTTGGGGACAACTGACGCAGGTTCGTTTCCCGCACCCGCTGGCGGGCATCCCGATTTTCGGTCAGCCGTACGTCGTCGCTCCCTTCCCGCAGAGAGGCGGCGGCGCGAATCTCACGACCGTCAACGTCGGCGCAGGCGTCTCCATGCGTCTCATCGCGGACGCCGCCGACTGGGACAAGACGCAGCAAGGCATCGCGCTCGGCCAGTCGGGACTGCCCCGCAGCCCGCATTGGAAAGACCAACTCACGGACTGGATGGCTGCGACCCCGCGCGTCTTTCCCTTCACGCCCCGTGCCGTCGCCGCAGCCGCGCAGGAGACGCTGACGCTCACGCCCGCGACGAAGTGAGGCGCAGAAAATTAACAGGGATAGACAGGATAGGCAGGATGAAAAGACACTGGGGGAAATGGGGAAAGGTTAAATGGAGAAAGGGTCGGAGTTAACCGCGTGCGGTGCTGTTCTCAACTTTCACGTTGGCCCTTTTGCCTTTTCTTATCCTGTCTATCCTGTCTATCCCTGTTAGATTTTGCTTTGACGGAGCGGAAACTTTCGGAGATGAACAACGCATGAGTCGAACGGGAGAGCAGGAAAATTTATGGCGGGTCTTCTGCGCCGTCGAGTTGCCGGAAGGTGTCAGGGAGCGGGCCGCCGCGTACGCTGCGCGTCTGCGTGAGAGCGCGACGCAGGTTCGCGCCACTTGGGACAAGCCGGAGAAGATGCACGTCACGCTGAAATTTCTCGGCGAGATAACGCCGGAGCGCGTCGCACACCTGCAAGCGGCGGCGACGCGCGCGGCCTCCGGCATGTCGCCCTTCGCGCTCGCCATCGAGGGCACGGGAGCCTTCCACACGCGCGGCAGACCGCACGTCCTCTGGCTCGGCGTGCGCGACGACGCGGGACAATTGGCCGGGCTACATCATCGTCTCGAAGAGGAAGCGGCGCGCGAGAAGTTTCCGCGCGAGTCGAAAAAGTTTCACCCGCACCTCACGCTCGCACGCCTGCGCGCGCCCGAGGGAGCACGCGCGCTCGCCGAAGAACATCGCGCCTCCGAGTTTTCCTCTGAGTCCTTCCGTATCGCCGAACTGCTCGTCATCCGCAGCGAACTCGGCACGGGCGGCGCACGCCACTCGACGCTCTCGCGCCATCCCTTGCGCGGCGTTGGGACGAGCGCGGCGCAGTCGTCGGAGATATAGTGGAAATGTTGACGTGTGCGCGGTTCTTCGTTTGAAAGGTTTTGACAGAGCTGCGGCGTCACTTTTTCTTGGCGAGCGCGAGTCCCGCCTTGATCTTCTTCTCGGCCTCGGCTTGCGCCGCCGCATCAGCCCCGCAACAATGCAGCCCGACCGCCTTGAGGACTTCCACGATGGCTTCATAATTACGCACGCGTTCGGCGTCGGTCTGGTCTGAGATGGCGTCGCCCGGCGTCTCGATGTTGATGAAGCGGATGTCTTCGAGTTTCTTCACCATCAACGACCGGAGATACATCTCCAACAAGAGGGGGAGTCCGAAATCCATAGAAGCGTAGGCGGTGAGAAATTGAAATAGCGTGATCTGTGAATCAATTTCGGCGATCTCTGCCTTGGTTATTTTTTCCAGAATCAGGAAGAGGGTGGACAGGTCGCCCTCGGATTCGCTCTTGGGTTGGCCCTTCTTCGCGGTGGGTATCTCGGATTGAAAAGCGACGTTGACGTTCTGCGCGCTCAGCTTCTTGAAGTCGCTCTCTTTAGTCACCCAGACGACGTTGTCGGGATGCTCGGGGTCGCCGATATGACATCTCGACAAGTCCGACGCCTGACACCAACGAAAGATGTTGGTCTTTCTCGGCGTATCCATCACCGATTCCGCAATGCTGTCGCTGAACTTGTCGGTCAATAATTTTTTAAGCTTGGCGAGTCGTTTTGTCCCAGTCTCCTCCTTGCTCTTATCAATGTCCATCTTCAAGTCGCTGACATCAATTTTGTCTTTAGCCTTCTTGTTGCGATAACCCTTCGTCTCCTCGATGTCGTTGTTGTGCAGCGCGACGACCGGCAGCGCGAACGAGTTTGAGCAGTCCTTGAGGGTCAGGAAAAACTGTTTCTTGACCTGCTTGTCGGCGTCCTTCTCGCCCGCCGAACAGTCTTTGCCCGCCTTCGCGGCGGTCAGGCATTCGGCGGCGATGTCTTCGGGGAACAAGGAGTTCGGGTCAATCATCGCGGAGCTTCCCGGCATCTTCACGTCGCGCGTCGGGTCGTCCGGCATCCGCAACACCAGATTGTACGAGCAGTTTTCGTGCATCAGTTGGGCCGTCTTGCGCGCGTTCCGCTCGTCGTTGTGGATGACGACCACGCAGGCGCAGGCCGCGCCGTTTTTGGATTTCGTCAACTCCAATCTCAGTTTTTTGGCTGCGGCGGCCTGAGCCGCATCAGGCGGAGGCGTCGCCTTCTGCCGCTGCACCCGCGCTTGCGGGCGACCGTCCTGCTGCGCGACGTGCGTCAGTTCATGCGCGAGCAGGCGACGACCGCTCGAAGTCTCAGGCGCATACTGCCCTGCGGCGAACGCGATGTCGCCGCCGACCGTGTAGGCTTGCGCGCCGACCGCCGCCGCCGAACTCGCCGCGCGCTCGTCCGTGTGCACGCGGACGTGGCCGAAGTCGCGCCCGAAGCTCGTCTCGAAGAAATCTCTGGTCGGGGCGTCCAGCGTCCGGCCCGGCGAGCGCAAGACCTCCTCGACGACGGGCGGGGCTTCTCCCTCCGTCGCCTCGTGCGACGCGACGCGGCTCGTCTGCACGAGCGGAGCCGCGTGCTCCGCGTGCTCGTCGTCCTGACACTTGGAGCAACTGCCCGCGCACGCACAACTGCGCCGCAGTTTCGCCTCACCCGCATGCGTCACCTGCTCGGCGACGTGGTCGGCCTCCTGCTCGTACGCGTCGCCCGCTGCGCCCACCGTCAGCTTCGCCTGTATCCTGAACGGCGCGCTATTGTCCGCCGTCCTCTGCACGGAATCATGCGCGGCGAGCGGCGTCGCCGGATTCATCCCCGCACGCGCGCCCGCGATTTCACCTCCGGCTTCGAGCAAACGCCCGACGGCCTGATTGCCGATTGTGCGCTGCAAGCGGAGTATCGGGTGCGTAAATTTGGACGCGTTCACCGTCGCGCCGGTGGGCGTGGGATGTAGAGAGGAGGACGACTGCTGTTGAGTCTGGCGTTGCTTGCGTGCGAATAGAAGCATGAGGCCGACTCCCTTTCCGCCGGAGCGTTCGTTGATTTGAGGAACGCTCGCGGCAGCGAGATACAGACCCTTGAAGGCAAACGGCGAAGCCCTGCGTGAAGCTTGCGCGGGCGGCAGCGAGGATGCTCTGAGACGCGCGGATGATATTCTCGCGCACGGTTGATGTCAATCGTGACGGCTGATGTCAAACGTCTCTGTTGGTCGCGCGCCTGCTCTCACACGTTCGGCAGTTGGCGCGGGGGGACGGGGGGCTTGTTCGTCCGTTTATCGTCGGGCGCGCGCTTGTCGCCGCCGCCGCCGCTCTCGGAGATCATCTCTTTGAGCGCGCCGATGCTCGCCAGCATGCTCGACGTTTCGACGGGCATGAAGATGACCTTCGAGTTGTTGCCCTGCGTCATCTCCTTGAGGCTCTCGATGTAACGGCTGGTGATGAGATACTGCGCCGGATTGCCGTGCCCTTCCAAGACCTGCGTCACTTGATTGATGGCCTGCGCTTCGGCTTCGGCGTTTCGCAGACGCGCCTGCGCCGCGCCTTCGGCTTGCAGGATGGCCGACTGCTTCGCGCCCTCGGCGCGCGTCACCGCCGCCTGCATCTCGCCTTCGGCGCGCGTGATCGCGGCCTGCTTGTCGCCCTCGGCTTGCAGCACGAGCGCGCGGCGGTTGCGCTCGGCGGTCATCTGCTTCTCCATCGTCAGGCGCACGTCTTCGGGCGGGTTGATGTTCTTCACGTCCACACGCGTCACCTTGACGCCCCACTTGTCCGTCGCTTCGTCGAGGATGATGCGCAGCTTGGCGTTGATCTGGTCGCGCGACGAGAGCGTGTGATCCAAATCCATCTCGCCCATCACGGCGCGCATCCCCGTGATGGTCAACTGCACGAGCCCGCCGACGAGATCGTTGATTTCATAGACAGCTTTGATCGGGTCTGTGATCTGCCAGTAGACGACGGAATCAACGTGAATCGTCACGTTGTCGCGCGTGATGACGGGTTGCGGCGGGAGGTCTATGTACTGTTCGCGCAGGTCAATCGAAGTCAGGCCGGGGCGAACGTTCGTCCAGTAGACGCCGCGCGGTTTGTCGAGAAACGGGATGATGACGTTGAGGCCGCCCGCCGCCACGCGGCTGAAACGCCCGAGACGCTCGATCAGCAACACCGTCGCCTGCGGCACGATCTTGATCGTCTTGGCGGCGACGATCAGCGTCCCGATGGCGATGAACATGAAGAAGAACAGAAACATTGCACCTTCCATAAAATCCTCCCGGCGGTCAGGCACGAGACGCCCGCGCGTTCGCATCCGTGTGTGACGTGACTGCGGAAACTATATCCGATTGTCTTTACCAAATGAAATGTCTGGCGACGCAACGAGATTGCCCGCGACGTGCGCGCTCAAACCATGTGCGGACGCTGCCAACCGCCGAGCGCGGCCTCGACGATGCGCGCTGCCGCCAGCACGGAACGCTCCGCGCGCGGTCGCCCGATAATCTGCACGCCGACGGGCAAGCCCTCCCCGGTCTGTCCGGCGGGAACGGCGACCGCCGGAAGGTCGTACGTGTTGCACGTCTGCGCGTAGCTGAACGCGCGGAAGATGCTCAACTCCTGTGCGCCGACGCTGACTGTGCGCGCGCCGTGCGCGAACGCCGGAGCCGCGCCGACCGGAGCGACGAGCAGCGGCGTCTCCTTCATCCATTCGACGAGCGCGCCGCGCAACCTATCGCGCTCCGTCCACGCGCGAAAATAGTCCGCCAGCGACGCTTCCGGCGCAGAGCTTCTGCGCTCAAGCAACATCCTCACCGAAGGCCCGCCCGCGTCCTCTCTCCCGGCGAACTCCGCGCGCAACATCTGCCGCGTCGCGGGCGCGAACAACTCAAGCCACAGGCGTTGCCCTTGCTCGACGTGCGGCGGTCGCTCGTGTCGCACGTCGAGTCCCGCACGGGCGAGCGCGTGCGCCGCACGTTCGACCGCCTGCTCCGTCTCGACGGTGACGGGCGCAATCCCGTCGTCCGCGTAGCACGCGACACGCCAGCCGCGCACGTCGAACCCGTCGTCGTCGCGTGCCGGAGACGTGGCGCGCGCCGTCATGCTTTCATCGCCAGCCCGCGCCGTCATCGTTTCGTCGCCCGCGAGCACGCCGTACAGCAACTCTAAATCAGAGACGCTGCGCGCCAGCGGGCCGATGCTTGCGCCGAGCGAGAAGGGGCCGTCCGTCGAAGGGAAATGTCCAACGGTAGGGACGCGCCCCGTCGTCGGTCTGAGGCCGCAGACGCCGCAGAAGTGGGCGGGAATGCGTATCGAGCCGACGAGGTCGCTGCCCAGACTGGCGGGCGTCAGACAGGCCGCGACAGCCGCCGCGCAGCCGCCGCTCGAACCGCCCGGCGTGCGCTCCGGCGCGTGCGGATTGTTCGTCCGGCCATAGAGAGGATTTTCCGCCGTGTAGTCGAGCGCGAGTTCGGAGGTGTTCGTCTTGCCGAGCACGATTGCGCCCGCCGCGCGCAGACATGCCACGGCAGGAGCATCCACCGACGCAGTAAAATCGGCGCGCAGGCGCGTCCCGCTCGTCGCGCGCAAGCCCCGCGTCTCACACGTGTCCTTCACCGTCAAGGGCAGGCCGTGCAGCACTCCGGCATCCCCGCGCATCAACGCCGACTCCGCGCGCCGCGCGCACGCCAGAGCATCCGGCGCGAGCGTCACAATCGCATTCAAGCGCGGGTTCAACTCCTCGATGCGCCGCAGGTGCGCCTCCATCACCTCGACCGGCGAAACCTCCCGCGCGCGCATCAGCGCGGCCAGTTTAGTTGCCGGTAGTTGTGTCAGTAGTAAGTCCAAAGTCTGAAAGTCCAACGTCCAAAGTCGTAAGAAGTCCAACGTCTAAAGTCAGGAGCTTTGCCTTCAGACTTTGGACGTTGGACTTGTGACTTTGGACTTCTGTGTGAGTAGTTCGATGAATTTGCGCGCGGCTTTGCCGAGCGTGCGGTCGCTGCGATAGATGATGCCGACGGGGCGCGTCCATTCGGGTTCGGCGAGCGCGACGACGGCGAGTTGGCCGCTGCGTTGTTCGTCGAGCACCGAAGGGGCCGGGACAATGGCGACGCCCATCCCGACCTCGACGGCGCGCTTGATGGTCTCGATGTTGTCGAACTCGGCGACGCGGCGGACTGTGACGCCGTGCGAACGAAGGATGCGGTCGGTCGCGCGACGGGTCGGGATGTCGCGCTCGAAGTGGATAAAGCCCTGCTCGTTGAGTTCGCGTGCCTGCACTTTCTTGCGTTTGGCGAGCGCGTGCTGCGGCGGGCAGATGAGCACGAGACGCGCGCCGCCGAGCGCGACCACTTCGAGGCCGCGCTTCTTTTCCGGATAGGCGACGACGCCGAGTTCCGCCGCGCCGCTCAACACGTCGCGCACGATGCGCGTCGTGCGGCTGTATTCGAGGTCAATCTTGGCCTGCGGGTAGAGTTCCATGAAGCGACGGACGGCGGGCGGCAGTTCGTGCAAGCCGACGCTGTAGACGGTGGCGACGCGCACGCTCCCGCTCACCGTGCCCGTCAGGTCGCGCATCCGCTCTTCCAGATTCACGTAGGCCGCGAGCACGCCCCGGCTGGCCTCGAAGAACGCCTCGCCCTCGTCGGTCAGGCGAATCTCGCGCCGCCCGCGCACGCGCTCCAAGAGTCGCCGCTTGAACTTCTCTTCGAGACCGCGCACCTGCTGGCTGACCGCCGACTGCGTCACGAAGTTGCGCTCCGCAGCCTGCGAAAAACTCTGCGTCTCGACCAGATCACAGAAAATCTTTAACGTCTCAATCTGCATATTTTCTCATTAAACATCTTCCGCCTTCTCAAGATAGAGCACGCCAGCGACCTTCCTATCCAAATTCGCTGCTCTGGCTTTCGGGGTAACTTCGCTGGGAGAGTCAGAAAATTTCTTCCCGCGATAATACCCAATAAACTCCCATTGCTTAGAGGCGCGTTGTAAAAAAACTGGGATAGGTGTGTTCTGCTCTACAAGTCTCTTAGCAGACGAGATTCGCAGTTTGCCATATCCAACCAGAACTTCCTCTGGTGCTTTAGGATTTAAGTCAGTTCTGAAACATCCGCTCACGACATCGCCTTGATAACGAGGAAGATACGTCCAAGAACTTCCCCTGAACATACGAGAAATTTCCTCACGGCTATAGAACTCTCCGACTTTGGGTTTCTGAGATGTGCTCATAGGTTTTCCTCAAGGTGGATTCTAAATTTCAGTTTGCCATATGAAATAGCATAACCATAGTTATAAGTTTTTCTCAACTTGAGGCGCAAGATATTTCATTTTACCTTATATGAGCGGGGCGCTAAACTTAGGTTGGTGAAATAGCGCGGAGCAAAGATAGGCGGGCGGGTGAGGGCGGGACGGGGCGGGCGTCGGTCTTGGCTTTTGGGCGAGGCGGAACGTATAATCCCGTGCGTTCACGGAAATTCAGAATCGTCCCGCGCTTGGCTCCATAGAGAAGCGAACCCGTCCCGCCCGTCGCAGTTTGAGGGTTTTCGAGGAGGTCTTCTTCGCGGCAAAGGAGAGCATTCAGAGAGCTATGGCCGTCCGTCTCAGTAGAACTTTCATCTTACGCAAGCTGCACCAGTTGTCAGGGATAGTCCCGCTCGGCGCGTTCCTGTTGGAGCATCTCTACACCAACTCGAAGGCCGCGCATCCTTCGACGGGCGCACAGGATTTCAACCAAGCGGTCGCCGATTTGCAGGCTGTGCCCTACATCCTGCTCGTCGAAACCGCGTTTATCTTTATCCCGCTCCTCTATCACGCCATCTACGGCATGGTGATCACGTGGGAGTCGCGCCCGAACAACCTGCACTACCCTTACCCGCGCAACTGGTTCTACACGATTCAGCGCATCACGGGCGTGATACTGTTTTTCTTCATCCTCTTTCACGTACTCAACTTCCGCTTCGGCATGATTCCCGGCCTCAACACGGAATCGGTCGCGCATCACGCCGACCGGAGTTATGAGATCGTCGCGCGCGAATTTCGGATGCCCGCCATCTTCATCGTCTATCTGGTCGGCATCACTTCGACCATCTGGCATTTCGCCAACGGCATCTGGCTGTTCGCCGTTGACTGGGGCATCGTCATCGGCGAGCGCGCGCAACGTCTGACGGGTTACGGCTGCATCGGTTTCGGCATCGTGCTGCTCATCTTCTGGATCAACGTCGCGGTCGCGTTCCTGCGCCCCGGTGGACTCTTTGGAGGGATACTTTACTGATATGGCTGTAGCAGGAAAAAACGGCATCAAGATAGCCATCGTCGGCGGCGGATTGGCCGGACTCGCGGCGGCGATGAAGATCGCCGAGGCGGGCCACGAAGTTGACCTCTTCTCGGTCGTCCCCGTGAAGCGTTCGCATTCGGTCTGCGCGCAGGGCGGCATCAACGGCGCGGTCAACACCAAAGGCGAAGGCGACTCGACCGCCGAACACTTCGACGACACCGTCTACGGCGGCGACTTTCTCGCCAACCAGCCGCCCGCCAAAGCCATGTGTGAGATGGCCCCGGCGATCATCTATCTCTTCGACCGGATGGGCGTCCCCTTCTCGCGCACGAAGGAGGGTTTGCTCGACTTCCGACGCTTCGGCGGCACGAAACATCACCGCACGGCGTTTGCGGGAGCGTCCACCGGACAACAACTCTTGTATGCGCTCGACGAGCAGGTGCGCCGCCGCGAGGTCGAAGGCAAGGTCAAGAAGTACGAGCATTGGGAGATGCTATCGCTCATCTTGGACGAGCAACAGGTCTGTCGCGGACTGGTCGCGATGGAACTCTCGACGCTGGAAGTGCGCGCCTTTCCCGCCGACGCCGTGATTATGGCGACGGGCGGGCCCGGCCTCATTTTCGGCAAGTCAACCAACTCGATGGTCTGCACGGGGAGCGCCGTCGCCGCCTGTTATCTACAGGGCGCGCGCTACGCCAACGGAGAGTTTATACAGGTTCACCCGACTTCAATTCCGGGCGAAGACAAGCTGCGTCTGATGTCGGAATCGGCGCGCGGCGAGGGTGGCCGCGTGTGGGTTCCGAAAGCGCAGGGAGACAAACGCGCGCCCTCCTCTATCCCTGAAAACGAACGCTGGTACTTCCTCGAAGAGAAGTATCCGGCTTATGGAAATCTCGTCCCGCGCGACATCGCCACGCGCGAAATCTTTCAGGTCTGTCTCGAAGGCATGGGCGTCGGCGGCGACAATCAGGTCTATCTCGACCTGACGCACATCCCCGCCGAAACGCTCGACCGCAAGCTCGGCGCGATTCTCGAAATCTACGAGATGTTCGTCGGCGACGACCCGCGTCATGTGCCGATGCGGATTTTCCCCGGCGTTCATTATTCGATGGGCGGCCTCTGGGTTGACTTCAACCAACGCACCAACATTCCGGGGCTGCTCGCGGCGGGCGAGTGCGATTATTCGATTCACGGCGCGAACCGCCTCGGCGCAAACTCGCTCGTCAGTTGCGTCTATGGCGGGTTCGTCGCCGCTCCCGCCGCCATCGAGTACGCGAAGAACGTCGAGCGCAACGGCGGCGCGGACGGCTCGAAGATTTACGAGGACGAGCGCAGGCGTCAGCACGAGATAAACAGCACGCTCCTCAAACAGTCGGGGACGGAGAATCAGTACGTCATTCACGAAGAGATGGGCAAGTGGATGACGGACAACGTGACGGTCGTCCGTTATAACGACAAGCTCAAGGCAACCGACGAGAAGTTGCTCGAACTGCAAGACCGCTATCGTCACATCTCCCTCAACGATTCCAACATGTGGGCGACGCATGCCCTGCCGCACGCGCGGCAGTTGAAGAACATGCTGGAACTGGCGCGCGTCATCACGCTCGGCGCGCTCCAACGCGACGAGTCGCGCGGCGCGCACTACAAGCCGGACTTCCCCAACCGCGACGACGAGAATTTCCTCAAGACGACTATCGCCGAATACTCCGGCGAAGGGCCGGTCTTCTCTTGGGAGGCGGTGGACACGTCGCTCGTCAAGCCGCGCAAGCGCGACTACAGCAAGGGCAAGCAGGAGCAGAAGGTCGCGCCGTCGGTCGCGGCGAGCGCGCAGAAGTCGGGACTTCCCGCCACCGACGGCGCGCAGCAGATACCGCAAGAGGGTTGGGAGCAGAAGCCGAAGGATTTGAGCGGCCCGACCGTGTGGAACCAGAACAAGGAACAGGTCAGAGACGTGATGCACGGCGAGGCCGAGACGCGCCGCGAGCAGGGCAAGACACTCGAAGACGCAGGGGGCAAATCAGACGAAGTATGAGCGCACACACAGACGTTCAAACGAATCGCGTGGCCGCCGCACAAACGGGGCAGAAGGTTGTCGAGTTTCGCATCCGCCGTCGCGCCAAACTCGACGACGACCCTTACTGGGAAGAGTTCGCGATTCCCTATCGTCCCAACCTGAACATCATCTCGTGCCTGATGGAGATTCGCAAAAATCCCGTCACGAAGGACGGGCGCAAGACGACGCCGCCCGTCTGGGACATGAACTGTCTGGAACAGGTCTGCGGCATCTGCACGATGGTCATCAACGGCAAAGTCCGGCAGTCGTGCTCCGCGCTCGTTGACCAACTCGAACAGCCCATCACGCTCGAACCGATGTCGAAATTCCCGAACGTCCGCGACCTCGTCGTTGACCGCTCGGAGATGTTCAACCACCTCAAGCGCGTGCAGGCATGGATCGAGATTGACGGCACGTACGACCTCGGCCCCGGCCCCCGCATGGATCAGGAGGATGTCGCCGAGCGTTACGCCTATTCGCGTTGCATGACGTGCGGTTGCTGTCTGGAAGCATGCCCGCAGTACGGCGACGGACAGTACATCGGCCCGCAGGCCATCGCGCAGGTGCGCCTGATGAACATGCACCCGACGGGCGAGATGTCGCGCGACGAACGCCTCGAAGCCATCATGGGCGACGACGGCATCACCAACTGCGGCAACGCGCAGAACTGCGTCCGCGTCTGCCCGATGTCGCTCCCGCTCACCAAAGCCATTTACGAGGAGAACCGCGAAACGGTCGTCCACGGCCTCTTCGGCTGGCTCAAAAAATAGTCGAAACTATCGAATAGTTGCGGCGACGCAAAGGATAAGAAGCGACTTTAAGGATTGCTTCTTATCCTTCTGTGTCTGTTGCATCTGTGCGGCAGACTTCAAACGGGTTTCCGGTCGCCCGCTTAGATAGCGTACAGCCGTCGCCGTAAATAGTTGTTGCGCGCGGCGGCTGAACTATATAAACTCAAAATATGGCGCGCGCGTGGCCGCGACTCGCCGCCGGTCTTACCTGTACTCTCCCTTCAACCGAATTTTCTCTCCCGAGGAGATGTCACAATCAGATGCCCCTCCCTGATTTGACGGCGCTTGCCGCGTCGCCATCGCTCGAACTCGTGTCTCCGTTCATCTCGCGCATCACGCGCGCGCACACGCTCTCCGGCGTCGCACAGGCGCTCGCCCAGACGACGCCCGCGCAGCTTGTCTCCTTCGACCGTTGCTGCCTCGTCATTCCCGCCGCCAACGCCGCAAACCATGAAGACGCTAACGCTTCGATGCGCTCTCTTTCGGTCGAGCGGGGCGCAGACCGTGTGAGCGTCGGGCTTTTCCGCGCGGCGCATTCGCCCTTCGCGCGGGCGTTGGAGCAGGGCGTGGCCGTAGTCCTCGACGAGACGACGCTGCGCGACACCGCCGAGATCACCGGCCACGATGCGCGCGCCGCGCTCGCCCTCCCGCTCACGAACGGGACGGAGACTTTCGGCGCGCTCTGCTTCACGAGCGCAACCGCAGGCGTCTATGACGATCAGGACACATGCTCGCTCGCGTGGCTGGCCGATGCTGTCGCGCTGGCTGTCGGCGCGTGTCTCAGCCGCGAGCGTGTGGAGAGCGGCAACGAAGCGCGTCGTGAACTCGAACGCCTCAAGAGCGGTTTCGTCAACACGCTCGTCCGCGACATCCGGATGCCTCTGACCAACGTGCTCGGACTGCTCGAACTCTTCGAGAGCAAGTTGCAGGCGCGCGAGCCCTTCGATATGGAGGACAGGCAGTTGCTCGGCAGCGCCATCGAGCAGGGCGGGCGGATGCGCCAGTTGGCCGACAACCTGCTCGAAATCGCGCGCCAGCAGGAACAGACGCTCGCGCTCAACGTCGAACTGGCCGCGACGGAAAAGCTGCTCGAAGATGCGGTTGAGCCTCTGCGCGGCGAGGCGGCCCTGCGCGGCGTCGAACTCAACGTCCGCGTCGCGGCGGGCACGTCAGACCTGCACGTTGACGTGCGACAGACGCGGCGCGCCATCTGTCATCTCATCTGTGTCGCGCTCGCCGCGACGCCCGCCGGAGGCAGCATCCAGATCGAAGCGCAGAGCATCACGGGCACGCGGCTCGGCGACGAGGGCCAACGCTTCGTCGTCGTCAACGTCGCCGATTCCGGCGCGGGGATTTCGCCCGAAGAGATTCCTTTCGTCTTCGACGCCTTCTGGCACGTCTCGGACGCGCGGCGCACCAACGCCGGACGCGGCATCGGTCTCGCCATCGCCAAGCGCATCGCCGCCGCGCACGGCGGCAACGTCTCCGTCCGCAGCCAGCGCGGGC
>DATLMV010000254.1:0-8435 GCA_035537095.1 Pyrinomonadaceae bacterium
GTCTGTCGAGACGACTTGCAGGTCGTCCGTTCTCAAACCCTTCCACAACTCCGCCTGGTTCCACTTTTCACGGAGCGGCGGCGTCATCACATACTTCGCGCCCTCGAAGCCGGGTTCTTCGTAGTTGTCGTAGGAGAGAAAAAGATACTGCGGGCACGTCTCGGCAAACGCGGGGAGACCACGGTCGCGCGCCTCGCGCACTTGATGCAGCGCATCGGCACAACTCAAGTGGACGATGTAGACGGGCGACTCGGCCATCTCCGCGATGGCGATGGCGCGATGCACGCCTTCTGCCTCGGCGATGGTCGGGCGCGTCAGCGCGTGATACTTCGGCGCGGTTCTTCCGGCGGCGAGCGCGTGTTTGATAAGCTCGTTGATGACGACGCCGTTCTCCGCGTGCATGCAAATCAAGCCGCCGTGTTCGCCCGCCGCCGTCATCGCGCGAAAGATGGTCGCGTCGTCAACGAGAAAGACGCCCGGATAGGCCATGAACATCTTGAAACTCGTAATGCCTTCGTGCATGACGCGATGAAGTTCGGGCACGCGCTCGTCTTCGAGGTCGGTGCAGATGAGATGAAAGCCATAATCAATCGCCGTCTTGCCTTCGGCTTTCGCGTGCCATGTGTCGAGCGCTTCGGTCAGCGTCTGTCCCTTATACTGCACGGCGAAATCAATGATGGTGGTCGTTCCGCCATGCGCGGCGGCAATCGTCCCCGTCCGAAAATCGTCGGACGCCTGCGTGCCTCCGAAGGGCAATTCCATGTGCGTGTGCGGGTCGATGCCGCCCGGAATAACCAGTTTGTCCGTCGCATCAATCACACGGTCAACCTCCATCTCCAACCGCGCGCCGATAACCGACACGACCTCGTCCTCAATCAAAACGTCAGCCCTGTAATCATCCACGGCGGTGACGATGCGACCATTACGAATCAGCGTTTTCATTGATTATCGGCGTCTCCTTGAATGTTTCTTCTCTGCTTACTTCGGGCGCGCGACTTTCGTTTTGGTTCAGTTGCTCTTGACCGATGCTAAACCTGCGTCGAGGGCTTCAATCAACTCGTTGACAGTATCTTTGGTCGAGTTGAGCATCATGCCTGTGCGGATAACGTTGGCGTAGAGACCGCCTTTGCCGATGAGCACGCCGCGTCGCTTGGTCTCCTCGAAGACCTGCAAGACGGCCTGCGGGTGCGGCTCTTTCGTCTCGCGGTCTTTGACGAGTTCAATCGCCTGCATCAAGCCCATCCCGCGCACGTCGCCGATGACCTGATGCTTCTCCTTGAGTCCTTCCAGACCCTCGCGCAGGTGCGCGCCGACCGTCGCGGCGTTCGCGCGCAGGTCTTCCTCCTCGATCACTTTGATGACGGCGAGCGCGGCGGCCATCGAGACGGGATTGCCGCCGAAGGTCGAGAAGGTGAGGCCCGGATAGCTGTCGGCGACTTCCGGCGTCGCGGTCGTCATCCCGATGGGGACGCCGTTGCCCATGCCCTTCGCGGACGTGATGATGTCCGGCTCGACGTTCCAATGCTCGATGCCGAACCACTTCTCGCCCGTGCGTCCCCAGCCCGTCTGCACCTCGTCGGCGATGAAGAGTCCGCCGTGCTTGCGCGTGATTTCGACGGCGCGCTCGAAGTATCCGGCGGGCGGGACGATGAAGCCGCCGACGCCCAAAATCGGCTCGGCCATGAAGGCGGCAATCTCGCCCGTCGTCGTCGTCATAATCACCTCTTCGATCTCTTCGGCGCACGCCAGACCGCACTCCGGGTAACTCAACTTGAGCGGGCAACGATAACAATAGGGCGCGCGCGCGTGGACGATGCCTGCGACCTGCGCGGGCAGGGGACGCCACGTCGAATGCCCGACGGAAGTGAGCGCGGTCGCCGAGCGTCCCGAATAGCTGTGGCGCAGGACGACGATCTCGTGTCGTCCGGTGTGGAGCTTCGCCGCCATGATGGCCGTGTCGTCGGCCTCCGTGCCGCTGTTGGTGAAGAAGGATTTTTTGAGACGACCGGGCGTTATCTGGTGCAGCTTCTCGGCGAGTTCGCCCTGCGGCTTGTTGGCGTAGAGCGTCGAGGTATGTTGGAGCGTCTTGACCTGTTCGATGATGGCCGCGTTGACCTTCGGGTTCGCGTGGCCGACGCTCACCGTGAGCACGCCGCCGAAGCAATCGAGATAACGATTCCCCGCGTCGTCCCAGACATGCATCCCCTCGCCGCGCACGAGCGCGAGCGGTTCCTGATAATAAGTTGCGACGGCGGGGAAGAGGAACTCCTTGTGTTTGCGGACAATCTCCGATTGCTGTGCGGCGGTCTCGACTGTGCTCATATCTGTGTCTCCGTGAAAGGTGCGTTTGATGATTGCCGGATTGGTTCAGGAAGCAGCTTTGGTCTTGTAGGCTTGGCTGTCGTTCTTGAGTTTGAAGAAGATGAAATAGGTCGCCCACACGACGCCGAGAAACATCACGAGGACAGCCCACAAGCCTTTGATGATACGGTTCAACTCGGCGGAATAGACGATTCCCAGAATGACCGGCGACAACCCGACCGCCGCCAAAAGATAGGTGCGCAAAACTCTCGCTACTGAAAGACGACTCTTGCCGAGCACATTGAAACTCGAAGTCTCGCGCCCGTAGGTTCTCTCCTGCGCGGTCGGCTCGATGACGTAGGTGGCGAGCGGGACGACGGGCAGGAAGAGCGCAATCACCCAGCGCGTCGCCTCGTATGTCCCGTCGGGCAGCGCGCGGTAATCGAGCAGCGTCGTGCCGAACCCGTTGTAAGAGTTGAAAGACGGCGCGTTGAACTGCGGCAGCTTCTTCTCCGTCAGACGCTTGATCTCATCCACGCTCTGCTGAATCTTCGCCAACACCAAAGACTCCCCACACTCCGCGCAGACAGAATCGTCCGTACTGTTATCGGCCTGACAAGACGGACATGCAACGGTTTTCATCTTCGACATAGGTTCAAGGAAAGTATTAGCGGCAATCAATTACGCCACAGTTATAATCGGTCATAGACTGAATCTTCTTCGTTGTCCCAGACCTGTCTGAAAGCGTCTTCAGATAATTTTGCGGCAGCCTGCACGAGACGTTGCTCGTCTCTCTGGGAAATGAAATCAACGAAATCTTCGACTTCGACGATTCGTTCCGGCGGCAAGTTCCTGATTTTTTCGATCAATTCTTCATTCAACATAACGACACCCCTGTGCTTCTTTAGCTCACGACGTTGAACCGGTAGTCTCAGTAGAGATTCCCTTCGCGCTTGCGCCCCGTGTAGTCAACGTAGACGACCTTGAGTTCGGTGTAGAAGTCGAGCGCGGTCGAGCCCTGTTCGCGTTCGCCGATGCCGGTGGATTTGATGCCGCCGAAGGGGATGTGAGCTTCGCCGCCGGTGGTGGGCGAGTTGATGTGCGTCATGCCGGTCTCGATTTCATCCACGAAGCGGAAGATGCGCGCGGCGTCGTTGGTGAAGATGGAGGACGACAGACCGTACTCGCTGTCGTTGGCGACCTGCATGGCCTCCGCGAAATCTTTGACGCGCAGCACGGAGAGCACGGGGCCGAAAATCTCTTCGCGCGCGATCCGCATGTCGGGCGTGACGCGGTCGAAGATGGTCGGGCGCACATAGTAGCCTTTATCCAGACCGTCGCCTTCGGGGGGCGTGCCGCCGGTCGAGAGATGCGCGCCGTCTTCGCGCCCGATGTCAATGTAGCGGAGCACGTTCTTGTGCTGGTTCTCGTCAACGAGCGGCCCGACATCAGTTCCGTCACTCGCGCCGTCGCCGATACGGAGGCTCTCGGCGCGCGCCTTGATGCGCCGCATAAACTCGTCGGCGACATCGTTGACGACGACGGCGCGGCTCGTCGCCGTGCAGCGTTGGCCGGTCGAGCCGAACGCGCCCTGCGCCGTGGATTCGACGGCGAGGTCGAGGTCTGCGTCCTCCATGACGATGACGGGATTCTTGCCGCCCATCTCGCATTGCACCTTCGCGCCGCGCCGCGCCGCCTGTTCGTAGAGCGCGATGCCGACCGAGTTCGAGCCTGTGAAGGAGATGGCGCGCACCGCCGCGTGGCCGCAAATCTCGTCGCCCGCCTCCGAGCCGGAGCCGAGGATGAGATTGAGCACGCCTTTCGGGATACCCGCTTCGGTGAAAATCTCGACGAGGCGGACGGCGGTCGCGGGCGTGACGGTCGCAGGCTTGAAGACGACCGTGTTGCCCGCGACGAGCGCGGGCGCAATCTTCCAGACGGGGATCGCGACCGGAAAATTCCAAGGCGTGATGCAGGCGACGACGCCGTGCGGTTGCTTGATGGTGTAGGCGAAATTGGACGGAAGCTCCGAGCCAATCGTCTCGCCGTTCAAACGTCGCGCTTCGCCCGCGCAAAACTCCGCGACGTTGATGGCGCGTTGGAGTTCGCCGCGCGACTCGGAGAGCGTCTTGCCTTCTTCGCGCGTGAGAATCGCGGCGAGGTTCTCCTTGTCGTCTTCCAAGAGGCGGGCGGCGCGTGCCATGATGCGTCCGCGCGCGGGCGCGGGCGTCGCGCGCCAGCCGCGAAACGCTCCGGCGGCGGCCTCGACCGCACGGCGCGCTTCTTCGCGCGTGGCGAGTCGCATCCGTCCGATAACGTCGCCGGTGTTGGCGGGGTTGATGTTCTCGGCGGTTCTCGTCGAAGTTGATTCGACCCATGCGCCGTCAATAAAATTGCGGTAAGTCTCCATGAGATACGTCACGCGTCCGGCTACTTTTCAGGCCGGAAAAAGAAGCGAATGAATACGGATGGCTGCGACTGAAAGGCGGAGCCGTTGAAGAAAGGGAAGCGTTTTCGATAAGCTGACGACCCCGGCCCGCACGTGGCCGCCGGTATCGTGCGCGTTCTACCGAACGCGCGTAATATACAACAACTGTGCGAATGCGCGAAAAGCTAAAAACGAATCTTCGCCCGCCGTCCATGACCGAAAACTTCTCCAACCTCCGGCAACTCCTCGAAGCGCGCGCCGACGCCGCGCCCGCGAGAGAGTTTCTTTTCTCGACAGACACAGAGCGACGCTACACGTTCGCCGCCTTTGACCGTGCCGTCAATCGCGCCGCGCGGATGCTCGCGGCGCAGGGCATAGGGCGCGGCGATGTCGTCAGTCTCTTGATGCCGAACAGCGCCGAATACATCATCGCCTATTTCGCCTGTTTCAAAACGGGCGCGCTCGCGGGGCCGATCAACTCGCTGCTCAAGGCCGAGGAGATTGAATACGCGCTCAACGATTCGGAGGCGAAGGCTCTGCTCTTTCATTCGCAGTTTGCGCCGCAGGTGGCGGACGTGCGCGGGCGTGTGGAGAGTTTGCGCGCCGCCGTCGAGTTCGACGACGAAGCGCGCGTGACCGCAGAGTTTGACGACACGCGTCTCGCGTCTTCCAGCGACGCGGAGATTCAAGCGAACGACGAAGCCATCATCATCTACACTTCGGGGACGACCGGAAAACCGAAGGGCTGCCTGCTGACGCACGGCAACCTTCTGGCGAACGCGCGACAGATTTCCACGTGGCTGAACTTCACAGAGCGCGACCGCTTGCTCACCGTGATGCCGCTCTTTCACATGAACGCCGTCACCGTCACGACGCTGACCGCGCTCTACGCCGGAGGCTCGACGGTCGTCAGCCCGCGTTTCTCCGCGTCGCGTTTCTGGGAAATTATCCACGCATACAAAATTAGTTCGTTCGGCTCGGTGGCGACGATGCTCTCGATGCTGCTGGCGAAATATCCTTCGGGCGTGCCCGAGGGATTGAGCGCGGAGAGCCTGCGTTTTGCGATGTGCGGCTCCGCGCCCGTCCCGGCGGCGGTCTTGCGTCGCTTCGAGGAGACGTTCAAGTGTCTCGTCGTCGAGGGCTACGGGCTCTCCGAGTCAACCTGCCGCTCGACCTTCAACCCGCCCGACGAGCGACGCCGCGCCGGTTCGTGCGGCCTGCCGATTGGCAACGAGATGCGCGTGGTTGACGAAGACGACGGGAGGGTCGCCGACGGCGAGTTGGGCGAGATAGTCCTGCGCGGCGAGAATATTTTCAAAGGCTACTACCGCAACGAAGAGGCGACGCGACGCGCCTTTCGCGGCGGCTGGTTTCACACGGGCGACATCGGCTACCGCGACCCCGAAGGCTTCTATTACATCGTTGACCGCAAGTCGGACATGATTATTCGCGGCGGCGAAAACATCTACCCGCGCGAGATTGACGAGGTGCTCTATCGCCATCCGTCGGTGGCGGCGGCGGCGACCATCGGCGTCGCCGACGAACTCTACGGCGAAGAGGTCGCGGCCTTCGTCGTGCTCAAAGAAGGCGTGGAAGCCGACGCCGCAGAACTGCTCGAATACTGCCGCACACATCTCGCCGACTACAAGTGCCCCAAGAGCATCCGCTTCCTCGACGAGTTGCCGAAAGGCCCGACCGGAAAGGTCTTGAAGCGGAAGCTCAATGCCATCAACGAGTCGCAAAGTTGATGACGGCATCTGTCGTCTCAAAGTTAAAGGACTGCCCGGCGAGATGATTTCCGTCGTTAGCGTCTGGAGAAAACCATGAAGAGAATTTTGCTGCTGGTCATCCTAGCCGGACTGTTGTTGCAAGCGCCTTCGAGCCTCGGTCGTCAGGGGACGGTCGCGTCGAGAGGCGGAAGCGATTCAGCCGGACGCAGCGAGCGCATCGCGCGTGCGGCGGAAGCCATGCGCCCGCAACTCGTCGCGCAACGCCGCGACTTCCACATGCACCCCGAACTCTCCAACCGCGAAGAACGCACGTCGCGCGTCGTCGCCGAACGGCTCAAGGCTCTGGGACTCGAAGAGATTAAAACCGGAGTCGGTCGTCACGGTGTGACCGCGCTCCTGCGCGGGGGCAAGTCCGGCCCGGTTGTCGCCGTGCGCGCGGACATGGACGCGCTGCCGGTTCAGGAAACCAACGACGTGCCCTATAAGTCGCTCAACGCCGGAGTCAAACACGCGTGCGGGCACGACGTGCATACGACGGTCGAGTTGGGCGTCGCCGAAGTCTTGAGCAAGATGCGCGCGGAGATTCCGGGGACGATCAAGTTTATCTTTCAACCGGCGGAGGAGGGCGCGCCGGTGGGCGAAGAGGGCGGCGCGAAGTTGATGATCAAAGAGGGCGCGATGGAGAACCCGCGCCCGCGCGCCATCTTCGGCCTGCACACGCTGCCGAGCATCGAGACGGGGCAGGTCGCATACCACGTCGGCCCCGCGATGGCTTCCGCCGACCGCTTCCACATCGTCGTGCGCGGCAAACAGTCGCACGGCGCGCAGCCGCAGCAGGGGATTGACGCGATAGTGGTCGCCGCCGAATGCATCACCGCGCTGCAAAACATCCGCAGCCGACGCATTGACCCGCTCGAACCCCTCGTCATCAGCATCGGCACGATTCAGGGCGGGAGCCGCAACAACATCATCGCCGACGAAGTGAAGATGAGCGGCACGATGCGGACGCACAACGAGGAGGTGCGCCAGCGCGCGCAGCAGTTGATGCGGGAAACTCTCTCAAGCATCACCGCCGCCTACGGCGCGACCTTCGAGCTAGAGATGGAGGAACAGACGCTCGTCACCTACAACGAGCCCGCGCTCGTCGAGGAGACTTTGCCGACCATCCGCCGCATCGTCGGCGAGCGCAACACGTTCACCGTCAAGCCCTTCATGCCCGCCGAAGACTTCTCCTACTTTCAGAAGGTCGTGCCCGGTTTTTATTATTTCCTCGGCGTCGGCAATCGCGCCCGAGGCATCACGGCGGGCTGGCACACGCCCGACTTCGACGTGGACGAGGAGAGCCTCGTCGTCGGCGTCAAAGTCATGTCGAACGTGCTCGTGGATTATCTGGAACGACACGCCGGAGAAAAGTAGCGACGGACTGCCCGATGTTAACCGAACCTTTCTTTTATCTCCGGCGCGCGGCAGGTGCGTATTGACTCGGATGTGTAGAAGGCGTAATCTCCGCGCCAGATAAACCCTACACTTTCGGACGCGAGCGCGTCTTTCGACGACGTAAGCAAAAGGAGAAACGGCATGACTATCATCATCGTCATCCTGCTGGTGCTGTTGCTGGTCGGGGCGTTCCCCTCATGGCCGCACAGTCGCGGCTGGGGCTATTTCCCGAGCGGCACGCTCGGACTGATTCTGTTGATTGTGCTCATCCTGCTGCTGATGAAACGAATTTAGAGAACAGTCCAAAGTTGAAAGTCACAAGTCCAAAGTCCCCTGTCAACTCATGATTTGTCGGTTCCCGGCTTTGGACTTTGGACTTTCGACTTTAGACTATCCGTATGGCTGATTTGGCGCGGCGGTTGCCGGAGAACGTGGCGGGCGATTTTTTTGTTGATGCGACGTGCATTGATTGCGACGCGTGCCGACAGATTGCGCCCGAAACTTTCCGCGACCACGGCGACCAGTCGAGCGTCTATCGT
>DATLMV010000255.1:0-3917 GCA_035537095.1 Pyrinomonadaceae bacterium
TTGTCACTTGTCACTCATCACTGTTCTTGTGTCACTTGTCACTATTTTTAAACGCATCGTTGCCGAGGAAATTGCGGCGCACGTAGGTGACTGTTTCGTGGAGTGTTTCGGAGGGGTCGCGCGGGGTGAAACCTAAATCGCGTTCGGCTTTGGACGAATCGGCGTACCAGAAATAGTCCGCCATCTCGACTTCGGCGGGTTGGACGGGGGGCGCGAGTTTCCAATGGCGGTAGAGCGCGTGCAGGCCGCGCGCGCCGGAGACGGCGAGGCGCGAGGGAATCGAGAGACGCGGCGCAGGCGTCTTGGTGAGGCGTTCGAGGCGCGCGAAGAACTTCTCGAACGTCCAGTTGGCCGCGCAGACCAGATAACGCTCGCCGTGCTCGCCGCGTTCCATCGCCGCGCGAAAAACGGTCGCCGCGTCGCGCACGTCAACGAAGCTCAAACCACCCTTCGGAACCGAGATGATCTTGCGCGCGAGGAAATCGAGCACGACTCTGGTCGAACTCAGACGCTCGTCGCCGGGGCCCAGAAGCAGGCTCGGGTTGACGATGACGAGGCGGACGCCGGAGCCCGCGAGATGTTCGAGCGCGACGTTCTCCTGATAGACCTTGCTGGCGTAATAAGGCCAGCGCGAGATGATGTCGAGCGGCGGGGGCCAGTCTTCGTCGGGCGTGATGTCCGGCTCTTTGGTGACGGCGATAGTGCCGCTCGTCGAGGCGAGGACGATTGTTTTGACGCCCGCTGCGCGCGCCGCGTCGCAGACGAGACGCGTGCCGTCAACGTGGAGCGCGTACATCCGGTGCGCGTCCTCCGCTTCGCGCGAGACGCGACCCGCCAGATGATAAATCTCCGCCACGCCCCCGACCGCGCGCGCCACATCTTCGGCGGATGTGACCGAGCCTTTAATACTTTCGACGCCGAGTTCGGAGAGCCACGCGGGCGCGGATGTCGCCAGCACGCGGAGATTCTGCGTGCCCGCTTCGACGAGTTGGCGGACGAGATGCGCGCCGAGAAAACCCGTCCCGCCGGTGACGAGCGTGACGGGCGTCGCACGTTTGGCGAGCGCGGTTCGTTTGCCGCTCGCGGCGTCGGTCGCCGTCTTCTTCGACGCCGTTTTCGTTCCGGCAGTCTTCTTCGTCGCCGTCTTAGCGGGCGCGCGTCGCTTGCTGTTGGTAGTCATAAGGGATGAGGGATGAGGGCGGAGGGATGAGGGATGAATAAGAAAATTTAATGATTGAATCATCTGTTCATTGAATCAATGATGAAATGATTCAATCATCATTTCTTATTCATCCCTCATCGCTTATCCCCCATCCTTTGCTTCAGTCTCCGGTGGTGGCGAGTTCGTCGGTCGTCGGGTCGTGTGATTCTTCGGCGGCGGCGCGGCGTTCGGTGCGCCAGCGTTGACGCAGCGATTTGGCGTCGAAGGCTTGGCGCGTGCCGTCGCGCATCTGCTCGACTTCGTGCTGCACGAGCGCGGCGATGAGCCTGTAGGCTTCCGAGCGCGACATGCCTTTCGTCAATGCCTCCAACTCCTCGATGGAGAGGAAACGCCCGATGCGCGCGCCCACGTCGCGGCTGTGCAGGATGTTTGCGCCCTTCGGGAACGCTTCGTACGTGCCGCGCAGGTAGACGGGCAGGATGCCGACGCGCGCGGCGAGCGCGAGATAACCGATGACGGGTTTGAAATCGGTCATCTCGCCGGACATCGAGCGCGTGCCTTCGGGGAAGATGAGCGCGGTATAGCCACGGTCGAGGAACGAGCGCGCGTGACGCAGAGACTTGCGGAGGCTGCCCGAACGCTCCATCGGGACGAGGTTCGTGAAGTTGTCCATGTAGGCGCGCTTGTATTTGTTGTCGAAGAAATAGTCGGCGGCGGCGAGCGCCACCATGTCGCGCCCCTGTTCGCCGAGCGCCATCTTGACGAGTCCCATGTCGAGATGCGACGAGTGGTTGGCGGCGACGATGAAGTTCGTATGCACAGGGATATTGGTGCAGCCCTCGCAACGCATGTGCAAGACCTTCTCGTAGAAGATGCGCTGCAACACGTCGAGCCCCTTGTTGCCGACGGTGCGGACGAGCGTCGGGATATAGATGTCGTCGTCCGCTCCGCGCTCCTCTTCTTCGGCGCGCGCTTCGGACGCGCGTTTCTGCGCCTGTGTCGCGCGGCGCGTGACGACCGTTTGCAATTCGCGCAGGTCGTGGACGGTCGTCAAGGTTTCGGGCGAAGCGAGCGTGCCGCCCGCCGTCTCGATGGCGGTGGCGAGTTCGACGTACATCAGACTGTCGAAACCCAAGTCGCTCAAGCGCGTGTCGAGCGTCACCTGCGCGCGCGGGCGATTCGAGACCGTGGCGACGACATCAATCAACCAATCTGCGTTATTACCCTCGCGCGTCTCCTTACGCCCGCCGCCCTGTGCCCCGGCGCGCATGCTCAACTCAAGCGCCTCCATCGCGGCGACGACTTCGCGGCGTTTGACCTTGCGCGTCGCCGTGCGCGGCAGTTCCGCGTCGGAGAAGTGGAGGACTTTGACGCGCTTGTAGAAGGGAAGCTGCGACGAGACATCGCGGAAGTGGTCTTCCACCTTGCGTCGCACCTCTTCGCGCGAGAGCGCGATGTCTATGTCGTAGTCGGGATAGACCATGCAGGCGACCTTCTCGCCGATGCTATCGGGCAGGCCGACGACGCTCAACTCTTTGATGAAAGGCGAGTCGCTGTAGAGTTCTTCGATCTCGTCCGGGTAGACGTTCTTGCCGTTGGTGTCAACGATAATCTCCTTCGAGCGACCGACGAGATAGAGGTTGCCCTCGTCGTCGAGGCGTCCGAGGTCGCCCGTGTAGAGCCAGCGGTTGACGAGCGCGGCGCGCGTCGCCTCCTCGTTGGCGTAGTAGCCGAGCATGACGTTCGCGCCGCGCGCGATGACTTCGCCGACGCCGCTCGAATCCTCCCCCGCAATCTTCAACTCGACGCCCGGCAGGGGCTTGCCGACACTAGTCGCAATCAGTCGGTTCTGCGGTCGCGTCACGGTCAGAACCGGCGAAGCTTCGGTCAGCCCGTAGCCTTCGAGAATCGTGAAGCCGAGGCCGTGCATGTCGCGTTTGACCTTCTCGTTCAGGGACGAGCCGCCGCTGATGAGATAGCGGATGCGCCCGCCCATCCCCGCGTGAATCGGACGAAAGACGACCTGACCGAGATTGAACGGCGTCCGGTCGCGCAGCCAACTGTTCGCGCGCATCAGCAGTTCAGCCGCGCTCCCGATCCATTCGGAGTTTTCGTTGAGACGATTCTTGATGCGGCGATGCAGCATCTCCCAGAGCGCGGGCACGCCGACCATCCCCGTCACGTAGCCGTTCTTGATGGCGCGCGAGAGTTCTTCGCTGTTGAGTTCGGGCAGATATGTGATCTGCGTCCCGCGACTGAGCGGCGTCAGGAATCCGGTCGAGAACTCGAACGTGTGGTGCAAGGGCAGGACGGAGAGCACGCCGTCGTGCGTTGACATGTCGAAGACGCTGGAGAGCATCGAGACCATGTTCGACAAATTCTTGTGCGAGAGCATGACGCCTTTCGGCGTGCCCGTCGTGCCGGAGGTGAAGATGAGCGAGGCGAGCGACTGCGCCGGAACGCGCGCGGGCAGAAGCGAGATGCGTTGCTCCTCGGTCTTCTCGTCAATCAACTCGAAGACTTCCTCATATCGCCAGAGTCGCGCGCTCAACTCCGACGCGCGCAGGCGTTCGCGCAAATCGGCGTGCCGCTCGTCCAACTCACGGCTGAGAATGATGCCGGTCGCGTCGCTGGCGCGCGTGAAGTTGACGATCTCATCCGTCGAGCTTTCGGGGTCAATGGGGACGCAGGTTGCGCCCGCCTTCATGATGCCGAAATAGCTGATGCCCCACTCGGGCGCGTTGTGGCTGACGAG
>DATLMV010000256.1:0-27854 GCA_035537095.1 Pyrinomonadaceae bacterium
CTTCGTCGCTCTCGGCTGCTGCGCCTTGTTCTCCCCCGACGCACGCGCGCAACGCCGCCGCACTTCCACGCCGCGCGACACGACCGCCGCGACGACGACTGCCAACATTCCGAGCCCGCGCTCCGTGCTCGGCTTCACGCCCGGCGACGAACGCACTATCGCCGACTGGCAACAGATACTCGGCTACTTCGCGCGTCTCGACGCGGCGAGCGAGCGCGTCCGCGTCGAAACCGTCGGCGAAACTACCCTCGGGCGGCCCATCGTCGTCGCCATCATCAGCGCGCCAGAGAATATACGCGATTTACGGAAATATAAAGAGATTCAGCGTCGTCTCGCCGACCCGCGCACCGTCGCCGACGGTCTTGAGAGCGCGAATCTGATTGACGCAGGCAAGACCGTCGTCGCCATCTCGTGCTCGATTCACTCGACGGAAGTCGTCGCTTCGCAGATGTCAATGCAACTCGCCTACGAGTTGGCCTCCGCCAATGATGCCGAGACGCGCGCCATCCTGAGCAACACGATTCTCCTGTTGATTCCCTCCGCCAACCCCGACGGCAACGACATCGTCGCGCGCTGGTATCGCCGCACGCTCGGCACGCCCTACGAAGGCACGGAGCCGCCCGAGCTATATCATCACTATGCCGGACACGACAACAACCGCGACTGGTTCATGCTCAATCTCAAGGAGTCGCAGGCGTTGACGCGTCTCTTCTGGAAGGAATGGTTTCCGCAGATTGTCTACGACGTGCATCAACAGGGACAGACCGGCTCAAGGTTTTTCATCCCGCCTTTCTACGACCCGCCCAACCCGCACATCGCGCCGCTCCTGCTGCGCGAGGTCGGACTCGTCGGGCACAAAATCGCCGCCGACCTTGAGAGCGCGGGACAGGCGGGCGTCATCACGAACGCGATGTACGACACTTGGTGGCACGGGGGCTTTCGCACCGCGCCCTATTATCACAACTCCATCGGGATTCTCTCCGAAGCCGCCAGCGCGCGCCTGATGACGCCCATCAACGTCACGCCCGAACAACTCGCCAACGCCACCGCGCGCGGGATGCCAGCGGGCGCGCTCCAAAGCGCGACCAACTTCCCCACGCCTTGGGCGGGCGGACTCTGGCGACCGCGCGACATCATGCGGATGGAACTGATCGCTTCGCGCTCCGTGCTCTCGCTCGCCGCGAACTATCGCGCGCGCTACCTACGCAACTTCTACGAACTCGGTCGCCGCGCGCTCGACTGGCAGCCGACAAAGGGACAGCCCGTCGCGTATCTGATTCCCGCCGGGCAGGGGCACGACGAGCGTGTCGCGCGGATGCTCGGCGCGCTCATCGCGCAGGGCGTCGAAGTCCACCGGCTCGAACGCGAACTGCACGGCACGCTTCAGGACGCGACGCTCCACACGGCAGACCAGACGGTAAACCCTGTGCGTGGCGGTGAACGGGAAGAACGGCGACGCCAGCAGGTTGATTTCGGGCGCGGCGGCAAAGGCTCGTTTTTACCTCCGGCGCAGCCGCAGGAGATCCCCGCCGGAAGTTATCTGATTTTTCTCGCGCAGCCCTTCCGCGCCAACGTGCAGTCGCTTTTTGAGCGGCAAGTTTATCCAGATAGGCGGACGGCGGGCGGCGAAGCCGAGCGGCCCTACGACGTGGCGGGCTGGACGCTGCCCTTGCAGATGGGCGTCGAGACGGCGGCGGTCAACAGTATCGTCGAGCCAGCGAACCAGCGTCGCCTGACCTTGCTGCGAGACGAGAACGAAATCCGCACCGATCTCGGTCTGCGTTCGGAAGCCGTCGTTCCCCAACGTCTCGACGCGCGCGGGCAGTTCGTCGCGCCCGCGTCGCCCATCCCGAATCCCATCAAGCGTCCCGTGCGGCTCGCGCTCTACAAAAGTTATGCAGCCTCGATGGACGAAGGCTGGACGCGCTACGTCTTCGATACCTTCAACTTGCCCTTTCATTCCGCGACCGACGCCGACATCCGCGCGAAGAACCTGCGCGCACGCTTCGACGTGATCATCCTGCCTTCGATGCGCGCGCGCGACATCATCGAGGGACGCGCCGATGATAGCGCGCCGCCGGAGTTCACGCAGGGCATCGGCGCGGAGGGCGTGGCGAACCTGCGTCGCTTCGTCGAGGAGGGCGGCACGCTTATCTGCTTCGACGCCGCGACCGAGTTTGCCATCAAGCAATTCGAGTTGCCCGTCCGCAACGTGCTCGCCGATCTCAAGTCGTCGGAGTTCTACTGTCCCGGCTCGATTCTGCAACTCGACGTGGACAACACGCACCCGCTCGCGCGCGGTTTCTCGCGCGACACGGACGCCTACTTCGTCAACAGCGCGGCCTTTGAAGTCACCGATAACGCGCGCGCGCGCATCGTCGCACGCTACGCCGAACGCGGCGTGCTGCGCTCCGGCTGGCTGCTCGGCGAACGCCACATCGCCGGACGCGCCGCGCTCGTCGAAGCGACGCTCGGGCGTGGCCGCGTCGTCCTCTTCGGCTTCCGCCCGCAACATCGCGCGCAGACGTGGGGCACGTTTCCCTTCATCTTCAACGCGATAGAACGCGGCGGCGAGTGACGGCGGACGAAAGATGAAGGGCGCGCTGAATAAAACTGATGACTGATGAAAGCCGCGCCGAATAAAACTGATAAAGGACGCGCCGAATAGAACTGATGAAGGGCTTGCTGAACAAAATTGAAGCTGTGAATAACATCGAAGCTGTGAATAAAACTTGAGACTGTTATCGGTCGCCCCTCATCCTTTTCAGCTTGGCGCGCATCAAAGTTTGCGCCTGCGCCTCGCCGTGCCGTCCGTGTTATGCTTGCCCCTCGAAGGAGTCAACAGGTCATGAGAAAGTTTGTCGCCCTTGTTTCGCTCCTCTCCCTGCTATTGGTTTCCGCCGACGCCGCGCGTGCACAGTTGCGCTCGCGCCGCGTCGGCGATACGCCGCCGCCCGCCTCGACGCCGCGCACCGCGCCGCCGCCCAGTTCGTCAAAACAGCGCACCGAGGACGTGCCCGCCGCCGAAGAAGTGGACGACGAGGGCGTCGTGCGCGTGCAGACGGCGCTCGTCACCATCCCCGTGAGCGTAATGGACAGGGCGGGCAAGTACGTCCCCGACCTGCGACAGAACGATTTCCGCATCTTCGAGAACGGCGTCGAACAGGAGGTCGCCTATTTCGCGGCAGTTGACGTGCCTTTCACCGTCGCCCTCCTGCTCGACACCAGCAACTCCACCGCTTTCAAACTCGAAGACATACACGACGCCGCCATCGCCTTCGTCAATCAACTGCGGCCCGAAGACCGCGTCCTCGTCGTCTCCTTCGACTCCGACATCCACGTCCTCGCCGAACCGACGAGCGACCGCTCCATCCTCCGTCAGGCCATCCGCAGCGCGCGCACGGGCGGCAGCACGCGCCTCTACGACGCCGTTGACATGGTGATGAAGCAACGCCTCAGCCGCATCAAAGGACGCAAGGCCATCGTCCTCTTCACGGACGGCGTGGACACGACGAGCACCCGCGCGAGCTACGAGAGCAACGTCGCCGACGCCGAAGAACTCGATGCCATCATCTATCCCGTGCAGTACGACACGTTCGACGAGAACGTCCGCAGTCAGGGCGGCGGACGGAGTTCGGGTTCGCGTGGCTCGACGATTCGCCTCGGCGGGATTTCGATTCCGCTCCCGTTTCCCACCTCGGGCGGCGTCGGCACGGGCGGCGGTGCTGGCTCGACGCGCGCCGAATACGAACGCGCCAACCGCTACCTCAACTCCCTCGCCGACATGACCGGCGGACGCCTCTACGAAGCATTCGATTTAAACTATCTCGCGCGTTCCTTCGAGGCCATCGCCGAAGAACTGCGACGCCAGTACAGTCTCGGTTATTATCCGAAAGCGCAATCGCAGGTCGCCGAACGCCGCCAGATCAAAGTCCGCGTCAACCGCCCCAATCTCGCCGTCCGCGCCCGCGACAGCTACATCTACAACCCCAACGGCGCACCCAACAAAACACAGGACGACGCACGCCGACAGCCCGAACTCCGCAAACGACAGTTCATGGGAAGGGATGTGGGCGGAGGGGTGAGGGATGAATGAAGAAGGGGCAAAAGGGTAAAGGGTAAAGGGTTAAAAGGTTAAAGGGGCAAAGGAATGATTCCTTTGCCCCTTTAACTTTAACCTGTCAGGTCTTCCCTTATGTCTTTAACTTCATCCCTCATCCCTCATCCCTCCTTCAAACAATCGTGCCGTCTTTGACGGTGGCGTTTTTGGGAACGAGGATGATGCCGTCGCGGATGTAGTAGCTGCCGTCGGGGGCGTCGGCTTCGGTGAGGCCGCTTTCGTTGACGAGACGGACGCCCGCGCCGATGCGCGTGTTCTTGTCTATGATGGCGTTGCGGATAATCGCGCCCTCGCCGATGCCGATGCGCGGGACGCCGTTCTTGATGTCGGCGCGCATCTCTTCGATGGACTGGTAGTAGTCCGCGCCCATGAGATAGGTGTCCTGAATCTGCGCGCCCTGTTCGATGCGGCTGCGGAGGCCCACGATGGTGTGTCGCAGTTTGGCCTGATTGATGATGCAGCCTTCGCTGATGATGGAGTGGTTGACCTCCGTGTTGTGAACTTTGGAGGGCGGCAGGTCGCGCGCGCGCGTGTAGATGGGCGCTTCGGCGTCGTAGAAGTTGAACTTCGGAAGGGGCGAACACATGTCGAGATTGGCGGCATGGAAAGCGGAGATGGTTCCGATGTCTTCCCAGTAGCCGTCGAAGAGATAGGATTGCACGTTGCCGGATTCAATCGCCGCCGGGATCACCTCCCGACCGAAATCCACCCACGTCTTATTCTGCCCGAGCGTGTCTTCGAGTTGCTGGTAGTTGAAGACGTAGATGCCCATCGAGGCGAGAAACGGACGCTTCAGAGCCTCCTCCGCGCTCAACCCGAACGCGCTCGTGTCCACGCGCATCTCTTCGAGCGCGCCGCCCTTCGGCTTCTCCCGAAACTCCGTGATGCGCCCGCTCGCGTCAGCCTTGAGCAGACCGAACTCCTCCGCCGCTTCCCTGCCGAACGGCACGACCGAGACGGTCACGTCCGCCTTGCTCTCGAAATGTCGTTTGAGAAAGAGGCGATAGTCCATCCGGTAGAGATGGTCGCCGGAGAGAATCAAGAGCGTGTCAATGTCCCAACCGCGTATGTGCGGCAGGACTTGCCGGACGGCGTCCGCCGTGCCCTGAAACCAGAGAGGACTTTCCGGCGTCTGCTCGGCGGCGAGGATATCAACGAAGCCGTTGGTGAACTGCGAGAAGCGATAGGTGCGAGCGATGTGGCGGTTGAGCGAAGCGGAGTTGTACTGCGTGAGCACGAAAATCTGGCTGATATCGGAGTTGATGCAGTTCGAGATGGGGATATCAACGAGACGATATTTTCCGCCGAGCGGGACAGCCGGTTTCGAGCGTTGCTGCGTCAGCGGAAACAGTCGCGTGCCCGCGCCGCCGCCGAGGATGACCGCCAAAATGTTCGGTTTCCGCGCCATCTCTTTTCACCCACCTGTCAGGCAAATTGTAAAGATTGAACGCCCGCAGCATAGACGCAAACCGCCGCGCGTTTCAAGACGTGCGCACCGCCGTTCAGCCGAGAATGCTCTGTGCGTCCATCTTCAAGTCGGGGATAGTTTGCGCCGCGAAGGATTCGTCGCGCCGGACAAGACGCGTTTCGACGTAGGCATCGGCGCGCGGGCGCGCGTAGATTTCGACCGTCTCCGACGGAAGATTGACGAGCCAGACTTCCGGGATTCCGGCGCGCGCATAGAGCGGGATTTTTATTTGGCGGTCGTACATGACGGAACTATCCGCCACCTCGACGACGAGCATCACGTCCGACGGTCGCGGGTTAGCCTGAGCATAGAAATCCTCACGACGCTTGAGCAGCGCGACATCCGGCAGCGGCTCGGAATAATCGTCAAGCTGCACGGGATTCTGCACCCAGACGATTGAATCATCGCCTGCCAGCCGCCCCAGAACCTTAGTCAATCTGCCGACACAGGCCGCATGACGGCTGCCAATCGGATTCCTCTCGATGATCTCACCTTCAATCAACTCGACGCGGTCGTCCTCCGACAGCACGCCCGCCGTGAGCATCCGGTAGTAGTCGCTGACGCTGAAATGTCGCCTGACGATTTGAACAGACATATTGACTCACAATCAGTATGCAGTAACGGCGGCGGTCGCGCCCGTCCTTATCCCTGCGGCTTCCTGTGCGATTTTGACGCCGACGCTCGCGCCGATGCGCGTTGCGCCCGCTTCGACTAGGGCGCGCGCGTCCGTGATGCCCTTGACGCCGCCCGACGCCTTGACGCCCATCTCCGCGCCGACCGTCCGGCGCATCAACGCGACATCGGCGACGGTCGCGCCGCCTTTGGCGAAACCCGTCGAGGTCTTGACGAAGTCCGCGCCCGCGCGCTTCGCCGCGAGACAGGCGCGCACCTTCTCCTCGTCCGTCAGAAGCGCGGTCTCGATAATCACTTTGCACAGCACGCCCTGCTCGTGCGCCGCCTCAACGACGCCGCGTATGTCGTATTCAGCCGCGCAGTCGTCGCCGCTCTTGAGCGCGCCGACGTTCAAGACCATATCAATCTCGCGCGCGCCGTCGAAGATTGCGCGCCGCGCTTCGTAAGCCTTCACGTCGGGGAGCGTCGCGCCGAGCGGGAAGCCGATGACCGTGCAAACCGGCACGCCCGACCCGCGCAGGTGGCACGACGCCGCGCGCACCCACGTCGGGTTGACGCAGACGCTGGCGAAATGAAACTGCATGGCCTCTTCGCACAGACGGTTGATGTCGCTCTCGGTCGCATCCGGTTTCAAGAGCGTATGGTCAACGAGGCTCGACCAATCGCGCGCCGTCGCCGCGTCGCCCAAGACCAGACCGATGCGCGACGCGCCCGCGTCAACCACCCTCTGCATCCGCTCCGGACAACGATTGAAACATTCCGACGCACACCCGCACAGCGCGCCCTGCTCCTCCGCGTCGCCGTTCAGACGCGCGACGATGACATCCGTGATCTGCTCGACGAGCCTTTCCAGTTCTCCGTTGTGCAACCCTGAGCCCCCTGAGCCCCCTGAGCCGTTGTGCGTCGCTGCCATCTCTCTTCATGCTCCTCGAACGCCCGTGCCGCGCGGGCGGCGCGTCCATTCTTCACTTTCTTAATCCGTTTTCACTTCTTCAGAAAACCCGGATACTCGCGTTCGACAAACTGCTTCAAGGCCGACTCCGAAGGACTCTCGGCCAGAATCGCGTCGGGCAGTTTGTCTTTCAGAGTGAAGGTCGAGCCGTGAATCGTGCCGAGACGAAAACCGTTGCGGCTCTTGTTGAAATCAATCATCAGATTCGCCTCGCGGAATCCGAGATGAACGGGCAGCAGATAGAGCGCGTCCGCGCGCACCGCGCCGAAGGTCTTCGACACCTGCGTCCCCGTCTCCGTCTGCTTCGACTGCACGGACGTTATCAACTTCAGTTCAACCTCCTGCCCGCCCGACAGGTTCAGATACGCGCGCTTCAGAGGCAACTCCGACTTGTCCTGCACGAAGACCGTCACCAGCACGACCGCATGCCCCGCCAGAGCCATGTATTCGTCCATGCTCGACGGGTGCGCCATGTCGAAGAAACCGATGCGCGGCAGCGGGGCCGACCTCGCCAACTCGACCGCCGCTTCCTCAATCCGCTCCTGCATATCCGCCGGAGTCAACGGCCCCTTCGACTCCAAAGATTTCCCCGCATGCGCCGTCGCATCCTGCGGCACAGCACACACCGCGAGCGCGAGCAGCAACGACAGCACGGCAGCCATCCGCAGAAGTCCGGCGCGCAGCCTGAGTTTCATCATGCAATCAGAACCTTTCCCGTCCGGCCTGTCTCTTAAAAAGACGCGTGCCCGGTGGATTCGTCCGGCATCAATCTTTCGCCGGATGAGTTTTTTGACGACGAGCGAATTTCGCACGCGTGCATTCTACCTGTTTTCGTGTGGGCCTTGAAGTGAGGCGGGCCGGGAGGCGGCGGATCACGGCGTCCGGTTTGCCCGTCGCAGCGAAGCGGAGGGCAGACGGGCGCGCTGCCGATTTCCGTCGAGCGTCTAAGACCTGTACTGACGTTCGACCGCTTCGATTTTGGCGACGCGCTTTTTGTGACGCGCTTCGCTGATCTCCGTCGAGAGCCACGCGCGGACGATGTCGCGCATCTCCGCGCTGTTGATCGTGCCGCTGCCGAGCGTGAGGACGTTGGCGTCGTTGTGCTCGCGTGAGTTCTGCGCGACCTTGACGGAATAGCAGGCGGCGGCGCGCACGCCCGGCACTTTGTTGGCCGTCATGCAGGAACCGACGCCCGCGCCGTCAATGATGATGCCGAGGTCGGCTTCGCGCTCGGAGACGGCGCGCGCGACCGCATGTGCGAAGTCGGGATAGTCAACCGCCTCGGTCGAGTTCGTGCCGAAGTCGCGGACGAGGTGGCCGAGTTCCGAGAGGAACTGTTTCAACTCTTCCTTCAAAGCATAGCCGCCGTGGTCTGCGCCGACGGCGACGAGTTTCTGCTGCCGCGAACCGCGACGCGGCGTCCGCCGGATGAGTTCGATGCGCCGCTCGCGCACGATGTCGGCGGCGAGCGGCGTCAGGCGCGCGCTCTCGGCGATTCTCAGGCGCGCGCCGTCGGCGAGGCCGCGCACGTCGTCCTCCGTGATGACCGTCTTGGAAGATTCGTCGCGCACTTCGGGCTCGTCGCCCGTCGCTTCGTCCGTTTGCACGGTGGAGACGATGCGCGCGCGCGTGGTCGTCGTCTCCGTGTCACTCGCGGATGCGGCGGGCACGTAGGACGAAACGGAAGTGGCGGGCTGAGCGGAAGCTGTCTCTTCCGGTTCGTTGGCGGGGAGCGCGTTTTCCAGCACGTCGCGCACGAGCGCGCGCACACGGTCGCGTGTTGATTGTTCGTCTGCCATAAGATTCTGCGGCGTCGGCGTCCGATGCGTCACCGGACGCCGTTTGCCGAATGCTTTCTCATTGACCTGCGGTTGCAGCTTTCATAGTATGTCGCACGCGAAGTCGCACGCGCAAACATCGCGCACCGACTTCCCGTTATCTTCCGAAACCGAAACACAGGAGGCCGTCATTGTCGTCTTCTTCTTCCGCACGCACCGTCTCGGAGTTTAGCAACCCGAACCTCGAACCGCTCTTCACCGCCGAACAGATTCAGACGCGCATCAGCGAACTCGGAGCCGAGATTGCGCGCGACTACGCGGGCCGCAACCCGCTGCTCGTCGGCATCCTCAAGGGCGCGGTCATCTTCATCAGCGACCTGATGCGCTCGATTGACCTCCGCCTCGGGATGGAGTTCATGGCGATTTCCAGCTACGGTTCTTCGACGCGCACGTCTGGCGAAGTGAGAATCGTCAAAGACCTCGACGTGGCGATCGAAGGGCGCGACATCCTCATCGTCGAAGACATTATAGACACGGGCCTGACGCTCTCCTACCTGATGCCCAACCTCCACTCGCGCGGCGCGCAGAGCGTCAAACTCGTCGCCCTGCTCGACAAGTGGGAGCGGCGCGAGCGCGACGTGACGATAGATTATCTCGGCTTCAAAATCCCCGACGCCTTCGTCGTCGGCTACGGCCTCGACTACGCCGAACGCTACCGCAACCTCCCTTACATCGCCGTCCTCAAAGACCCGGACGCGTAGTAAATCGTGAATCGTAAATCGTAAATAGATAGGACGCTGAACGGCAGTTATCTATTCACGATTTACGATTTACTATTTACAGGTTGAGCGAAGACGGCGACGGGGACGGGGCGTTCGACGGCGCAGTTGGAGCGGTGTGATTTGATGCGCTCAAGCTGATGTAGAGTTTCTGCGGTAAGATAGCTCGCGCCGCAATGTGGGCAGGAGATGACGGGAACATTCTCGACGACGAGCAGGCTGTTTCCTGTGCCGTAGCTTCTCGTCACATGGCGGATACGCGCGCCGCTTCGACCGCACACGTCGCAAATCATCACACCATTCTGTTCTTCCTTATTCGACATAGACTGTGATGATAATCAACCTGCCGGTTGAACTCAACCTCGACACCAACACCACATCACGGTCTTCGAGAGACTTACCCCTGACCAGATATTTCCATTCGCCCGTCTCCGCCTCCTTCTGCCGCTCGACGATTCGTCCTGTCAGCACCGCCTGCTCGATATCGAAGATTGATAAGTCGTCGTTGTTCATCTCCTCTTCGGCATGCAGCGTCATCACATACTGAAGCGCACGAACTTTCTTACGCATTCGGTTGAGGATTCGCTCGAACATAGATAGATACAAGCGTTGACGGGCAACACCACCGCGCTATCCATTCATGCGATGTCGCGCAAAAAGCTTGCGCCTGCCGTTAATTTCAGGCCGAAGTTGTCGGCGATGGTCTGGCCGATGTCGGCGAGGGAGGGGCGGTCGCCGAGGTTGACTCCGGGGCGGGCGCGGGGGCCGTAGGCGATGAGGGGGGCGTATTCGCGCGTGTGGTCTGTGCCGCGATAGGTGGGGTCGTTGCCGTGGTCGGCGGTGATGATGAAGATGTCGGTCGGGCGCATGGCGGCTTCGATTTCGGGGAGGCGCGCGTCGAAGTGTTCGAGGGCGCGGGCGTAGCCTTCCACGTCGCGGCGGTGGCCGTAGAGCATGTCGAAGTCAACGAGGTTGGAAAAGATGAGACCGCGCGTGTCGTCTTGGAGGGCGCGGATGGTCTGGTCAATGGACTGTTCGTTGTTCTTGGCGGCGATGTCCTGCGTGACCCCGGCGGCGTCGTAGATGGACGCGACTTTGCCGATGGCGACCACGTCGAGCCCTGCGTCCGAGAGCGTGACGAGCAGGTTCTCGCGCGGCGGCGGAACGGCGTAGTCGTGGCGGTTCTCGGTGCGGCGAAACGCGCCCGCGTCGCCGACGAAGGGACGCGCGATGACGCGCCCGACCTCGTGTTCGTCGCGCAGGATGGCGCGCGCCGTCTCGCATATCTCGTAGAGCCGCGCGACGGGAATCACCTCTTCGTGCGCGGCGATTTGAAAGACCGAATCGGCGGAGGTATAGACGATGGGATTGCCCGTGCGGACGTGTTCCGCGCCGAGTTCTTTGATGATCTCCGTGCCCGACGCTGGCACGTTGCCGAGGATGCCGGAGACGCCCGTCTCGCTGATGAAGCGTTCGATGATCTCGGGGGGGAAGCCCTGCGGGTAGGTCGGGAAGGCGCGCTCAAGGATGATGCCCGCCATCTCCCAATGTCCCGTGGTCGTGTCTTTGCCGTTCGAGCGAAGCGCGCAACGCCCGTAGGCGGCGCGCGGTTCGGCAACCGGCGGGACGCCGTTCAAGGGTCTGATGTTGCCCAAGCCGTAACGCTGCAAGTTCGGCAATTTGACTTCACGCGATTCGAGAATATGCCCGAGCGTATCGGCTCCGGCGTCGCCCCACGCGGCGGCGTCCGGCATCTCGCCCATCCCGAGACTGTCGAGCACGATGAGCGCGACGCGACTAAAGAAAGAGCTATTATGACTCATATATGTTGTTGCACTCCTTGAATATATGCTTAAGCTAAGGACGAAGATTTGCGCGAAATGCCAACTCAACAATATTGAATTTCTTAATAAATTCTTCTCCACTATAACGAAATATTTGAGGGTTCTCTGAGAGCGCGGAAGTGACCATGCAGATTACAAATTGCGGATTGTTGCGAGCCTGCCGCATCTCACCTGCCGTAATAATAAAAGACAATCCCGTACCTCGTATTCCCTTAACTTCAACATGTTTGACAACACCTTGCTTATTGCAACGTAAATCATACCCACATTTCTTGGTTTCAACTGATAGGACTCTCCATCCATGATTTTCATACCATTCTGTTACCAATAAAATGGCCGCTCTTTCAACTTTCTTATTTGTTTCTGGATCTCCAAAACCAGCACCTGATTTAATCTGTTGTTCAATCTCAGGAGCATTCGGCAGTTCTGATTGATACCATTTTAATTCTAATAACTTAACTGATGTCGGAGTGAGTTTCCGCATCGCTTGCAGTTGTTGAGCTTTGACACGACCCTCTTCAAGATTAAGCCTGTCTCTATTCGATGAACTTTGAAAACGTAAATCCGCAGCAATATCCATAAGGCTTAACTCGCGTAAATCTTCTTCTGTACCGGACTCAGCAACTATATGGTGCGGAGCATCCCAAACATTTGTGAAGCGTCTGATGGCCTCCGCTTTGGTTATAAGTTTACCTACGTTTATTCTGCCAACAACTACTAATTCTCCGGGGGAGCGCACGGTTACAATCCAAACTGTGTCGCCCTGTTGCACTCCCATACGTTTAAATTGTCCGCTACCCGAACGGTTT
The DNA here is from genome assembly GCA_035537095.1 of Pyrinomonadaceae bacterium. GTDB lineage: Bacteria > Acidobacteriota > Blastocatellia > Pyrinomonadales > Pyrinomonadaceae > DASWNP01. The sequence continues at coordinate 12,384 of DATLMV010000256.1, forward strand.
AATGGTTCATCAATAGACAGTTCATCGTCTGCTTGCTTAGGTTCCCAGTATTGAAGAAAATTGTTAGACATTTTAGCTTCTCGGCGCTTGATAGCCTTCGCGGGCGCGCACCTGTGCGTTGCGGATGCCTTTGACTTCGACGCGGATGGTGCGGAAGCTGCCGTCGCGCGCTTTGTTGGTCGGGTAGTAGCCGAGGCTGTACTGCGTGCCGATCTCCGCCGCGACCTGCCGGAAGGCGGCGCGCGCTTCTTGCAGGTCGCCGACGGGGAAGGTCTTGCCGCCGGAATCGCGCGCCAGTTCGTTCATCTCGCGGCGCGCGAGTTGGTAGAGCTTGCGGCTGATGTCCATCCGTTCAAACTGTCCGAGGCGACAGAAACTTCCGAAGTCGGAGGTGTCCATGTGGGGCGCGAAGAGGCGTCGGTAGCGTTGCAGTTGCGCGCGCGACAGATGGATCGAGCCGTCGTCGGCGCAGTCTTGCAGGAGACGATTCTCGACGAACTCTTCGGTGTTGACCTGCACGAAATAACTGACCACTCCGGCGCGTTTGAGTCCGGCCCGCGCCTCTTCATAATCTGCCTCGCTCGCCGAATCCACGCCGTCCGTGAGCGCGACCAGCGCGCGACGCCCGCGCACCCCTTCGCGCGGCGGCTCGCGGAAGACCTCCTGCGCGACGCGTTCGAGCGCATCGTAGAAGGGCGTCCCGTTGCTCGCGCTGACGTTGCCGACGGCTTCACGTAGAAGCTCGCGGTCGTCCGTCAGTCGCGCCTTGATTTCGACGGCGGGGAGTTTCGACGTGCCGTCACGCAAGGTGTTGAAGGAGAGAATGGCGACGCGGTCGCCGGGTCTGAGAGCCTCGATGAAGGCGTTGGCGGCGCGGCGGATGAGGCCCACTTCGGCGCGCGTCGAGCCGGAAGTGTCGAGCAGGAGCGCGACCTCGAAGGGCGCGTCGGTGGTCGCAAAGTTGGCGAGGCGCTGCGGTCGCCCGTCCTCATAGAGCGTGAACTGTTCGGCGCGGAGTCCGGTCAGGGGCCGCCCGGTCGCGTCGGTGACGATTGCGGGAACGGAGACCAACTGCGTCTCGACGCGCACCGTGTCGCCCTCGTCAACCTCCTCGACGGACGGGGAAGACGACGCAGGCGCGTCGCCGCTTGTCGTCGCCGGTTTGGCGGGAGGCGCGGGCGGCGTCGGGGTGTCGCCGACGCGTCGCGGTCGCTGTTGTTGCTGAGCGGGCGCGGTCGCCGGTTGTTGTTGTGCGCCGACGTGGAGCAGCGCGACGCAGAGCATGAGCAGGAGCGCGGCTGGCGCGCGGCGCGCCGTCGTCTTCGCGCAGGGGCTTGTCGGATGTTCAAACACGGGCTTAGACTCTTTCGGGTAAAAAACTTCTCCGGTAAATATAGCCGCAAACGCACGCGGGCTGAAAGGAGCGAAGAACGTATGTCGGTTATCGGCAGGCTCGACAAACAGGTGGAAGACGTGCTCATCTCGCCGCTCTCAAAGACACGCCCCGCGCCCGAGAAAGTTCCGTCGGTCGAACCCTCGAAGGACACTCCGGCGGAGAGCGTCGGAGACGTTGGCGCGTCCGAGGGTCAGACTTCGCGCGAGCGCGCGGAGTTGCCCGTCTGGTTGCTTTGATAAAGTTGACTGAAATCACGGAGGGCCATTTTATGTCGAGCGTCAACGGTCTGCATGTGCTGCGCGACCTGCGCCGGGAAGGAAAGCTTCTGCCCTTTGTCGGCGCGGGGCTCTCGATTCCGCTCGGGCTGCCCTCTTGGGAAAAGCTGATTGACATCATCGCGCGCCAACTCGGCTACGACCCGGAGGTCTTCAAGATCAGCGGCAACAGCCTGCAACTCGCCGAGTATTACGTCGCCGTCAAGGGCAGCATCGGGCCGCTCCGGAGCGAGATGGACAGGCTCTTTAACCCGAGTGACGAGGCCATCAAAAACTCCCGCACGCACAACGCCCTCGCACGCATGGAACTGCCGCTCATCTACACGACCAACTACGACCGCATCATCGAACGCGCCTTCGAATTGAACGAAGAGCCGTGTCATACCGTCGCCAACATTGACGACATCTCGACCGCTCCGGCGCGCATCACGCAGGTCGTCAAATTCCACGGCGCGTTCAGCGACGACGACAGTCTCGTCCTCACCGAGTCGAGCTACTTCGACCGCCTTGAGTTCGAGTCCGCGCTCGACATCAAGCTGCGCGCAGACATCCTCGGCAAGTGTATCCTCTTCCTCGGCTACAGCCTGAGCGACGTGAACATTCGCTACATGCTCTACAAGCTGCATAAGCTGCGCCAGCAGGTGAAGCGCGATACGAACCGCGCGGCGAGCGCATACCTCATCACCTACGGTGCGGGCGAAGTGCAGCGCACGCTGCTCGCGCGTTGGGGCGTCTCCGTCATCGAACTCGACCCCGTCAACAAGACCGAAAGCATGGGCGACTTTCTGGAAGAGTTGTTATGAAAATCTACTTCGTGACCGCGAGCGATAAAAAGTTCGCCGAAATCACAGCCTATCTCGATTTTCTGAAGTCTCAATCCGGCAGCACGCTTGAGTTGCAACAGGTCGGCTACGACCTGCACGAGACGCTGGATTTGGACATCAACGTCGTCGTGCGCGGCAAGGCCATCGAGGCTTACCGGCACTTGGGCGTCCCTTGCGTGGTCGAGCACAGCGGCCTCTTCATGGAGGCTCTGAAGAAACTGCCCGGCGTGATGGGCCGGATGATCTGGGACGCCATCGGCGACCGCATCTGCGATTTCCTGCGCGCGGGCGATTCCCGCGAGGCGACCGCCATCTCCGTCCTCGCCTACTGCGACGGCAAGCAAATCCGCATGCATCGCGGCGAGACGCGCGGCCACATCGCCGAACAAGAGCGCGGCTCGGAGGGCTTCAACTGGGACTCGATCTTCATCCCCGAAGGCAGCGACCAGACCTATGCCGAGATGGGAGCCGACAAGAAACGCGAAACCGCGCCCTCCCGCAAAGCGTGGGACGCCTTCATCAAAGCCGAATTTCCCAACAGCCGCCGCGACGCCGACGACGACTGAAAGCTGATGCGGCGATAAGTGCGCTGCCGTCTGATTCGCATAGTGGGTCAGTTGGAAAATGTGAGCCGCATAGAGATTGGCTTGAAATTTCAAACTGACCCACTATGCTCATGCGGGTTTGCTTGACACCGCCCGCACGCATCTTTTAGGATGACAGTCGCTTTCTCGAAGCAGTTTGATTTTGGTTCGGGCGAAGCGTTGTTCTTTGTCGCGGGCGCATCCGATGTCGGGCAGGAGATGTCGTGAGGTATCGAACGCGCAGGCACGTATGTCAATGGTAGACGGCCACCCTTACAAGGTGGAGGTTGTGGGTTCGAATCCCTCCGTGCCTACCAGAGATAGAGGTCGCGCGGAGGTTCGAGCGGCCCGTTTGAAATTAGCAGTTTAAATGCGGAGTCGTAGTTCAGTTGGTTAGAACGCCGGCCTGTCACGTCGGAGGTCGCGGGTTCGAGTCCCGTCGGCTCCGCCACTAAATCTCGGTGCAGCGGGTAGAAGCGGTCATCCTTTGGGGTGGCCGCTTCTGTTTTCAGGTAGCGAAGACGGATTTTGCCCAAAGCTCGTACATAACATAAATTGACAGGCCGGAGTGACAGGCGTCCCTGCTTGCAGCGAGTGCGTGAACGGCATTCGGCGCAAGGAGATACATTGATGATTCGCATTTTGGGGATTGTGCTGGCGGCAATTTTCGCGCTGTTGGGTTCTCTTCATGTGTATTGGGCGGCGGGTGGCAGATTCGGACGCGGCGCGGCCATCCCGACCGTCGGCGGCGCGCGTCTTTTGCACCCTTCGCCTGTCGGGACGATTTTGGTTGCGGCGGCACTTTTCGCCGCCATGCTCGTCGTGCTCGGACGACTTAAAATGTTGGGCGCAGTTGTCCCCGGTTGGATTTTCTATTGGGGAACGTGGGCAATTGCGCTGTTGTTTTTGCTTCGGGCAATCGGCGACTTCCGGTATGTCGGTTTTTTCAAAAGCGTTTCCGGTACGGCCTTCGCGCGTTGGGATACGATCTTATTTTCGCCGCTCTGCCTGTTCATCGCCGTCGCCGCTTTTTTGATCAGCTATTACGAAGTCCGGTAAAACTGAAAAAAACCAACGCGCCGCCGGACAAGTCCGCGCAGACAGTTGCCCCGGCTCTCCCTTCGTCAGTACCTTTCCGCGTCCCGGACAAACACGGGAAGACGCCTGCGTCTGAGCCCGACCTGTTCTTAGAAGAACTGTTGTAGCCTGACTCGTAGCAGGCAATACAAAGCGGAACTTCAGCGGGTATATCTTACTGCTCGACGGGACGTGGAAAGTGGTTTCCAGCCGAGGGCGCGTCGCCCGTGCACTTCGGGCGGCATCTTCCGCGCGGCGCGTCGAGTCTGCTATAACTTCGTCCACGCATGATTCCCGTCGCCGAAGCCATCCGCATCGTGATTGAGCAGAGCCGTCCGCTCGAAGCGGAGAGCGTCGCACTCGCCGACGCGCTCGGGCGCGTGCTCGCCGCAGACATCACAGCCGACACAGACCTCCCGCCCTTCGACCGCGCGCAGATGGACGGCTACGCCGTGCGCTCCGCAGACCTCGCCTCTGTTCCGGCGCGCCTGCGTATCGTCGGCGAAGCGGCGGCGGGACGCGGCTGGCGCGGGCGCATGGAAGCAGGCGAGGCCGTGCGGATTATGACGGGTGCGCCGTTGCCTGCGGGTGCGGACAGCGTGCAGCAGGTTGAAGTGACGCGCGAACTCGAAGGCGGGGCGTTCGTCGAGATTGAACGCGCGACCGTGCCCGGACAGTTCTACATCGAGCGCGGCAAGGAGATCGGAGCGGGCCGCACGGTGCTGCGCGCGGGAACGCAAATCAACGCCGCCGCGATGGCCGCGCTGGCGTCGTTCGGTTACGCGGAGGTTCCCGTCGGTCGTCGCCCGCGTGCGGTCGTGCTGGCGACGGGCACGGAACTGGTCGCCGTCCACGCACAACCCGCCGCAGACCAGATACGCGATTCCAACAGCTACTCGCTCGCCGCCTACGCCGCGCTCGCGGGCGCGACCGTCGAGCGCATGCCCTTCGCGTCGGACGAGCCGGAGTCGCTGCAAGCGTTGATTGCCGAAGCCGCGACGCGCGCCGACGTGCTGGTGCTCTCGGGCGGCGTCTCGATGGGCGTCTATGATTTCACGAAGACGGCGTTGCGCGCGCTCGACGCGGAGATTTTCTTCGAGCGCGTTAGTTTGCGACCGGGCAAGCCGACGGTCTTCGCGCGTCTCGGACGCACCCTCGTCTTCGGTCTGCCGGGCAATCCCGTCTCCGTCTCGGTGACGTTCAACCTCTTCGCGCGCACAGCCCTGCGCGCCATGCAGGGCTCGGACGACGCGGCGTTGCCGGAGGAGAATGCCGTGCTCGCGCGCGCGGCGAAGGGAGCGGGCGAGCGCGAGAGTTATCTCCCGGCGGAACTGCGGACGGACACGGATGGTCATCTCGTCGCCGAGCCTCTCAAGTGGGCCGGTTCGTCCGACTTCGTCGCCTTCACGCGCGCCGCCGCTCTCGTCATCGTCCCCGCAGGCGTCAAGATGCTCGACGCGGGCGAGCGCGTCAAAATCGTCAGGCTGCCGGACTGAAAACGGTTCGATTTAACAGACTCGACGTGTCACTCAAGATAGTTTCTTCAGACTAAACGTGCCGCTCAAGACAGACAACGCAAAGCCCTCCGATGCTCCGGCGACGACTGCGGCGGGGCGCGAGCCCGTGCCGCTGGCGCACGCGGCGATTCACGACGTGGTCGCGGAGATTTTCGATAAACTCCCGCGCGCGAGCGGCGCGCTGCTCGACGTTCCGGCGGGCGAGGGCGCACTCGCGGCGCGTCTCGGCGCGCTCGGTTTCGCGGTTCGCTGCTGCGATTTATACACGGAGATTTTTCGTCTCGACGGCGTCGAGATTCGGCGCGGCGACCTGTCGGGCGTGCTGCCGTATGACGACGGCGAGTTCGCGTATCTGACATGCGTCGAAGGTCTGGAACACATCGAAAATCCGGCGCAGGCGATACGGGAGTTTGCGCGCGTCGTCCGTGCGGGCGGCCATCTGGTCGTCACCGTCCCGAACATTCTCAACATCGAAGAGCGTTTCAAGTGGCTCCTGAACGGCTACACGTCCCACTTCAAACCGCTCTCGCGCGAGCACCTGCAAACTCTCCCGCGCGACTTCGAGGGGATGGAGGAGATCGCCCTCCACATCAACCCGATTCCCTACACGGAGCTTCGTTACACGCTCGAAAAGTACGGTTTTGAACTGCTCGCGCTTCACCGCGACAAACCGAAGGCGCACCTCTGGGCCTATCGTCCGGTCGTCGCGCTCATCCGCCTGCTCGCGCGCTTCACGCCCGAAAGGAAACGCCGCGAACGCTGGACGGACGAACTCCAATCCGACGAAATCCTCCTCGGCGGCAACACGCTCATCGTCCACGCGCGGAAAGTCCCTTGATTATCAACTCGACGTATCTATTTAAACATCAGCACGAACACCACAACCTCGACCGCCGATCGTGAAACTCTGCCTTATTCCCCGATAAGCGGTCAGGTGGCGAGGCTATTGACGGCACGCCTGCACGGGAATATCATGCTGGCCTCAAAACGCTTCGAGCACATTGACGACAACCTCGCGCCGTGTGCCTCAAATAACTTTTTACTGCGCGACCATATCTCTCGATTCCCTCTTGGAACGGGCTTCACTATCCAACAGGCGGTACTCAGAAAGGTGTTGGCGATGCCCTCCAGAGAGCGCCCCCACAGCGACGATAAAGCACCCGCTCACCAACCATTACCAACATCCAACACACAGAGCAGGGATTATCTAACCCGACCGCCTGATCCGGCTATTATCATCGAACAGGGCGGGCTTGCTCCGCACGCCTTGCTTCCCCGCGCGGTGCTGCAACTCCAGCGCATCGTCGGCAATCGTGCGGTCGGTAAACTGCTCGCAGCGAAGTCGCGGCCTCTTATGGCTCAGCCGCCGTTGGTCTCTGCGGAGAACCGATATGAGCGGGAGGCTGACCGGCTCGTAACCGGTTCGGCCAACGTGCTACAGCAAGCTTCGCCCATCCAGCGCGAGTTGAAACTTGACGGCGCAGATACTGTACAGGGGAACTTCCAGCGTGTTGATAGAGCAGATAACAAAACCGGTTTGCCTGATGATTTAAAAGCGGGCGTCGAAAACCTTTCCGGCATCTCTCTGAGTGCTGTCCGTGTCCACTACAATTCCAACGCGCCCGAGCAGTTGGACGCGGCGGCTTATACGCAGGGCATGGATATTCACGTCGGGCCGGGTCAGGAACAGCACCTTCCACACGAAGCTTGGCACGTCGTACAGCAGACGCAGGGGCGTGTGAAACCGACGCTACAGACTAAGGGTGCGGCGGTCAATGACGACCGGAACTTGGAGAGAGAAGCTGACGTGATGGGAGCAAGGGCGATTGAAAAGGCGGCGCAGTTTGGCGAGGCATCGGGGATGGTGCGGCTGAGCGGTGAGCACGAAGTTCGTCAAGATACGGATGCACAAATGGCGGGTGGAGAGGGCGTCAAGGGAGAGGTTATTCAGGGATACTTTGTTCATACCCCCAGAGACAAGAGAATCCTCAAAGATCCGGAAGTTGAAACGATTATGCAAGAGGAACAACTCACGGAAACACAAAAAGCCTACGTCCGCGCGAATAAGGGGGGCGCGCAAAGGCGTGTCTTGAGCACATGGATAGAGCGGGCTAAAAAGCTGTCCGCCGCTCCTTCACAGGACGTTACGACGACTGGTAACTCCTCAAGTTCTTCATCCGGCGCTCTCGATAGCGGCACAAACTTTACGGCAGAGGCTGAATCGAAGACGGAGACAAAAGATTCGAAGTCGGAGGCAAAAGAAAAGAAGAAGCGCAAGGTCGAAGCCTTAGAAGAGGAGGAGAAAGAATCTCCGGCAGCGGCGGCGAGTTCCAGTTCCGGCCAACAGGCGTTCATGAGCGTCGCCTCTATCTTCTTGCAAGCGGCGAAAGACCTTCAGCTTGAGCAGTTCGCAAGTTTAGTCAATGAAAAAGCGTGCGACATCAATATTGATTTGCCCGGGATACTGGCGGTCATCTATGACTTGGAACGCGGGTCAACCGACAACAACTCAATGGTGGCTTACCTGAAAAAACCGTTGGAGATAGCCTCCTGTCTGGCTACGTCCGCTCATATCTTTGAGGACGCCGGAACTCCGGATAAATCCCAAAAAGTCGAACAGAAGGGAAAGAATGAGAAGAGTCTGGAAAACTTTTTAGTCGCACTCACGCAGGATGTCGCGGGCAATATCAATAACGACGTTGTTTACAGGATAAGCTGCAAGGGGCACTCCTTTTCTGTGTTTGCATATGGCGGGCGGGTAGAAATGATTCAGAGTTTTGCTAATGCCGAACATCTCGGGCAAAATCTCCATGATGAAAAGAAACCTAAAATCTTTAGCGCCAAGCAATTCACGGACTTGATGATGCTGTTAATCGGGGACGTGGAGAAATATAAAGAAGTATATCAGGAAGTGTTCGGAGGCTTTTTCGATGCTGAGCATCCGGATTTGGGTTTCGTCTATGAGAAATCACCGATGAAAAAACCGGATCTAATCTTGGGCAGTATCAAGACACGAATGCAAGAGAATCAGGCGAAGTTCAAAGACTTGCTCAATAAATATCAGAGCGTTATCAGGGCGATTGAATTGCAGAAGCAGATGATGGAACGATATTCCAAGAAATAGACGTGCCAAATTGATGCTCAACAAAAGTTTAGAGCCGGAGGTCTGGAGTCGAAAAAGCATCTGCCCGTGACTCCGGACGCCGGACTCGCTTAGACTTGCGCTTATGAAGAAACTGACACACGTCGGCGAAGACGGGCGCGTGGCGATGGTGGATACGAGCGGGAAGGCCGCGACGGCGCGGCGCGCGACGGCGTCGGCGCGCGTGCTGATGTCGGCGGAGACGGTCACGGCTGTGCGCGCGCAAGCGACGCCGAAGGGCGACCCCTTGGAGACGGCGCGCATCGCCGGAATCATGGCCGCCAAACGCACCGCCGAACTCATCCCGCTCTGCCACCCGCTCCCGCTCACACACATTGACGTGCGCGCCGAAGTGCAGGAGACGGGCGTCTATCTGGAAGCCGAAGCCGCGACCGCCGCGCAGACCGGCGTCGAGATGGAAGCCCTGACCGCCGTCACCGTCGCCGCGCTGACCATCTACGACATGTGCAAGGCCATAGACAAATCAATGACCATCACCGACGCCCGCCTCGAACGCAAAACCGGCGGCAAATCCGGCGACTACGAGAGGAAATAGTGAATCGTGAATCGTAAATCGTGAATAGAAAGAACAGGTTTTATCTATTTACGATTGACGATTCACGATTTACTACTTTCACCTTTGCCTTCTAGTGTTTCCCTTTTGAACTCTTCGTCGTAAAATGTCGTATCAGATTCAGGAGACAACCGGAGAGCCGTTCGGACTGGAGATTTCAAGATGAACATCACGATTGCACAAGACGCGCGCCCGCAGGTTCGCACGTTGCTGATTGCCGCCGCGCTGACCGTCGCGCTGTGGTTTATTCCCTTCGCGGAGATTCTGACCTACCCGTTCCGCATCTTCGTCACCTTCATTCACGAAGGCGGACACGCGATTGCCGCGCTCTTGACGGGCAACGAGGTGCACAGCCTGAGCGTGGCGTTGGACGGCAGCGGCGAGGTCTATTCGACGCGTGGCGGGCTTCTCTCGCGCATGTTCGTGTCGAGCGCGGGCTATCTGGGCGCGATGTCGTTCGGCGCGCTGTTGCTGATGTTGATTCGACGCTCGTTCGCCGCGCGGATGGTGCTCGTCGGTTCCGCCGGGCTGATTCTCCTGCTGACGGTCGCCTACGGTTTCTTCAGCCCGCTGATGCACGCCTCTCTGCCGAGCCTGTTCACAATCATCGCGGGCGTCGCGCTGCCCGCCGGATTGATCGCGGTGGCGAGATTCGCCAGCCCGCGCGTCGCCGGTTTTCTCGTCAGCTTTCTCGCCGTGCAATGCGTCTTGAACGCGCTCTTCGACTTGAAGACGGTACTCTTTCTCTCGACGCCGCTCGGCGCGAGCGTGCAGACGGACGCGGCCAACATGGCGGCGGCGACCGGCATTCCGGCCTTCCTCTGGGCGCTCGTCTGGATCGGCATCGCGTTCCTGATTCTCTCGATGGCGATGCGCGCCTACTCCGTCAGCCGCAACTCGCCGAGCCAGCCCGACCTGCCCTTTGAAGATTCACCGCTCGAAGTCTGAAACTGATAGAAGTGAGCGCCAACACAGAGAGGTCGCCGGAGAACGCGTGTAAACCAAGCGCGTCCGGCGACCTTTCCTCTTTTCTTCCCGCTGAAAATCTCGCTCCCGCGCACGCGTCCCTTGCGCCCGCAGAAAATCTCACGCCCGCAGACGATTCTCCGACGCCCGACGCAATTTTAACAACGCTCTCGACGCTACCCGTCGGCGCGCGTCTCATCCTGCGCTGCCGCAAGGACTGGCGCGTCGCGTGCGTGATGTGTGTCGAGCCTGACCGTATCGTCCTCTCGGTCGGCTCGCCGACGGGGCGCACCTACCGCGTCCGGCGTCCGCACGATTCCCCGCTCTCGTTCGACGGCCCGCTCCCCATCCTCGGCGACGGTCTCCGCTGGCGCACAGGCTTGGCACGCTACGACGCGCGCTGGTGAATTATTCGACGGAGGAAAGATGAACGAGTTCTTCCGCAAGTTCGCCCATCAGACATCGCATCTTGCGGGCACGGCTTGGGCCTTCATCCTCGCCGTCCTGCTCATCGTCGTCTGGGCCTTGACCGGCCCGATGTTCGGATATTCGGACACGTGGCAGTTGGTCATCAACACGAGCACCACCGTCATCACTTTCCTGATGGTCTTCCTCATCCAGAACACGCAGAATCGTGACGCGAAGGCGATTCATCTCAAGCTCGACGAGTTGATCAAGGCGACCAAAGGCGCGCGTAATCACATGATAGATTTGGAAAATCTCTCCGACGAACAACTCCGGCAGCTTGAGGAAGAATACAAACGCATCTGCGCGTTGGGAGACGAGGAGGAGATTCCCGACGAGGTGCACGCCGGACACGAAGCCGTCAAAGAGGAACTTGATTCGCGTGAGTCAACGGGCGCAGGGAAATAAGCGCGCGGCGAATCTATGAACCGCCCCGAAAAACTGAATGAATAAAACCGTCGCCCCGTCGGGCTTTTGAATTTTCCCTCAAGTCTCCTCTCTCGACGGAAAACCCGAGGAAACGTCCACTCCGAAGTTTCAGAGCACCCGCCCGCATTCCTTCTCCGACAACTTTCCTGCTCGTCACTTCGTCTCTCGGGCGAAACGGGTTATCATAGGTGTTTCGCCGCCGGGCCGGAATGTTCTCTGTGTGCTGGCGGCGTGTATTCGAGACATGACAGAAGAAGCCATCACAGTACGCGGCGCGCGCGTCAACAACCTGAAGAACGTCAGTTTCTCCGTCCCCATCGAACGCCTGACGGTGGTGACTGGCGTCAGCGGTTCGGGCAAGTCCTCGCTCGCCTTCGACACGGTCTACGCCGAAGGTCAACGCCGCTACGTCGAATCGCTGTCGGCCTACGCGCGGCAGTTTTTGGAGCGGATGGACAAGCCGGACGTGGACGAGGTGCGCGGCATTCCGCCCGCCATCGCCATCCGGCAGAAGAACTCGACGCGCAACCCGCGCTCGACCGTCGGCACGCAGACCGAAATCTACGACTACCTGCGCCTGCTCTACGCGCGCGTCGGCATCACCTTCTGCCGCGTCTGCGGGCGCGAAGTGCAGCGCGATTCGCCGGAGTCGTCCGCGCAGGAAGTCCTGCAAAAACTTCCCGAAGGCGCGCGTTTTTACGTCCTCTTTCCCGCCGCCGCCGGTCTCACAGGACACAACGACGACGCCGGGAAGGACGCCAAGAAATCCGCGAAGCGCAGCAAACGCACCGACGCGGCGACGACGCGCCACACCGTCACGGCTCACGTGATGAGCCTCATGCAGCGCGGTTTCACGCGCCTGCTCGCTCAAGGCGAACTCATCGAACTGCGTTCGCCGGACGATTACACGCGCGCCGATTTCGACGACGTATATGTTCTGGTTGACCGTCTCGTCGCGCGCCCCGATGTGCGCGAGCGTCTGGTTGATTCCTTCGAGACCTGCTTTATCGAAGGACACGGGCAGGCCATCGTGCAGGCGGCGGGAGCGGACGCGACGCCGCCGCTCTATTTCTCCGAACGCTTCGAGTGCAAATACGACGGCACAATCTACGCGCAGCCCGAGCCGCGTCTTTTCAGTTTCAACAGCCCGTTCGGCGCGTGCCCGACCTGTCAGGGCTTCGGCAACACCATCGGCCTCGATTTGGAGTTGGTCATCCCGAACCCGCTGCTTTCGCTGAGCGAGGGCGCGATTGAGCCTTGGACGAAGCCGCAGCACGATTGGGCGCGCAACGAGTTGCGCCACTTCTGCCGCTCGGAAGGCATCCCGATGGACGTGCCCTTCGGCGAACTCGCGCGCCCGCAGCAACGCGCCATCGTCGAGGGCAAAGGGAGTTGGGGCGGCGTGCGCGGGTTCTTCGCGTGGTTGGAGACGAAGAAATATAAACTCCACGTGCGCGTCTTTCTCTCGAAGTATCGCGGTTACACTTTGTGCCCCGATTGCAACGGCGGGCGACTCAGGCAGGAGGCGCGCGACGTGCGCGTCGGCGGGCGCACGCTGCCCGACATCTGCTCGCTCTCCATCAAAGACGCCGCCGCTTTCTTCGAGACGCTCGAACTCTCGCCCGAACAGGCGGCGATTGCCGACAAGGTTCTGTTGGAGATCAGAAGGCGTCTCCGGTTTCTCGTTGACGTGGGCCTCGACTACCTGACGCTCGACCGTCTCGCCTCGACACTCTCCGGCGGCGAAGCGCAACGCATCCAACTGGCGACCAGTCTCGGCTCGTCGCTCGTCGGCGCGCTCTACGTTCTCGATGAGCCGTCCATCGGGCTGCACCCGCGCGACAGCGAACGTCTCATCACGCTATTGCACAAACTGCGCGACATCGGCAACACCGTCCTCGTCGTCGAGCACGACCTTGAGATGATGCGCGCCGCCGACCACATTCTCGACATCGGCCCGGCGGCGGGCGAACTCGGCGGGCGCGTCGTCTATGAGGGCGACTTCGCCGGTCTGATGAAGGACTCGCACACGCTCACCGGAAAATACCTGCGCGGCGAAGTCGAGATCAAAGAACCGAAGCAGCGGCGCGTGCCCAAGAAGAAGCGTCTCGCCGTGCGCGGCGCGCGCGAGCACAACCTGCAAAATATAGACGTTGACATCCCCCTTGAGATGCTCGTCTGCGTGACGGGCGTGAGCGGTTCGGGTAAGTCAACGCTGGTGCACGACGTTATCTATGCGGGCTTGAAGAAGCAGCGCGGCGAGTGGCAGGGGCAGGTCGGCGCGTTTCAGAAGTTGGAGGGCGGGCAGTATATCGAAGACGTGACGCTCGTTGACCAGTCGCCGATTGGCCGCACGCCGCGCTCGAATCCCGTCACCTACATCAAGGTTTACGACGGCATCCGCGAGGTCTTTTCGCAGACGCGCGAGGCGCAGGCGAAGGGCTTCGACCCGTCATATTTTTCCTTCAACGTGCCGGGCGGACGCTGCGACGTGTGCGAGGGCGACGGCACGGTGACGGTCGAGATGCAGTTTCTCGCCGATGTCGAACTCGTCTGCGAAGAGTGCAAGGGGACGCGCTTCAAGCCGCAGATTCTCGACGTGCGCTATCGCGGCAAGAACATCAACGACGTGCTCAACATGACCGTCCGCGAAGCCCTCACCTTCTTCCGCGACACGTCGAAGATCAGCAATCGTCTGCGCGTCCTCGAAGACGTGGGACTCGGCTACCTGCGTCTCGGCCAATCGGCGACGACCCTTTCCGGCGGCGAAGCGCAGCGCGTCAAACTCGCCGCGCATCTCTCGAAGCGCACCGGCGCAAAGACGCTCTACATCTTCGACGAGCCGACCACGGGACTCCATTTCGAGGACATCAACAAACTGCTCGCGGCCTTCCGCACGCTCCTTGAAGCGGGCGGCTCGCTCCTGATTATCGAGCATAATCTCGACGTGATTAAGACCGCCGATTATCTGATTGACCTCGGCCCCGAAGGCGGCGACATGGGCGGGCAGATCGTCGCCGAAGGCACGCCGGAAAAGGTGATGCAGGTGGCGGAATCCCACACGGGACGTTTTCTCAAAGCGCATCTCGCGCGCTCGAACGGGCACGCGCGCAGCAGCAGCAGTAGTAACGGTAGCAGCGGCGTCCGGCAAGCGGCGAACGTCGTCCCGCCGGAAGGCTGAAGGCGCGCTGCGCTTCACGTCGTCGAATCAAGTCGTCAAGACTGTTTTTGTTTGAATCCTGAAAACGCAGACCGTACAGCCCGCGCGGGCGTTGCTCGACGGCTGACGGGCTGCCGAAGGTTGTGAAAGCCTATGAGCTTAAAAGAGAGAATCGTCGCCGATATGACGGCCTCGATGAAGGCGCGCGACGCGGAGCGCACCTCGACGCTGCGGATGGTGAAGGCGGCTGTGATGAACCGCGAGATCGAGAAGGGCGGCGAACTGTCGGACGATGAGTTGATGAAGACCCTGCGCTCGCTCGTCAAGCAGCGGCGTGATTCGGTCGAGCAGTATGAGCAGGCCGGACGCGAGGAGTTGGCCGCCAAAGAGCGCGCGGAAATCGTCGTCATCGAAGCCTACCTGCCGCAGGCCGCGACGCGCGAGGAGATCGAGCGGGTGGTGTCTGAAGTGATTGCCGAGACGGGCGCGACGACGATGCGCGAGATGGGCGCGGTGATGAAGGCGGCGCAGAGCAGGCTCGCCGAACGCAACGCTGACGGCAAGACCGTCAGCGAAATCGTCAAGGCGAAACTCGGTTAGACCGCGACGACCGGCGGCGGATGAGAGGGAAACTCTGTTCCGTCAAAATCCCTTCTATCCCGCCAGATGCCGACCGGCGTTCGTCGCTTGAATCCGGCCCAGTTTCGCGTAGAAATTGAGCGCGAAGAGTAGTGTTAGAGCGAGCGTCATCGGTTCCCGTCCTCGTGTCCGTTTGAGGTTTAGAGAGCACGAATCGCGGCGGGATTCCAGAAGGGGGCGAGGGCGGTTTGAGGCCGTTTTTGGCGGCTTGCGCACAATCGGTTGTTTCCGTATAATCCGTCTCTTGCTCGGAGCGTGGTGGCGTTGTCCGGTGGGTTCGCGCCCACTTTTTATTTTGCGCGCGAGAGCATTTTTGCAGGGAGAGCGAGGGGCTGAAGATGGACGGGATTTCGATGGAGGAGCGTTTGCAGGAGATTGCCGCGCGCGTCGCTTCTGAGAATGGTCTGGAACTCGTTCACGTCG
>DATLMV010000257.1:0-9889 GCA_035537095.1 Pyrinomonadaceae bacterium
CTGCCTGTGCTGTGGTTTTTGCGTCGGCGGATAGATAGCGGTACTTGGTCAATGGCCTAAATTTTCTGCCCCCTTGTTGTGATGACGCTATGTTTTGACCAAAACAAGAGGCGGGAAATCCTGTTAGGACTCCCGCCCTGATAGCCCCCTCAATTATGAAGGGCAAGCATTAAAGAAAGCGGAGCAAATCTATTTCAAACTGCCAAGCAACGAAGTTTTCATGTGGGTTTCTTGTAGCGCATCAGTTTCTATTTCGACGTAAGTTTCGGTGGTCTCCAATCGGGAATGGCCTAGTATGGCTTTGAGGTAAAGCAAATTACCTCCGCGTCGTAAGTAGTTTTTTGCGAAAGTTCTTCTTAGCGCGTGAAAACCAATAGGAGCTATATTTAACCGCCTTTGGAGATTGATTAAGTCTCGATAGCTGTTTTGGTAGTTCAGTTTGACTCCGTTTTTAGCCGGAAAAACTAAATCGTAGTTGTGAGTTTTCAGATAACGAAAAAGTACCTTTCGCAATTCAAGGCTCATTGGAATTAGCCGCTCTTTATTGCCCTTCCCTTTTACCTTAATCAACAAACTCTCGAAATTAATCTGCCGTCTAGTGAGGTTCAGAAACTCATCTATTCGCCCGCCTGTGTCTATCAAAGTAAGGATAAGGGCGAAGATGCGACTTTCACTAAAACCTTTGGGTTTGAAGTTCAATATCCTCCGTAGCTCATCGTCGGTAAATGAACGGAGTACCTTTTTCTCCTGCTTGAGCAACTTGATTTTCAAACGCTCTGTGGTAGCCTCATTTTCGTGCAACCAATCAAGAAATGAGTTGATGCCTTTGATGTATGTGTTTAGACAACCTACACTCATGCCCTGTTGACGTGCGAGCACTACGAACTCTGTGGTAGTTTGCCTAGTTATTTCCGCATCTTGTACTATTCGCCGGAACGTCTTATAGGATTGGCGAATGAACTTTATTGTGCAGGGCGTACAGTTTGCGATGTACTGCTTTTCTCGGATGAAACTTTCAAACAGACTGTCTAACATCGTATTTTCTCCCGTCATATCGTCAAAAGACGATAAAAGGCGGGGTCAGACACTTTCTTAATTATTTATAATTGCTGCAAACAGATATGGTTATCTATCTTTCAGGTGACGTGGACGAAGAGGCGCGGCTCGACGAGATGACGCCGCGACAGATCGTGGCGCAACTCGACAAGCACGTCGTCGGGCAGAACGCGGCCAAGCGCGCCGTCGCTATCGCCTTGCGCAACCGCGTCCGCAGGCAGAAGCTCGCGCCCGAGATGGCCGCCGACGTGATGCCGAAAAACATCATCATGATCGGGACGACCGGCGTCGGCAAGACCGAGATCGCGCGTCGTCTGGCGCGGATGTCGAACTCGCCTTTCCTCAAGGTCGAGGCGTCAAAGTTCACGGAGGTCGGCTACGTCGGGCGCGATGTCGAGAGCATGATACGGGATTTGACGGAGATTGCCGTCGAGATGGTGCGCGCCGAAAAGATTGACGAAATCGCCGACAAGGCCGAACTCAACGTCGAGGAACGCATCCTCGATTTACTGCTGCCGCCGAAGCCTTCGTCGGCCAACTATTTCGATTTTGAAGAGACCGAAACGGCGGGCACGGGCGACTCCGACCCGTCTGACGTGATCGAGCCGCCGAAGCGCGACGACCAGTTTCAACGCACGCGCGAGAAGTTTCGAGAGCAGTTGCGCGCGGGCAAACTGGATAACCGCGTGGTCGAGTTGGAGGTGCGCGAGAAGAGTTTCCCGACGATTGAAGTCGCGGGGCCGCAGGGCATCGAAGAGATGGGCATCAACATGAAGGACATGCTCGGCAATCTCTTTCAGGGGCGCACCAAGCGCCGACGGATGCGCGTGGACGAGGCGATGGAATATCTGATGCAAGAGGAAGAGGAACGCCTGATTGATATGGACTCGGTGGCGCGCGCCGCGATGGAGCGCGTCGAATCGGCAGGCATCATCTTCCTCGACGAGATAGACAAAATCGCCGGACGCGAATCGGGCGGCGGCGGGCCGGACGTGTCGCGCGAGGGCGTGCAGAGAGACATCCTGCCCATCGTCGAGGGCACGACCGTCAATACGCGCTACGGGATGGTACGCACCGACCACATCCTCTTTATCGCCGCCGGTGCGTTTCACGTCTCGAAGCCTTCCGATTTGATTCCCGAGTTGCAGGGACGTTTCCCCATCCGCGTCGAACTCGAATCCTTAACGCTCGACGACTTCAAACGCATCCTCACCGAGCCGAAGAACGCGCTCATCAAACAGTATCGCGCGCTGCTCGAAACCGAGGGCATCGAGTTGGAGTTCACGGAGGACTCGATTGACTCCATCGCGCGTTTCGCCGTCCGCGTCAACGAGACGACCGAAGACATCGGCGCGCGCCGCCTCCACACCATCATGGAGAAGGTGCTCGACGAGATCAGTTTCGAGGGCCCCGACCTCGAACCGAAAAAACAGTTGATAGACGCCGCCTACGTCACACAGACGCTCGCCGACATCGTTAAAAATCAAGACCTGAGCAGATACGTTTTATGAAGGCAAAAGTAAAAAGGCAAAAGGGAAAGGGAAAGAACGGAAATGGCATCGCGCTTTTACTTTTTGCCTTTTGCCTTTTTACTTTTGCCTTCAGCTTCTCCGCCTGCGGCAAACGCCGCCCCCCCCTGCCGCCGATTGAGAACATCCCGCAGCGCACGGAATTTCTCTCGGGCGTGCAGCGCGGCAATCAGGTGATTCTCAACTGGCCCGCGCCGCCGCGCAACGCGCCCGACGAGAGCGTCCAGTCTATCCGAAGGATTGATGTCTATCGTCTCGCCGAGCCGACCACCGCGCGCAAGCCCTTAACGGAAGAGCAGTTCGGCGCGCGCGCCACGCTCATCGGCTCCGTCCCCTTCGAGACGATTCGCCGCGCGACCGAGACGCTCAGTTATATAGACACTCTGGAACTGACCGAACCCGTCCGCCTGCGCTACGCCATCCGCTACGTCAACGCCGCAGGGCAACGCGCTTCGTTCTCCAACTTTCTGCTCGTCGAACCCGCGTCGCGCATCAGCCAGCCGCCCGTCATCGCGCAGACGCCCTCCGTCCGCGAGGACGCTATCCGGATTCGTTGGGAGGCTCCGTCGGCCAACGTGGACAATTCGACCCCGGCCAACGTCCTCGGCTACAACATCTACCGCGCCGACCGCTCGCAGAACGAACCCGCGCAGACGCCGCTCAACCGCGCGCTCATCACGACCAACGAATACACCGACCAGACTTTCCGTTTCGGCGAAGAGTACGTCTATCTCGTCCGGGCCGTCTCGCTCGGCGTCGGCGACACGCCGCAGGTCGAGAGTCTCAACTCCAACGCCGTCACGGTCGCGCCCGTTGATACGTTTCGCCCGTCCGCGCCCGCGTCGGTCAGCGCGGCGGTCGCGCCCGGTCGCATCTCAATCTTCTTCCCCGCCAACCCCGAACGCGATGTCGTCGGCTACAACCTCTACCGCTCGACCGACGCCGCGCTCCCGAAGGAGCAATGGACGAAACTCAACCGCACGCCGCTCGAGCGCACCACTTATCAGGACGAAGCGGTGGAATCCGGCGTCAAATATTTTTACTATCTGACCGCGATTGATTCGGCGGGCAACACGAGCGAGCCTTCCGAAGTCGTCTCGGAGACCGCCCCGTAAAGAGGCGGGGCAACTTTCGCCGAAGGATTTAAGACATGCAACTCTGTCGCTTCAAGCAAACGGGTTCGGAGCACGCGCGCTACGGCATGATCGAGGGGGACGAGGTTTTCCCCTTCGACTCGTTCAACCTGAGCAACCGCGCGAGCCTCGACGAGCTTGCGGAAGCGCGCGTCGGCTCGCCGGTTCCGCTCGGCGAAGTGCGCCTGCTCGCGCCGGTCGCGCCTTCGAAGATCGTCTGCGTCGGGCGCAACTACAAAGAGCACGCCGCCGAACTCGGCAACCCGATGCCCTCCGAACCTCTCTTATTTTTTAAGCCGCCCTCGTCCATCATCGCGCACGACGAGGCAATCGAGTTGCCGCGCGTGTCGGCGCAGGTCGAATACGAAGGCGAACTCGGCGTCGTTATCGGACGCAGGGCGTCGCATCTCAAAGAGAGCGACGACGCGCTGCAATACGTCTTCGGCTACACGTGCGTCAACGACGTGACGGCGCGCGACCTCCAACGCAAGGACGTGCAGTTTACGCGCGCCAAGTCGTTCGACACCTTCTGCCCCGTCGGCCCCTACGTCGTCACCAACCTCGACCCGTCCGACGTGAAGTTGGAGACGCGGCTCAACTCCGAGACGCGACAGAGCGGGCGCACCGCGCAGATGGCCTTCCCCGTCGCCTATCTGATTCGATACATCTCGCACGTCATGACGCTCGAAGCGGGCGATCTGATCTCGACGGGGACGCCCGCCGGGGTCGGGCCGATGCAGGAGGGCGACACAGTCGAGGTCGAGATTGAGGGCGTCGGCGTGCTGCGAAACAACGTGCGGGCACGGGAAACGGCTCCGGCAGATGTCTGAGACGCGCGGGGCTGAGAGCGTCGAGAACGTCGTCGAGATCCGTTCGTGCAAGTACGACGGGCGCATCACGCGGCGTTGGGAGGCGAGTCTCGCAAGTCGCGCGGGCGCGCTGCTCGTCTTCGACGCCGTCTTCAACGAAGAGATTCAACATCCTCTGCTCGGCACGATTGCGCGGGGCACTCTGAGCACCGAATACTTCTGGACGAATCGCTGGTACAGCATCTTTCGTTTCAGCGAACCGGCGGGCACGCTCCGCAATTTCTACTGCAACGTCAACATGCCGCCCGTGTTCGACGGGCGCGTGCTCACCTACGTTGACCTCGACATAGACGTGCTCGTCGCCCCCGACCTCTCCTTCCAGATTCTCGATCTTGACGAGTTTGACGCAAACGCCGCGCGCTACGGCTACGCGGACGACGTTCGCGCGCGCACCCGGCAATCGCTCGACGCGCTCATCGCCCTCATTAACGAACACGAGTTTCCCTTCGATGAGCAAAGCAGAAGTTAGCTGTCGGATGTCGGATGTTAGGAAAAGAAGGATTGCATTTATCTAACATCCGGCATCTGACCTCTGACCTCTGACCTCTGTGAGATTCTTTTATGGACAGAAAAAACATTTCGAGCGGGACGCGTTGGGAACCCTTGGTCGGGTATTCGCGCGCGGTGCGTGTGGGCGCGCACGTGCATGTTTCGGGCACGACGGCGACCGATGCGTCGGGCAACGTGGTCGGCGCGGGCGACGTGTACGCGCAGGCCGTGCAGACGCTCCGGAATATCGAAGCGGCGCTGCTGGCAGCGGGCGCGGGGTTGCGCGATGTCGTGCGGACGCGCATCTATGTCTTGAATATCGCCGATTGGGAAGCGGTGGGCCGCGCGCACGGTGAGTTTTTCGGGCAGATTCGTCCGGCCACGAGTATGGTTGAGGTGAGCCGCTTGATTGCGCCGGAGATGCTCGTCGAAATCGAAGCCGACGCTTATGTCGCCGGAGAAGAAAACGATACGGACGCTGCGACCGTCGAGCAACGCGCCTGATGTCGAAGACGAACTGCGCGGCGCGTCATCGAGTCGGCGCAGCAAAATCACTTCGACGCATCGAGCGCGCGTGCAGGCGGTTGAACTCCGGCGTTTAATCGCCGATACTGTCCCGCGAACATCATGGCATCCAAACCGCGACAGATACACGCCAACAAATCGAAACTCGAAATGATGCGCGAACGCTCGGCCCGCGCCGAAGAGGGCGGCGGGCCCGCGCGCGTCGAACGCCAGCACGCTGCGGGCAAACTGACGGCGCGCGAGCGCGTCAACTTTCTGCTCGACGAGGGGACGTTCGAGGAGTTCGACAAGTTCGTCGTCCATCGCTCGCACGACTTCGGTCTGGAAGAGCAACTCTACGCGGGCGACGGCGTCATCACCGGCCACGGCATGATCGAGGGCCGACGCGTCTTCGTCTTCGCGCAGGACTTCACGGTCTTCGGCGGTTCACTCTCCGAGACGCACGCCGAGAAGATTTGCAAGTTGATGGACATGGCGATGCGCGTCGGCGCGCCCGTCATCGGTCTCAACGATTCCGGCGGCGCGCGCATTCAAGAGGGCGTCGTCAGTCTCGGCGGCTACGCCGACATCTTCTTGCGCAACACGCTCGCTTCGGGCGTCGTCCCGCAGATCAGTTGCATCATGGGGCCGTGCGCGGGCGGCGCGGTCTACAGTCCCGCCATCACCGATTTCAACGTGATGGTGCGGAACACCTCCTACATGTTCATCACCGGCCCCGACGTGATTCGCGCCGTCACACACGAGGACGTGACGAAGGAAACGCTCGGCGGGGCCGACACGCACAACCGCATCTCCGGCGTCGCGCATTTCACAGCCGACTCCGACCGGCACTCGCTGCAAATCGTCCGCGAACTGCTCTCCTTCATCCCTTCCAACAACATGGACGACCCGCCGCGCCTGCGCACGTCCGACCCCGCCGACCGCGCCGACGCTGCGCTGAACGACATCGTTCCCGAAGCCTCCAATCAGCCCTACGACATCCGCGACGTGATTCACGCCGTCGTTGACGAAAAATATTTCTTTGAGGTGCACGAGCGGTACGCGCCGAATATCGTCGTCGGCTTTGCGCGGCTCGACGGTCGGAGCGTCGGCATCGTCGCCAATCAACCGGCGCACCTCGCGGGCGTGCTCGACATAGATGCTTCGGTCAAGGCGGCGCGCTTCGTCCGCTTCTGCGATTGCTTCAACGTGCCGCTCGTCGTCTTTGAAGACGTGCCCGGTTTTATGCCCGGCGTCAAGGAGGAGCACGGCGGCATTATCAGACACGGCGCGAAACTGCTCTACGCTTTCGCCGAAGCGACCGTCCCGAAGGTCACGGTCATCACGCGCAAGGCTTACGGCGGCGCGTACTGCGTGATGGCCTCCAAGCATATCCGCACCGACATCAACTTCGCTTGGCCCTCCGCCGAGATCGCCGTGATGGGCGCGGAAGGCGCGGTCGGCGTCCTCTACCGCCGCGAACTGAGCGAAGCCGAAGACACGGACGCAGCGCGCCGCACCCGCATCGAAGAGTTCGAAGAGAAGTTCGCCAACCCCTACGTCGCCGCCGAGCGCGGCTTCATTGACGAGATCATCGAACCCGCGCAGACCCGTCCCAAACTCATCCGCGCACTCTCCTTACTTGAGAACAAACGCGACACCAACCCGCCCAAGAAGCACGGCAACATCCCTCTGTGACGGACGATGGACGATGGACAATAGACGATAGACATAGCGGACGATAGACAATTGACGATGGACGATTGATAAAGAGGAAACTTTCTTCCGTCCATCGTCCATCGTCTATCGTCCATCGTCCCTATTGACTTGTCGCGCGGAGAGGCATAGAAAGATGTTGTTGATTTCAAATTCCCTTCCCAAAATCGAGGTCTATCGAAATGAAGAAGCATCTTCTGCGCTGCGGAATAATTTTCGTCCTGCTCGCGTCCGCCTACGGCTGCACGACGGTTGACCAGCCCGCCCCGAACACGAACGCGACGAACTCGCCCGCCGCCCCGCCGTTCACGACCAACGCGCCGCCCGAGTTGCGGCCCGCGTTGGAGAGCATCACGGGCGACGCCGTCATGCGCCACATCAAGACGCTCGCCTCCGACCAGTACGAGGGGCGCGGCCCCGGCACGCCCGGCGAAGAGTTGACCGTCAACTACATCACCGAGCAGTTCAAACAGATCGGGCTCAAACCCGGCAACCCCGACGGAACATACGTGCAGAAAGTCCCGCTCGTCGGTTTCACCGCTCAACCCGTCGCCTCGCTCAAGGCGGGCGACAGAGAGATTGCTCTCAATTTCCCCAGCGATTACGTCGCCGTCTCGCGTCGCTTCGTGCCGGAATCGAAGGTGGAAAATTCCGAGATGGTCTTCGTCGGCTACGGCGTGGTCGCGCCCGAATACGGTTGGGACGACTACAAGGACGTGGACGTGCGCGGCAAAACCATCGTCATGCTGATTAACGACCCCGCCGTCCCAGACCCCGCCGACCCCTCTCGTCTCGACGACAAGATGTTCAAGGGCAAGGCCATGACCTACTACGGGCGTTGGACGTACAAGTATGAGATTGCCGCCGAGAAGGGCGCGGCGGCGGCGATTATCGTCCACGAGACCGGCCCTGCCGGTTATCCGTACGAGGTTGTGAGCGGCAGTTGGGCGCGCGAGAATTTCGACATCCAGACGCCCGACAAGAACATGGGCCGCGCGGCGGTCGAAGGATGGATGACGCTCGACAAGACGAAGGAGCTTTTCAGCGCGGGCGGAAAGAATTTCGACGAGTTGAAGAAAGCGGCCATCACCAAGGATTTCCGGCCCGTCGCGCTCGGCGCGCAGGCTAACTTCAACCTGAAGAACACTCTGCGCGAAATCAACTCCGCCAACGTCATCGCCAGACTCGACGGCTCCGACCCGAAACTCAAGGAAGAATACGTCGTCTATACGGCGCATTGGGATCACCTCGGGCGCGACCCCCAAAAGCAGGGCGACCAGATTTTCAACGGCGCGCTCGACAACGCCTCCGGCATCGGCACGCTCATCGAGATGGCCCGCGCCTACACGAAACTCGCCACGCCGCCCAAGCGTTCGCTCGTCTTTCTCGCCGTCACCGCCGAAGAGAAGGGCTTGCTCGGCGCGAAATATTACGCCACCAACCCGCTCTATCCTCTGGCTAAGACGCTCGCCAACATCAACATGGACGGCATCAATCAATGGGGACGCACCAAAGACATCGTCATCGTCGGCGACGGCAATTCACAGATGGACGACCTGATGCGCGAAGCCGCTGGCGCGCAAGGGCGCACCGTCGTCTCCGACCCCGAACCCGAGAAGGGTTTCTTCTATCGCTCCGACCAGTTCGAGTTTGCCCTGAAGGGCGTCCCCGTCCTCTACACCGACACCGGCACGGACTACCCCGGCAAGCCCGCCGACTTCGGCACGAAGAAGCGCGACGAATACACCACGAACGACTATCACAAAGTGACCGACGAGATTAAACCCGACTGGGATATGACCGGCGCGGTTGACGACGCGCAACTGCTCGTCCTCGTCGGCTACAAGGTCGCGCAGGGCGACAAATATCCCGAATGGAAGACCGGCGCGGAGTTCAAAGCCAAACGCGACGAGATGCTCCGCAAGCCTCAAGGCCCTTGAGCGGTTCAAGGCTACACACGCGGTCATCAAATCAGCTACAGGGGCGAGGGGTAAGTCCTCTCCCCTTGTAGATTGGCAGTCGGCTCTTAAGGTTTTACGTTCAGGGGAATTTGATAGATGAGATGCACGGTCGGCCTCGCTTCTCTTGTCCTGTTTGCTTCGTTCAGCACATCTTCGACGCGCGCGCGACAGCAGCCGACGCCCACGCCGACGCCCGCCGCGCCGCAGTCTTCACCCGCCGCGCAGCCTACCCCTACGCCTGCGCCGCAAGCGACGCCCGCCCCGGCTCCCGCGACGCCGAAGGCCAACCAGCGTCCGGTCGTCACATCTAGGCCCGCGCCGGAGCCTTTCGACGGCGCGACGGTCGAGCAGATGGCCGCTCAATGCGTGACTTTGCAGACGGATACGGGCGAGATCGAGTTGGAGATGCTGCCCGAGGTCGCGCCCGAGGCCGTCCGCAACTTCCTCAACCTGTCGGCCACCGGAGCTTTCGACACGACGACCTTCTCGCGCGTCGTCACGGATTTCGTCATACAGGGCGGCAACCTCTCGACGCGCGAGAAGGTCACGGTCGAACTCGCGCGACGCTCGCGCCGCACCATCCCCGACGAGCCGAGCGAAGTCCGACACGTGCGCGGCATCGTCTCGATGGC
>DATLMV010000258.1:0-27462 GCA_035537095.1 Pyrinomonadaceae bacterium
TCGAGCAGCGCGTTGAAATCGCCCGCGCACGAGAAGCGCACGACGCGCCGCCCGTCCGCTTGCGTCTCCAAGACTTCGCCGCGCAGACGACCGTCGCCGAACGTCACGCGCGCGCCCCGCTCAAGCCTGCGCGCCGGGCGCGCCAGCGTCTCCCACGTCTGCGCATCGTCGTCGTCATCGTTCGTCGTCCGCCGCACGAGCAGCAACTCGACGCGACCGCCCGAAGGCTCGCGCCGCCCCTGTAGCCGCGCCGGAAAGACGCGCGTGTTGTTCAAGACCAAAACGTCGCCCGCGCCAATCTCCGACGCCAGCGCGCCGAACGAACTGTCGCGCCACGCGCCGCGCCCGCGCTCGACCACCAACATCCGCGAAGCGTCGCGCCGCTCAAGCGGATGCTGCGCGATCAACTCCTCCGGCAACTCGTAATCGAAATCGGAAATCAGCATAAGAGGCAGAGGTTAGATGTTGGGTGTCAGATTTTAGATAAGAGCAAGTCCGTCTTCCCTAACATCCGACATCCGACATCTGACCTCTATTCTTTCAGTTCGGCGGGCGGCTCGACGGTTCCTTCGGCGACGTTGTGTTCTTGATGGAGGACAACGGAGAGTTGCGCGCCGAGCATGAGGATCAGGCTCGACACGTAGCTCCACGTGAGCACGGCGACGACCGCGCCGACCGAGCCGTAAATCTGGTCATAATGAAAATATTGCAGGCTCCAAGCGAAGATATACTTGGCCGTTTCCCAGAGAAGTCCGGCGACGACGGCGCTCGGCAGCGTGTCGCGCAGCGTGACGCGACCTGACGGCACGAGACGATAGACGAGCGTGAAGAGTGCAATCGTTATCAAGCCGCTCGTCGCGGCGAAGACGAACTGCCAGACGGCGTTGCCGACGACGGAGAGAAACGCGTAGCGGCGCATGACGCGGATGGGCAGTTGCTCTGCCAGTTGTTGAAGTCCGACGAGTATCGAAGTGGTGAAGACGGAGACGATGAGCAGGAGGCCGACGATACCGATCATGCCGAGCGTCAGCGCGCGCCCGTGGAGGAACGCGCGCGGCTTCGTCCCCCAGATGCGATTGAGCGCGCGCTCGACGACCGCGAAGACCCACGAACCGGCCCACAGCACCACGATGAAGCACCCGACGATGACACTCGTCCCGACATCCTTGAGCGAGCGCACCGTCGTTCGCAGGAACTCCACCGAGCCGGGATAAACCTCCACGATGCGCGAGAGCATATCGTTGCCCGCCGCCATCCAGTTGCTCAAGGCCAGCAGCACGAGCAGGGCGGGGAAGAGCGCGAGCAGGCCGAAGTAGCTCATGGCGGCGGCGGGCGTGAAGAGGTCGTTTTCGTGAAACTGGTGGAGGCAATGGTTGAGAATGGTCGTCCACGGCGCGAGGTTGCGCACGCCCCATGTGTGTCTTGAAAAGAAAGGAGACCGTCTCATCGTTTCGTGTCTATGGCTGACCGGCGGAAGAAATAACAGGGATGCACAGGATAAACAGGATAAGAGAGCAGGGAAAAAGGGGAAAGGGTTAAAAGGGGAAGGGGAGAAAAATGAAGCAAGCTGTTGGCTCCGGCCCTGTCGCGCTTTAGGCTTTCCCCTTTACCCATTTAACCTTTTACCCTTTCCCCTTTTTCTATTCTATCCATCCCTGTTCGATTACGTTCTGTTAGTCGCTAAGGTTTCTGCGCGCCGGTTTCGAGCGCGGCGCGGGCGGCGGAAATCAGGGCGAAGGCGCGCGGGAGTTCACCCGTCAGCGCGCGTGCTTCCGTGAGCGCGCGCGGGAAATCGAGTCGCGCCATTGTCGCAAAAAGTTCGTCGAGACGAAACGGGCTCGCGTCAATCTCGAAATCAACTTTGCCGGAGTCGTCCGCAGTTTGAAAACTGACGATGTCGAGCGCGTCCTCGTCGCCGTGCAAAGCCTCGAAGGCGTTGGCCGCGCCGACCAGTTCGGGAAGCATCTCCCATGCGCGGCGGGCGTCGAGGCGCGCAGCCGTGCCGGTCGTGACGACGAGCGCGGCGACGCGTTCCTGCGTGCCGCCGTCGGTGCTCGCGGCGAAACGCGCGGCTTCGTTCAACAACTCGGCGGCGCGCTCGCGTCTCTCCAAACGCGCGGCCAACAGGGCGGCCTGCGCGAAGCCCCACGCGCGCGCGAGCGGCGGCACGTCGGCGTTGCGTACGAAGTTGGCCGCGCTCTCGAAGTCGTCTCCGGTCGCGTCGCTGTAAGCGTTCGAGAGGTCTTCGATCTGGCGGACGGCGAGAAAGGTTTGAGCCGCGCGACGCGCGTCCGTCTCCTCAATTTCGGCGGCGATGGTGCGCGCGCGTTCCCAGTTGCGGCGAGACGCCGCCGACCGGACGAGCGCGAGACGCAGGCGCGTCCGCTCCGTTGCGTCCGTCTCTTTGGAGAGCCGGTCGAGGAGCGGGCGCAAGGGGTCGGTCGGGTTCTGCTGCGCCAGCGAACTCAACTCGCGCAGGTTCGTTAAAGACTCGCGCCGCGCCGTTTCGATGCGCGAGGCGAGCGCGTCTCTCTGCGCGCGCAGCACGCCCGCACCCGCCGGAGCCTCGCGCTCGACGAGGGGCAGCAAACGCACGACGGCGAAATACGTCGCCGCAATCTCTCTCTGCGAACCTCCGTCGGACGCGACATCGGCGCGGCGCGCGAGCGCGGGCACGGCGACGTTGAAGAAGGCGGCGCGCACGTCGGGCGGGAGCGGCGGCGCGGTCGCGTCTGCGTCGCGCGTGACGCGCAAGAGGGAACGAAACATCGGCGCGCCTGTATCGCCGACGACGACCAAGACCTGCGGCGAGACCACGTAGGACGAAAGCAGCAGAATCGCGTTCGCGTCCGTCGCCTCCATGCGCGCCTGCGTGTGCCGGAGCAGGCTCTTGTAGAGCGTGTCGGCGGCGGCGGCGTTCTGCTCGCGCAGACCGATCAGAAAATCAATCAGCGCATCGCTCACGCCCTCCGCAACCACGGGCGCGGCCAACGCCGCCGCGCGCACATGTTCGCCCTCCGTGAGCAGTTCGCGCGCGAACGCGAGACGCCGCGCCGCGCCCGCGCCCGGCGCGTGCCACGGAGAACAACCCGCACAACTCCTATCCGTATTCGCGCCGCTCGTTTCATTCGCGCGCCCGCCTTCGAGCTTCTTCTCCTCTTCGAGCAGTTCGCGCAGGAACGCTTCGGCGAGCTTTGCGTCGCGCGTCGCGGCCTTCAAGAGAACCTCCTCGCGCGCGTCGGAGGCGTGGCCCGCTTCCGATTTACCGTGACGCTGTTCCAGACGCTCCTGCTCCTGACGGTCTGCGCTCGTCGCCGACTCCCACGCGCGCCGGAAGATTGCGCGCGCCGACGTTTCGTCCGCCGTCCAGATGGCATCCGCGACGAGCAACAGCACGTGCGCGCGTTGGCCCGCGTCCGGGAGCGACTGCGCCGCCGTCGCCGCTTCCGTGAGCGCGCCTGTTGCGAGTTCGCGTCGCTTGCGCGTGGCTGTATCGGCGGCGCGTCGCTTGGTCGCACGCGCGCCTCCGGTCTTCGTCGCGGCGGGAGAACGCTTGCGCGGCTTCTCCTGCGCGCGGAGCGGGCCAGCCGCCAACGCGATGCACGCCGTCAGGGTTAAAGCGATTTTGAGAACCACTTTGAGAAGCACGCTTGACCTTTTGTTCGAGAGTGTCCGTGTCCGGTTTATTGCATGTCGAAGAGGCCGGGTTTGCCGGAGGCGGGCGGGAGTCCGAAATGTTCGTAGGCGAGACGCGTCGCCATGCGCCCGCGCGGCGTCCGGTTGAGAAAACCGATCTGAATCAGATAGGGTTCGATAATCTCCTCGATGGAATCCTTCTCTTCGTGAATCGAAGCGGAGATCGTGCCGAGCCCGACCGGCCCGCCGCCGAACTTTTCGATAATTGTCAGCAGCAGCTTGCGGTCAACTTCGTCCAAGCCGAACGTGTCAACCTCCATCCGGTTGAGCGCGTCCTTCGCCACCTCCTGCGTGATGCGCCCGTCGTATTCGACCTCGGCGTAATCGCGCACGCGACGGAGCAGGCGGTTGGCGATGCGCGGTGTGCCGCGCGCGCGCCGCGCAATCTCCCGCGCGCCCTCGCGCTCGATGGCCGCGCCGAGAATCTCCGCCGAGCGGAGGATGATGGTTTCGAGTTCGTCGTGATTATAGAAGTCGAGATGAAAAACGATACCGAAGCGTCCGCGCAGCGGCGCGGTCAACATCCCCGCGCGAGTGGTTGCGCCGACCAGAGTGAACTTCGGCAACTCCAATTTGATGGAGCGTGCCGCCGGGCCCTGCCCGACCATCAGGTCGAGTTGATAATCCTCCATCGCCGGATAGAGCACCTCTTCGATGGCGGGATTGAGACGATGAATCTCGTCAATAAAGAGCACGTCGCCCTCTTGCAGGTTGGTGAGGAGCGCGGCCAGATCGCCGGGCCGCTCGATGACGGGCCCTGCGGTCGAACGTATCTCGGCCTCCATTTCATTAGCGACGATGTGCGCGAGCGTCGTCTTACCGAGTCCGGGCGGGCCGGTCAAGAGAACATGATCCAACGCCTCGTGACGATTGCGCGCCGCGCGGATGAAGATTCGCAGGTTCTCCGTCGCGCGCTTCTGCCCGATGTATTCGCCGAGACGCGTCGGGCGCAGAGACAACTCGAACTGCTCGTCCTCGTTCATCGCCGTCGCACGAACACTCACAGGTTGGGGTTCTTCAGACATAATGCGTAGTGAATCGTGAATCGTAAATCGTAAATAGATAAGAGCCATCGGCGCGTCTCTATTCACGATTTACGATTCACGATTCACGAACGTTTCATCCTTTCGAGAGCGAGCGCAGGCTGCGGCGCAGGATGATTTCGACCGAGAGTTCACCCGCTTCCTGCATCGCTTGTGTGATAGCCTTTTCCGCAGCCGCTCTTTGATAGCCGAGATTGATGAGCGCGGAGAGCGCGTCTTCGCGCAGAGAGTCTTCGCTGGCGGGCCCGCCCGCCGCCTGTGCCTTGAGTTCCTCTTCGAGCGTGGGCGAGGAGAGCGCGGTCATCTTGTCGCGCAGTTCGATGACGAGACGTTCCGCCGTCTTTCTGCCGATACCGGGAATCGAAGTCAGGCGCGCGAGATTGCTGGTGCGAATCGCCGCGATGATCTCGTCGGCGCTCATCCCGGAGAGCATGGCGACGCCGGATTTCGGGCCGATGCCGCTGACCGAGATGAGCAGCATGAAGAGTTCGCGCTCGCGCGCGGTTTTGAAGCCGAAGAGTTGCAGCGCGTCTTCGCGGACGTGCGTGTAGATACGCAACTGAATCTGCGCGCCCGCTTCCTCCATGTCGTAGAAGGTCGAGACCGGAATGGTCACTTCGTAGCCCACGCCGCCGACATCCAAAATCACGCTGGTTGCTTGTTTGTAAAGTAGTTTGCCGGATAGATATGAAATCATCGTTTGAAAGAAGTCGAAAGTCCAAAGTCCAACGTCCAAAGTCGGAAGCCTGAAGCCGCGTCTAAATTTAAGAAAGAGACGACGTGTCAACGTTCCGTTTCCTGTGCATTAGACTTTGGACTTTGGACTTGCGACTTTCAGACTGTGTTTGAATTGTAGTTGATGTGCGCGGGCTTCGGCAACGCGCGGGCGCTGCGCTGCTTCAAAGGGCAGGAGCGGGGTTTTACAACTCTTTTACCTCCGGCCTCTTTTCGCAACCCGCCCGCACGCGCTATACTGAAAATGTTTTTGAAGGAAAAGTTCGCGCCAATGAAATCGGAAAAAATTTCGGAACTGACCACGAATCGCCTGAGTGTCTATCTGCGCTGTTTGAATCTGCTCGCCGAAGCGGGCATCAAGACCATCTCGTCGCAGGCGTTGGCCGACCAGTTCAATCTCAACTCCGCACAGATTCGCAAAGACCTCGCGCACTTCGGCGAGTTTGGCGTGCGCGGCGTCGGCTACTTTGTAGATGAACTGCGCGAGCACATCACGAAGATACTCGGACTCGACACGGCGCACCGCGTCGGCATCGTCGGCGCGGGCAATCTCGGCACGGCCCTCGCCAACTACAACGGTTTCACCGCCTCCAACTTCGCCGTCGTCGCGCTCTTCGATAACGACCGCGCGAAGA
This sequence comes from Pyrinomonadaceae bacterium, assembly GCA_035537095.1. Lineage (GTDB taxonomy): Bacteria > Acidobacteriota > Blastocatellia > Pyrinomonadales > Pyrinomonadaceae > DASWNP01. Next base: position 6,110 of record DATLMV010000258.1, read on the forward strand.
TCGGGCGGCGCATCGGCGAGGCCGGGGTGACGGTCTATGACGTGCGGCGGATTGCGCGCGTCGTGCGCGAGGCGGAGATTGACGTGGGCGTCATCGCCGTTCCGGCGCGCGTCGCGCAGAGCGTCTTGAATCAAGTGATGTCGGCTGGCATCAAAGCCGTGTTGAACTTCGCGCCCGTGCGTTTGCACGCGCGCCTCGGCGTCAAGGTGAAGACCGTTGACTTGACAATATCTCTGGAGAGCTTATCGTATTTTCTGGCGCGTCCCCAGATCACCTGTGTCACCAACCCGCGCGGCATTCTTCCCTTCGAAGAGATCGCGCAACGCGAAGAGCGTGAGTTATAGAACTTTCGAGCCCGTTAAGGAGTACCCGTCATGTTGAGCCATTTCCTGAAAAGAGTTCTGCCCTTTGTTTTGACCCTGACCGCAGGCATCGCCCTCGGCAGCGTCTTCGGCCTCTTCAGCCCGCGCACCCAAAGCACGACGGCCAACGCTTTGCTGATTGACCGCCGCTACGAGCGCACGCGCAGTTGCCGCACCTCGAAGTTTCACCTGCGCGGCGACGCCGGTCGTCTCGTCACCATCCGCCGACAGACCGAGGACGGCGAGTGGGTCGCGGTCAGACCCGTCACCCCCGAGATTTACGAACTGACGACGCGCCCCGCGATTATCATGTCGCGCCCGCAGGCCCTCTACACCGACGACGCGCTGCGGGAGAACGTCTCCGGCTCGGTGACGCTGGAAGCCGTGCTCGCCGCGAACGGTCGCGTGACCGACATCGAACCGCGCGAGCAGTTGGGCGAGGGGCTGACCGTGCAGGCGACGATGGCCGCGCAGAACATACAGTTCACGCCCGCGCTCAAGGACGGGCGGCCCGTCGCGCAGCGCATCATGCTCGAATACAGCTTCGGACGCTGAAGCCTCGACCGCTGAAGCTCCGGCAAAAATTGAATGGATGAACAGACCGCGCGGCGCGAGATTGTGCGCGTCGGCCAGTTGTTGTATGAGCGCAGCTACGTCGTCTCTTCGGACGGTAACGTGAGCGTGCGTCTCGACGACGGTCGCATCGTCACCACCCCGACGCAAACCTCGAAAGGGCGGATGACGGAAGCGATGCTCGCCGTCACGGATATGGAAGGCCGTCCGCTCGGCAAAGAGCGACCGTCGAGCGAACTGGCGATGCATCTGCTGATCTACCGCGAACGCGCGGACGTGCGCGCCGTCTGCCACGCGCACCCGCCGCACGGCTCGGCCTTCGCCGTCGCCGGTCTCGCCATTGACCAGCCGATTCTCTCCGAAGTGATTCTGACGTTGGGGTGCGTGCCGCTCGCCGAGTACGGCACGCCCTCGACCGACGAGTTAACGCAAGCGATGCTCCCGCTCGTCCGGCATCACAACGCGCTTTTGATGGCGAATCACGGCGCGGTCGCCTACGGCGCGGACGTGTGGCAAGCCTTCGACCGGCTCGAAACCCTTGAGCACACGGCCAAGATTGCCATCCTCGCGCGCGCCCTCGGCGGCTCGCGCAATCTTCCGCCGCGCGCCATCGAAAAACTGATCAACGTCCGCGAAGCCGCCGGATACTTGGACGAGCGAGCGCGCTGTCAGGCCTGCGGCTACCTGCACGATACGCAAATAGTCTGCTCGACGGGCGACCGCCCCCCGCGCGCCGCCGATGCCGCCCGGCCTTCCGCTAACGGCGCGGGCAAGATTTCACTCTCGCGCGAAGAACTGATCGAGTTGCTCGTCGAAGCAGCGCGCGGCAATTAGTGAAACGTCACGTCATCAAACGTGAATAGATGTTTGCTTTTATCTATGACGAGCGATGATACTAGCCTGACGATTCACGGTTCACGACTCAACGATTGACGACTCACGAGGAGGAGACGAATGGCACAAGAAGCGTTAGGCATGGTGGAGACAAAAGGATTGGTGGCGATGATCGAAGCGGCGGACGCGATGGTCAAGGCGGCCAACGTGACGCTCGTCGGTTATGAGAAGATCGGCGCGGGCTTCGTGACGGCGATTGTGCGCGGCGATGTCGCGGCGGTCAAAGCGGCGACGGATGCGGGCGCAGCCGCCGCGCGCAGAGTCGGCGAACTCGTTAGCGTTCACGTCATCCCCCGCCCGCACGGCAGCGTTGACGATGCGCTGCCCATCGGACTCAATAGCTAAAACTCGTAAATCGTGAATCGTGAATCGTAAATAGAAAAAGCGATTCATCTATTCACGATTTACGATTCACGATTTACTACCAATGATTATCGCGCGCATTCTCGGGACGGTCGTCTCGACGCAGAAGGACGCACGGCTGTCGGGGAAGAAGCTGCTCATCGTCCGCCCTCTGAATCTGGACGGGACGGAGGCGAGCGGCTACGTCGTCGCCGTTGACACGGTCGGCGCGGGCTTTCACGAGCGCGTCCTCGTCGTCGCCGGTTCGTCCGCGCGCCTCGCCGAAGGCATGAAGGACGTGCCCGTTGACGCCGCCATCGTCGGCGTCATTGACACGGTTGATATCGTGAATCGTGAATCGTGAATAGATACGTGATTGATGTGGTTATCTATTCACCGGATACGTTTTCAAGTTAACAAGCTTTTATCTATTCACGATTTACGATTTACTATTCACTACTCAATGCAACTCGCGCGCGTTATCGGGACGGTGGTGGCGACGGTGAAGAACGATTCGCTGGAGGGTCGCAAACTGCTCGTCGTGCAATCGCTGAACGCGCGGTTGGAGCCGCAGGGCGCGCCGCTGGTGGCGTTGGATGCGATTGGCGCGGGCGTCGGCGAGTTGGTCTTCTGGTGTCGCGGCAAGGAGGCGAGCTTTCCCTTCAAGCGCGACGATACGCCGACCGATTGCACGATTATTGCCATCGTGGACTCGGACGCGCACGTGACGAACGCGACGAACGGAGGCCGCCGGTAGATGATTATGGCGCGCGTGTTGGGCAACGTCGTGGCGACGCAGAAGAACGAGCGTTACGCGAACGCGCGCGTGATGCTCTGCCAGCCGATCACTCTGGAAGGCGTCGAGACGGGCGCGACGCTGCTTGCGCTCGACTCGGTTGACTCGGGCGTCGGCGACGTGGTGCTGATTGTGCAGGAGGGTTGGGGCGCTTCGACGGCGGCGACCGGAGTGCCGGGCGCGGCGATTGATACGGCGATTGTCGGCGTCGTTGACCGCATTGACTTGCTCGCCGCAGAGCAGCCTTGAGAGTTGAAAAAGCGAAGCGTCGAGAGTTGAATAAGCGATGAGCAGCGAGCAGGAGCAGATTCGCCAGTTGGCCGAACGCATCGCGCGTCGTCTCGCGGACGGCGGGGCGTCGCGGCAGCAGCAGGAGGGCGCGCGCGCGGAGTCGAACGAGCGCGACGACGTGGCCGCGCTGCGCGCCGGACTCGCGGAGATACAGCGGCGTCTCGCGCACATCGAATCCCACATCGGGCACGACGACAACACGCACGACGCGCCAGCCGCGCAGGAAGAGTCTGCGAACGCGCCGCGACAGGTGCGCGCGGAAGGGGGCGGGCAGCGCGCGCAAGCCTCGCGGGAGCAGGGTGCGGCGACGGCGCGACAGGCGACGCAGGCGCGCTCGACTTGGTTGAGCGGCACGTATGTTCCGGCGACGGCGCATCCGAGCGACGAGCGTTTCGGCATCAGCGAAGCCGTCTCGGAGTTGGTTGACTACTTCGAGCGCGAGAAGACCTGCACGATTGAACCGGGCGGAAAGCCCTGCGACCATTGCGCGATGTGTAGCTCAAGAGGATTTTGAAGCGGCGACTTTTAAGTTAAGAAGACTGTAAACCACCTCACGCGTGTGAGGCACACGGTTGAAGCAAAAGAGCGGAGGCCGCTTTCAAATCGAAAGCGACCTCCGCTCTTTTATAGTTCGCGCTATCCGGTTCGCGCTTTATCTTGAGTTGGCGTTGCCTTGATTGCGAATCGTGCTGGCGTCAATACGCGGAACCTGTTTCGCGCCATCTTCGGCCTTGAAGTAAGGCTCTTCTTTGAAGCCGTAGAGCTTGGCGAAGAGGACGGTGGGAAAAGCGCCGCGCTCCGTGTTGTAGTCCTGCACGGTGTCGTTGTAGTCCTTGCGCGCGACGGCGATACGGCGCTCCGTCCCCTCCAGCGTTTGCTGGAATTGTAGGAAGTTTTCGTTGGAACGCAGTTGCGGATAGGCTTCCGTCAGAGACAGAAGGCGTCCGATGGTTCCGCCGAAACTGTTGTTGGCTTCGAGGACGGCCTGCTTCTGCTCCGGCGACTTGTCGCCGTTTTCGCCCTCCGGCGCGGCGTTCTTCGCGTTCAAGAGCCGCGAGCGCGCCGCCGCGATGTCGCCGAAGACCTGCTGCTCTTGAAAGCCTGCGGCCTTCGCCGCCTCGAAGAGATTCGGCGTCAAGTCAGCCCGGCTCTGCAAAAGGTTCTCCACGTCAGACCAACGCGCCTTGATCGCCTGTTGCTTCGATTGCAGCGTATTGTACCCGCAGCCGGTGTTTGCCACGCAGACGAGCGCGACGAACACCAATAACAACATTCTTCTCTTATTCATTGCATTCTCCTTCAAATTCAAGCGTCGGGAAATTTTTTCGTTCTCCGAGAAAAGTCAAAAACCGGATCATCTGTGGCCCGTGACGACGATCCTGTCAACTGCATCAATCAGACGTTCAATCTGTTCCAGATAGGCCGCGAAGAGTTCGTTGGCCTCCGTCTCTCTGAGCCGCGCGCCGTCGGCGTGGAGTTCCATGATGCGCGCAAACGGCGCGGCGTCGAGTCCGAAATGGCGGGCGGTCGCCTCCACGCATTCGCGCTTGTGCACGGGCGGCTCGACCTCACTCAGAAGCAGCGCGGCGGCAAACAGTCCCGCGAAAGTGTTCAGGCTCTCGCGCATCAAGTCCTGCAACTTCTGGACGGCGACCGATGCCGGAATGTAGAGGCGTCGCAACTGGATGAGCTTGCTGCGCAGTTCATACTCCGTCTGGTGACGCAGGTTCTCGTTCGAGATACTAAGCGTCTCGAAGGGGTCGGGCCCGTAGAGGACGACGCGCGCGCGTTGCATCTGTTGAAACTCGATGGGAAAAACATCCGCCGCCGTTTGCAGTTCGTTCAAGGTGAAATAGACCGGCAGCGGATGCCCCAAACGCTGCCACTCGCGCATCGGAGCCTGCGCCTGTCGCAAATCCTCCGGCACGATGCGCTTGAGAGCGATGAGCAGGTTGTATTCCGAACCCTCCTCGACGCGGTCGCCCGCCGCCGCCGAGCCATACAACATCACCGACGCCAGATTGTCGCCATACGTCGCACGCAAATCGCCGATCAGATGATGAAACGCGTCCTGCGCCACCGTGTTTGCCATGTCTCTCCTCAAAAGAGATGTCGGATGTTAGATGCTAGATGTTAGGACAAAGATAAAACCTGACATCCAACATCTGACCTCTAACCTCTACTCTCACCAATCGAAGCCCGCGCCGCCGCCTCCGGCGTCGCCTCCGCCGCCGCTGAAACCGCCGAAGCCGCCCGAGCCGCCGCCCCAACCACCGGAACCGCCAGAGCCGCCGAAACTCCCGCCACCCCAACCGCTCCCGCCCCTACCGGAGTTGAGCAGCGAGTTCAGAAGCAAAAGGTTCAGGCAGCCGCTCCCGCCGCCACCGCCGCGCCCCCGGCCAGCCATCATAAAGAAGAGGATGATGAGCACGATGAAAGCGATACCGCACACGGAAAAACTCCCCTGTTTCGGACGCGAGCCGCGCGAGCCACGTTGCGGGTAGCCCGTCTGTCGCGGCTCCGCGACGGCGAATCCGGGGTCAATGCCCTCGACGCTGAAGCCGCGCTTTTGTCCGAGCGTGGCGATGAAACTTTCGGCTCCGGCGAGGAGTCCCGCGCCGTACTGTCCGCGTTGGAAAGGCTCGCGCATGTACTTGCGCGCGACCGCGCCGACGAGGCTGTCCGGCAGGTCGCCTTCCAGATGTCGGCTGACCTGCACGAAGCCCTTGCGTTCGTCGAGCGCAAAGAGGATGAGCAGTCCGCCCTTCTCCTTCGTCCCGATGCCCCAGCAGCGCATCACCCTCAGCGAATAGTCGAAAACATCCTGCCCGCCCAAGCTCTGAATCGTCACGACCCCGAACTCGATCTGCGCGCGCTGGTCGAGATTTTGGAGCATCGTCTCCATGCGCGCCTTCGAGGGTTCGTCTATGACGTTGGCGTAGTCGTTGACCTTGCGGTCGGTCGTGGGCAGGGGGCAGGGCTGCGTCGCCTGCGCGTGCGCCGCATGCAGGCCGCCGTAGAGCAGGCACAGCAAGAGCAGAAGCGCGGGTCGGGTCAGAGCTTGTACTGGATGCATCGAGTCTTGATGATAGCAGCAAGGAGGGAAAGACAAAAGTCGCGCCGCCGAAACTTTCTCGCGCACGCCGGAGACGCGTTGCGCGCGGCGCGGCCTTCAGCCTTCGAGCAGGAAATGGAGCAGGTAGAAGAAGGCGACGCCGCCGAAGACGACGAGCGACACGAGAGGATTCTTCTCTTCCAGATGATTGACTTCGGGAATCAGGTCGCTGGCGGCGACGTACAGCGTCACGCCCGCCGAGAAGGGGAGCGCGTAGACGACCGCCCCCGCCATCCGCGATTGCAGCAGCCCGACCGTGAGCACGCCCGCCAGCGTCGCCGCGCCGATAATCAGCGTCGCCCCGACGGCCCGCCGCGCCGAACGCCCCGAAGCCAGCATAATCGAAGCAGCCGTAAACCCTTCCGGCACTTTATGTAGGAGCACCGCGACGAAGACGAGCCAGCCCACCTTCCGGTCAACCAGAAAGGCTGCGGCGACCGAAACGCCGTCGAAAAAGGTGTGAATCGAGAGGCCGCCGATGGCCGTGTAGGCCGCGGAGGGGCGGACTAAGGCTTCCGGGTGCGTCTCCGCGCCGAAATGGAAGTGCGGGGCGACGGTGTGTTCGACGAGATGGACGAGTAAATATCCGGCCAAAAGCAGCGTCGTCGCGCCCAAAACGCCGTGCGAGATGTCTCCTTCCGCGCCGTCTTTCGTCCACAAAACGACCGCTTCCGGCACGATTTCCACGAAAATCACGGCCAGCATGAAGCCCGCGCCGAGCGCGACCAAATACTTGAGCGTGCGCGTGTTACGGAGCGTCGAGTTGGGCCGCGCGAGCAAAATCCCGCCGAGCACGTTGGCCGAGGCCACGAGTGCGCCGAAAAGTAGGAGGCCGCCGAAACTCATCCCCAAGTATGCTTTCTGAACACTCCCGAAATGTTGTGCGAGCGATGGTGCGCCACTATACCGGATGGCGGTGCGCTTGGCTACGCCGGAATGCATAATGAGGATTACACCATTTGGTGCTTAAAATAATTAAATCTAGGTAATTTTTGCTCTTGACAGCACTCTATAGACGAGCGTAGTATGCGCCACGGGTGGTAAAAAGTGGCTCAAAGTGGACTTCCAAGAGCACCTTAGGCAAATTCTTTAAAGTTCTACTGTAGGTTTTAAGCAGTCCTCGCCCCGTCCGTCCGCCGAAACCCTATGTTAAGAGGAAATTACACGGCGCGGATTGATTCCAAAGGGCGTTTGAAAATTCCGACCGCATTCCGCCGCTATATAGAGGAGAAGCACGGCACGGAGTTTTACGTGACGAGCCTCACGGGTGATTGTGTCCGACTCTACCCGCTGCCGGAATGGGAGTCAATCGAGCAGCGTCTCGCGCTGCTGCCCTCGATGGAACCGGCCCGGCGAAAGTTCCTCGACCGCACCAACTACTACGGGCAGCAGGCCGCCCTCGACGCTCAAGGACGGATTTTGATTCACCCGCTGCTCCGCAAGAGCGCCGGAGTGTTGGGCGAGGTGGCGGTGCTCGGCTATTTGACATACTTGGAAGTCTGGGAACTGGAAAACTTCGAGCGGCGTCTGCTCTCCGACCCCTACAGCGAAGAGGACGAAGCGACCATCGCGCGGCTCGGAATTTAAAAAAGTGACGGGTGGCAAGTGATGAGTGAAGAGTTGAAGGCCAAAGCCAATCACTTGAAGATACTTATCTCCTGCTCGTCACACGTCACTTGTGACTCGTCACTCTTTCTAAAGTTCTTTGACATCACGGGGCGGTGGTGATGGCGGCGTCAGGAGGGGGGCCTGACGCGCCCCATCGCCCCGTGTTGCTTCAAGAGACTCTGGAGAGTCTCGCGCCGGAGCGTGGCGGCCTCTTCGTGGACGCCACACTCGGCCTCGGGGGACACAGCGAGGCCATTCTTGAAGCGACGACAGAGACGCGCGTCATCGGTTTAGACCGCGACCGCGAAGCCTTGAGTCTGGCGAGCGAGAGGCTCGCGCGTTTCGGCACGCGCTTCCAAGCCGTGCACGCCAACCACAGCGACATCGCGCGCGTGCTCGCGGAAGCGGGCGAGACTGCGGCGAGCGGCGTTTTGGCCGATTTGGGCGTCTCGTCTCTGCAATTCGACAAGGGGGAGCGGGGGTTCAGTTTTCGTCAGGATGCGCCGCTCGACATGCGTATGGACGCCGGAAGCGACGAGGAGACGGCCGCCGAGTTGCTGGCCCGCCTGCCCGAAGAGGAGATCGCGCGCATCATCTTTGAATACGGCGAGGAGCGGCGTTCGAGGCGGATAGCTCGTTGGATAGTTGAGCGGCGCGAGCGCGGCGAACCCATCGAGCGGACGCAGGAGTTGGCCGAGTTGGTGGCGCGCGCCTCCGGTCATAAACGACACGAACGCACGCATCCGGCGACGCGCACCTTTCAGGCTCTACGCATCGCCGTCAATCGTGAACTCGAAGGGCTGGCCGACTTTATCGAAACCGCAGTCGCTCTTTTACAACCCGCAACGGGACGCCTCGCGGTCATCAGCTTTCACTCGCTGGAAGACCGCATCGTCAAACAGACGTTGCGCCGCCTGTCGGGATATTGCGAGTGCAACCCGCGCGCGCCGCGCTGCACGTGCGGGGCGCGCAAGGCGGTCGAGATTTTGACGCGGCGGCCCGTCGTGCCGTCCGACGCGGAGATGGACGAGAACCCGCGCGCGCGCAGCGCCAAGTTGCGCGCCTGCCGGAAACTCGCAGAGCAGGGGGAAAGCGCGGATTGAGGTTTCCGCTGGAAGAGGGCAGATTGAAGTTTCGTCCGGTCGTTTAATCCTCAACGGCAGTTCAAGCGGGCGCAACGGGCCGATGCCCTCAAAGGTCAACGATTTTTGTTTCGAGGTCAGGAAAGAGAGATGGAGAGAGTTCCCCGCCGTCATGTGAATCGAAATGTCCGCCGCGAGCGCGACCGCCGTTCGGTCGTGCGTCAGGTGGCGCTGCTGGCCTGCGGGCTTTTGCTGACGTGCGGGTTCGTCCTCGCCGCGCAGCAGCAGTTTGCCGCCGTCCGCTACGGTTATCAGAGCGAGGACTTGCGCCGCGAGCGCGACGAACTGCTGGCCGAGCAGAAGCGTCTGCTGCTGGCTCTGGAACAGAAGACCTCGTTTGCGCAAATTGAGAGCGCCGCGCGCGAGATCGGTTTGCAGCCGACGCGCCCCGCGCAGATCAACGTCCCGCTGAACCAGCAGATGAGCGGGCAGACGGACGCGCCGCGCGCCCCGACCACCTTCGTCGGTTCGGCCACCGCGCTTAGTCGTTGAACGACGGCGGCAATCCGAAGTCGAGCCGAATCCCTCTTGCGAACGCACGCGCACAACTCTCCCTTGTGCCTGCTTGAAGAGACGAGTTGACAAGCGTCATGACTGCCGCCGCCGCGCCGCCTTAAGGGTCGCGCCGCTCTCGCGGGCCGACGACGACGCGCGCACCCGATTTGCGTGAGAGGAAGCTGCTGCCGTTTATGCCTGAACGCCACCCTGCGCGACCAACAATTCGACCCGACGCCTCGCGGCGACGCGCATTGTTGGTCGCTATTTTTCTGTTCGGCTGGATGGTCGTCATCTGCGCGCGTCTCGTGCAGTTGCAAACGTCGCAGCACGAATGGTTGACGCAGAGGGCGCGTGCGCAGCAGCAGGACGCGACGGTCGAGAGTCCCGAACGCGGTTTGATTCTCGACCGCACGGGGCGCGAACTGGCGCGCACGGTTGACGTTGATTCCTTCTTCGCCGTGCCGCAGGAGATCGAAGATATAGATGACGCGTCGGCGCGGCTCGCTCCGTTGTTGAAGTTGGAGCGGGCGCAGTTGGCGTCGCGCCTGCGCGAGGCGAGGGAGCGCGGGCTCAAGTTCGTCTGGCTGGCGCGTAAAGTGGAGGCCGAACGCGGCGAGGCCGTGCGCGCGCTCAAAGTCAAAGGCATCCATGCGCGCACCGAGCCGCAGCGTCGTTATCCGAACGGGGAACTGGCGGCGCACATCGTCGGCTTCGTCGGGTTGGACGACGAAGGACTCGGCGGGGTCGAGCGTTTTCACAACACGTCTATGAAGGGCGTCGAGGGCAAAATAGTCGTCGAGGGCGACGGGCGGCGCAAAGCCTACGCGAGTCTGGAAATCAACCCGCAAGCGGGCCAGTCGGTCGTCCTGACGATTGACGAGACGATACAGTTTCACGCCGAGCGCGCGCTCGCTCTGGCCCTTCAGCGCACGCGCGCGAAATCGGCGACGGCCATCGTCCTCGAACCGCGCACGGGGGAGATTCTCGCGCTCGCCAACGCGCCGACCTTCAACCCGAACGAGGCGGGCAAAGCGTCTGCCGCGTCGCGCACGAATCAGGCGTTGCAGAACATCTACGAACCCGGCTCGACCTTCAAGATCGTCGCCTTCTCCGCCGCGCTCGAAGAGCGTCTGGGGCGGCCCGAAGACAAGATTGATTGCCAGATGGGGAGAATCACGGTCGCCGGTCGTCTCGTGCATGACCATAGCGCGTTCGGCACGTTGACCTTGACGGAAGCACTCGCCAAGTCGAGCAACGTCGCGGCGATCAAGTTGGGAATCAGGGTCGGCGACGAGCGGATGTACGAATACATCCGTCGCTACGGTTTCGGCGCGCGCACCGGCATCGAACTGCCGGGCGAGACGCCGGGACTTTTGCGCCCCGTCGCGCGCTGGCAGGCGTCTTCGATTGGTTCCATCGCCATCGGGCAGGAGATCGGCGTGACGCCTCTACAGATGGCGTCGGCCTTCGGCGCGCTCGCCAACGACGGCGTGCGCGTCGCGCCGCATCTCGTCCGCGAGTTGCGCGCGGCGGACGGCTCGGTCGTCGCGCAGACGAAGCCGGAGAGCCAGCGCGTTTTGAGCGCGGAGACGGCGCGGACGGTGCGCGGGATGTTGGAGAGCGTGACGGTCAAAGGCACGGCGAAGGCCGCGCAACTCGAAGGCTACACGGCGGCGGGCAAGACCGGCACGGCGCAGAAGATTGACACGCAGACGCGCACCTATTCAAAGACGAAGCACGTCGCGTCGTTTGTCGGCTTCGCGCCGGTCGAGAACCCTTCGGTCGTCATCGTCGTCGTCGTGGACGAACCGGCGGGAGCCTATCACGGCGGCGACGTGGCCGCGCCCGTCTTCCGGGAAATCGCCGAGCAGGTCTTGCCCTATCTCAACGTGCTGCCCGACGCCGAGATCAAGTCAACCGCGACGGGCGAACGCCTGCTCGCGCGCGACGCTGCGCAAGAGACGGACGAACGGAAGACGCCTGACACGAAGGATGCGCAAGCATCTTCGCCTCATGAATATCTGCCGGAAGTCGGGAAGCAGGAGGCGAGCGGCGGCGAGGTGATCTATGCGGAGGCCGGACAGCGCGCGCTGCTGATGCCGAACCTGCGCGGCAGGAGCGTGCGCGATGCGATGCGTATCTGCGCGCAACTCGGTCTCGAACTCGAAGCGAGCGGCGAGGGACGCGCGCTCCGGCAGAGTCCGGCGGCGGGCGCGAGCGTCGAGGCCGGTCAGATGATTCGCGTCGAGTTCGGCAGGAGCGACTGACGGAAACGTTCGCTTCGATTGTGAGCGGCAAAAAAACGTCGTCCGAACGTTCGAGCGGTTGGGCTTTGATGATAGGGCAAAGATGAGGAATCGCAGTTTAGCCAAGCCGGTCGCGTCGAATCAGAGCCAGAGCGAACTGGGCCGCCGCATCGCGGGTTGTCGCGGGCGTTTGCGCCGGAGTCGCGCGACGCGGAAAATAGAGGGACGCGCCACAGCGTCGGCGATGCGTCGGGAGGTGTTGGACTTGAGCGATGCCTTCAAGTGCGACGCGCGGGAGACGGGCGAGACACACGCGCCGGAGTTGGCAAATTCGCAGGGGATTGCGGAGAGCGAAACTCGCGTGCTCGTCGAGTGCGGCGCGGAGAAAGAGACTCAAACGTGAACACGAGCGAGGCGGCGCGCCTGATGCGCGCGACGATGGCGGCAACGGTAGAGGGGGACGCCGGGGGCGAGGTCTTTGACAAAGAAATAGCAGCTTTCTCAATTGATTCGCGTTCGCTCGAAGGGGGCGAACTGTTCTTCGCGCTCTCGCCCGAAGATTACGCGCGGCACGGTTTCACCGGCACGTCGTTTGCGGACGCGCATCAGTTCATCCCGCAGGCGTTCGAGAGCGGTGCGCTGGCGGCGGTCGCGCGGAGGGAACGCGTCGCGGGCGATGCGTCGCTCGCGCCGTACAAGGGTCGTCTCCTGCTCGTCGAAGATTGCATCGAGGCGTTGCAGGTGCTCGCGCACAGCGTCTTGTCGTCGTGGGGTCAACCCGTCGTCGGCATCACCGGGAGCGCGGGCAAGACGACGACCAAAGACATGACGGCGCACGTGCTCGGCGTCAACGGTCGGCGCGTGTTGCGCAGCCGCAAGAACTTCAACAACGAACTCGGCCTGCCGCTCTCGATTTTGCAGATGGAGACGGCGGGCGCGAAGCCTTCGGACTACGACGTGGCCGTCCTTGAGATGGGCATGTCAACGCCGAAAGAGTTGGCGCGGCTCTGCGAGATTGCGCCGCCCGACATCGCGGTCGAGCTTCTGGTCGCGCCCGTTCACCTTGAGTTCTTCGGCTCGATTGAACGAATCGCGGCCTCGAAAGCGCAACTCGTCGAAGGACTCAAACCGGGCGGAACCGCCGTCCTGAACGCCGACGACGAACGCGTCGCCGCGATGCGCGACAAACACCGGAGCGGCCCCGTCGTCACCTTCGGCATCACGAACGCCGCCGACGTGACGGCCTCCGACATCGTCAACGTCGGACTCGGGCTGACGCGCTTTCGCCTGCTGACGCCGCTCGGCGAGGCTTCGGTCGAGTTGCCGATGCCGGGCCGTCATAATCTGATGAACGCTCTGGCGGCGAGCGCGGTCGCCACCTGTTTCAATCTCGCGCCGGAGCAGATCGGCGCGGCGCTCAAGACGGTTGCCGCCTCCGAGATGCGCGGCGAGGTCTTGCGCTTCTCCGAAGGCTTCGTCGTCGTGGACGATTCCTACAACTCGAACCCGCGCTCGCTTTTGAGCATGAGCGAGGCGCTGGCGCAGGGGAGCGAGGAGACGAAGCGGCGCATCATCGTCGCGGGCGAGATGTTGGAACTCGGGCCGGAGGCCGCCGCGATGCACCGCGAGGCGGGACGCGAGATAGGCAATCTCGGCGTCGAGCTTTTCTGGGGCGTGCGCGGGCTCGCCAGCGAGTTGATCGCGGGTGCACGCGAAGCCGGAATGCACGAGGATGCGACGCGCTTCTTCGAGTCGTCCGAAGATGCAGCAGCCGCGCTCGCCTCGGAGATACGCGCGGGCGACCTCGTTCTCGTCAAGGGTTCGCGCGGCGTGCAGACGGACAAGGTGGTCAAGTTCTTGCGGCAAAGATACGAAATGAAGGATGAATGATGAGTGCAGAGTGATGAACTAAGACAAAGTATTTAATTTCATTCATCGTTCTGCCTTCTGCACTCATCATTCCGAATTCGATGATTTACTACATCTTCTACGAGTGGCTTTATAGGAGTCTCGCCGTCGGCGGCGAGGAGTCCATCTTCGTCAAGGCGTTGAACGTCTTTCAGTACGTCACGTTCCGCACCGCTTACGCTTCGATCACCGCGCTCCTGATTTCGCTCTTCTTCGGCGGGCGCGTGATTCGCGCGCTGCGGGAATGGAACATCGGCCAGCAAATCCGCGAAGAGGGGCCGCAGGCGCACATGTCGAAGCGCGGCACGCCGACGATGGGCGGCGTGCTGATTATCGGTTCGGTCTTAATCTCGACGCTTTTGTGGGCGCGGCTCTCGAACGTCTATGTCTGGATTATCCTGATCGCCACCGCGCTCTTTGCCGCCATCGGTTTCAGCGACGACTATCAGAAGGTCGCCAAAAAGCAGAGCCTCGGTCTGACGGGAAAGAAGAAACTGATCGCGCAGTTTGCGATTGCCGCCGGAGTCTGGGCCGCGCTCTACTTTTTGACCGATTACACTTGGAACCTGAGCCTGCCGTTCTTCAAAGCGACGACCGCGCGCACAGGCTTCACGAACATCGGGCCTTATCTCTACCTGCCGTTCATCATCATGGTGCTCACGGGCGCGTCCAACGCCGTGAACCTGACGGACGGCCTTGATGGGCTTGCCATCAGCGTCACCTTCATCGCGATGACCGCGCTGACGGCCTTCACGTACCTGAGCGGCGACCAGCGTTGGGCGGCTTACTTGGGACTCGATTACCAGAAGGACATCGGCGAGTTGACGGTCTTCTGCGGCGCGATGGCGGGCGCGAGTCTGGGCTTCCTGTGGTACAACGCGCCGCCCGCCGAAGTCTTTATGGGAGATGTCGGGAGCCTCGCCATCGGCGGGGCCATCGGCACTATCGGCGTCGTCACCAAACAGGAGTTCATCCTGCTTCTGGTGGGCGGCGTGTTCGTCATCGAGGCGTTGTCGGTCATCATACAGGTCGCCTCCTTCAAACTGACGCGGCGGCGCATCTTCCGCATGGCCCCGCTGCATCATCACTTCGAGGTCGGCGAACGCGGCTGGAAGGAATCGAAAATCGTCTTTCGCTTTCTCATCCTCGCCATCCTCTTCGCGCTCTTGAGTCTCTCGACGCTCAAGCTGCGCTGAGGCGGACGATGGACGATAGACGATGGACGATAAAAACATGGTTGAGGTGAGATACGACGTTTGATGAAACCGATGAATGATAGTCCAAAGAAAACCGTCCGGCCATCGTCTATGGTCTATCGTCCATCGTCCGTTTGAGGAACGCTTTGGAAGTCAGCGGCAAAAAGGTTCTGGTGATTGGGGCGGCGCGGAGCGGCGTGGCGGCGGCCCGTTTTCTGGCGGGGCGCGGGGCGGTCGTCGCTTTGAACGACCGCAAGCCGCTCGACGAGTGGACGCCGGAAGCGATTGGTTTAAGAAATTTCGGCGTCGGGTTGATGCCGGGCGACGTGCCTTCTTGGTTGTTGGATCAGATCGAGTTGGTGGTGTTGAGTCCGGGCGTGCCGTCGAAAAGTATCCCGGTAAGATACGCGGAGCGCGCGGGCGCGGAGGTTATCGGGGAGGTCGAGTTGGCTTGGCGATTCCTGCGCGGGCGCGTGGTCGGCATCACGGGGACGAACGGCAAGACGACGACCACGACACTCATCGGCCAACTGCTCGGCGACGCCGGATTGCACGTCCAGGTCGGCGGCAACATCGGGACGCCGCTCATCTCTCTCGTCGAGACATCGCGCGCGGACGGTTGGACGGTCGCGGAGCTTTCGAGTTACCAGTTGGAAACCATCGTCGAGTTTCGCCCCGCCGTCGCCGTCGTCCTGAACCTGATGCCCGACCACATGGACAGGTACGAGACTTTCAACGACTACGCGGCGGCCAAGCATCGAATCTTTCGCAACCAGACGGCGGAAGACGTGGCCGTCTTGAACGCCGACGACGAAATCGTCGCTTCATGGGCTGCGGGGTTGAACGCGCACGTCGTCCCGTTCAGCACGGAGCGCGAACTGGAAGAGGGACTGTTCCTCCGGCACGGGCGCGACATCGTCTCCCGTACGCGCGAGGCGGAGCGGACGCTGCTCACGCGCGACGACATCGAGTTGCGCGGGCTGCATAACGTGCAGAACGTCATCGCGGCGCTGGCGGCGGGGCTCGCCTGCGGCGCGTCGCCCGATTCGATGCGCGCGACCGTGAGACGTTTCCGGCCCGTCGAGCATCGTCTCGAACGGGTCGCGGAGATTGACGGCGTCGTCTTCTACAACGACTCGAAGGCGACCAACGTTGACGCCGCTTTGAAGGCGCTCGAAGCCTTCGCGGAGATTTCGGGGCGGGTCGTGCTGATTCTCGGCGGTCGCGGGAAGAACGCGCCCTACGCGCCGCTCGCGCCTTTGATTGAGAGAAAAGCGCGCTCGCTCGTCGTCGTCGGCGAAGACGCCGCGCGCATCGAGAGCGAGTTGAAAGTTGCTGCGCCGGAGATTATCCGCGCCACGACGATGCACGACGCGGTCGAGCGCGCGCACCGCGCGGCGCATCGCGGAGACATCGTGCTGCTCGCGCCCGCGTGCGCGAGCTTCGACATGTTCGAGAGCTACGAGCACAGGGGAAGAGTCTTTAAGAAAGCAGTTGAAAGTATTCGACAAACAACGGACGGCGACACGACGGAGTTGGAAGAGGTGAGCGGCGAAGGCTTGCGAGTTTGAGAGATGGCAAGGAAGCTACAGGCTGACGAGTGGTTGTTTGCGGCGACGGTGGGCCTCGCGCTCTTCGGCGTGGTGATGGTCTATAGCGCGTCGGCGGTGATGGCCGCCAAGCAGAACCACACCGAATATCACTACGTCATCCGTCAGGCCATCTGGACGGCGGCAGGACTCATAGCGATGTGGCTGGCGATGCAGTTCGACTATCAACGCCTGCGCAACTCGCGCATCGTCTACGGGCTTCTGGGTCTATCGGTCGTGCTGCTGATAGCGGTCTTTCTCTTTCCGCCCGTCAACGGCGCGCGACGCTGGATACGTTTTCAGGGCTCCACCCTGCAACCCTCCGAGATTGCCAAACTCGCGCTGGCAATCTTTCTCGCGCGCTTTCTCGAACGGCGCGCGGGCGAAGAGGGCGCGTTCTGGACGACCTTTGTGCCGTCGGTCGCTCTGGCGGGCGGGCTGGCGTTGCTGGTCGTGGCCGAGCCCGATTTGGGGACGGCGATGATGCTCGCGGTCGTCACGATGGTCGTGCTCTACACGGCGGGCGCGCGCATCAAGCATCTACTGCTGGCGGCGGCTCCGGCTCTGGTCGGGCTCGTCGCGCTGCTCGTCTTCGTGCCGTTTCGTCTGAAACGGATGATGGCATTTCTCGACCCGTGGGCCGACCCGCAGGGGTCGAGTTATCAGGTGGTGCAATCGTTGATCGCCGTCGGCTCGGGCGGCGTTGACGGGCTCGGCTTCACGCAGGGGCGGCAGAAGATGTTCTTTCTGCCGTTCGCGCATTCGGACTTTATCTTTGCGGTGGTGAGCGAGGAACTGGGGTTGCTCGGCGCGCTGGCGTTGGTGTTGGTCTTCGGGTTCTTCCTGTGGCGCGGGATGCGCGCGGCGTTGAACGCGCCGGACAGGTTCGGGATGCTGCTCGGCGTCGGCATCGTGACGGGGATAGTGGCGCAGGCACTATTTAACATCAGCGTCGTCTTGTCGCTGATGCCGACGAAGGGCATCCCGCTCCCGTTCATCTCCTACGGCGGTTCTTCGATGGTCTTTACGCTCTTTGCGGTCGGCGTGCTTTTGAATATCTCGCAGCAGGCGGCTCTGGGCGGCGCGGGCGTCCGGTCTGTCGCCGGAGATGCTCAGACGGCGAGACGCGCGGACGCGGAGACGGTTCCGGCCCGCGCGCGTCGTCCCGTGCCGACGCAACCGCTTCCGGCGAGGATACGCAACTCCGCGCCGCGCTTGCAGCGCACGCACGCGTCTCCGGCGCGGGACAGGTGAAGCGATGCGCGTCTTGATTGCTGCCGGAGGGACGGGCGGGCACATCTATCCGGGAATCGCGGTGGCGAAAGAGTTGATGAGCCGCGACGCCGCGACGGTGGTGCGCTTCGTCGGGACGGCGAGGGGGTTGGAGACGCGGCTCGTGCCGCAAGCCGGTTTTGAACTATCGCTCATTGAAAGCGCGGGACTCGTCAACATGGGCTTGCGCGAACGCGTGCGCGGCCTCTGGATTCTGCCGCAGAGTTTTCTCGCGGCGCGCAAAGTGATTCGGGAGTTTGCGCCGGACATCGTCGTCGGCGCGGGCGGCTACGTCTCGGGGCCGGTGCTGTTGGTCGCGTCCCTGTTGCGCGTCCCGACGCTCGTCATGGAATCGAACGCCGTGCCCGGTTTCACCAACCGCACGCTCGCGCGCTTCGTCCGCCGCGCCGCCGTCTCTTTCCCCGACGCGGTTGGCTATTTTCGCGGCAAGGCAGTCGTCACGGGCAATCCCGTCCGCAAAGAGTTCTTTGACATCCCCTCGAAGCCGCGCGACCCCGAGCGTTTTTCGCTGCTGCTCTTCGGCGGTTCGCAGGGCGCGCGCGCCATCAACGAAGCGATGGCCGCCGCGCTTCCGCATCTCGACGCCGTGCGCGGCGTGCTCCGCATCGAACACCAGACGGGCAAGGCGGATTTCGAGAAGGTGCGTGCGGCTTACGCGTCGGCGGGTTGGGCTGAGCGTGCGAACGTGCGCGAGTATATAGACGATATGGTCGGCAGTTTCGCAGCCGCCGATTTGATTATTTCCCGCGCGGGGGCGACGACCAGTTTCGAGTTGATGGCGGCGGGCAAGGGCGCGCTGATGATTCCTTTGCCGGGCCAACTCGAACAGCGACGCAACGCCGAAGCGATGCAGAAGGCCGGAGCCGCCCGCATGATTTTGCAGGACGAACTGACGGGCCAAAGGCTCGCACAGGAGATCGCCGCGCTCGTCGCCGCGCCCGCGACGCTGACGGAGATGGAACACGCCAGCCGCAAACTCGCACGCCGCGACGCAGCCGGGGCGACCGTGAAGTTGATGGAGGAATTGGTCAGACGATAGACCATAGACGATGGACGATGGACGATAAAAACATCATGTGTGAACACAAACTACGTTTGAATGATAACTCTATCACTCGCCGTCCATCGTCTATCGTCCATCGTCTATGGTCTATCGTCAGCTTTTGAAATTATGTTTCGACGCATTCAACACGTTCATTTCGTCGGCATCGGCGGTATCGGAATGTCCGGTATCGCGGAGGTGCTGGTGAATCTGAACTTTCGCGTGTCGGGGTCGGACTTGCGTCGTTCGAGCGTGACGGACAGGTTGGAGCAGATGGGCGTGGAGGTCTTTGAAGGACACGCGGCGGAGAACGTCGGCGACTCGCACGTGGTCGTGCGCTCGACGGCGGTGCGTGAAGACAATCCGGAAATCACGGAGGCGCGCGCGCGTTCGATTCCGGTGATTGCGCGCGCCGAGATGCTCGCGGAGTTGATGCGTCTGATGCCGCACACGGTCGCCGTCGCCGGTTCGCACGGCAAGACGACGACCACTTCGATGATTGCCACCGTGCTCGGTCACGCGGGGTTAGACCCGACGATGGTGGTCGGCGGCGTGGTCGGCGCGTTCGGCTCGAACGCGCGTCTCGGCAAAGGCGATCTGATGGTCGTCGAAGCGGACGAGAGCGACCGCTCGTTCCTGATGCTGACGCCGACCTTCGCCGTCGTCACCAACATTGACCGCGAGCACATGGACTCCTACAGCGACATGACCGACGTGCGCAAATGCTTCGCCGATTTCGTCAACAAAGTGCCCTTCTACGGCGCGGCGATTCTCTGTCTCGACGACCCGCACGTCCAAGCGGTGATTCCCGAGGTGACGCGCCGGAGAATCACCTACGGGTTGAGCGCGCAGGCCGACGTTTCGGCGCGCGAAGTGCGCTACGACCAAGACTTCGGTTCGCGTTTCATCGTGCGGCGCGGGAGCGAGGCGGTCGGCGAAATCAACCTGCACGTGCCGGGACTGCACAACGTCTACAACGCGCTGGCGGCGGTTGCCGTCGGGTTCGAGTTGGAGGTTTCATTCGACGTGATTGCGCGGGGCTTGGGAGAGTTCGCGGGCGTCAATCGTCGCTTTCAGACGAAGGGCGATGTCGGCGGCATCCTCGTCGTTGATGACTACGGGCATCACCCGACGGAAATCAAGGCGACGCTGGCGGCGGCCAAAGTCGGCTCGCGCGGGCGGCGGATGGTCGTCCTCTTTCAGCCGCATCGCTACACGCGCACGCAAGACCAGATGGAAGAGTTTGCGCGCTCTTTCAACAACGCCGACGTGGTGCTCGTCACAGACATCTACGCGGCGAGCGAAGAACCGATTGAAGGCGTGACGGCGGAGACGCTCGTCGAGGCCGTCAAACGCTACGGCCACAAAGACGTGCGCTACGTCGGGCCGCTTGAAGAGGCGTCGCGGTCGCTTTTCGCAGAGGCGCACGCCGGAGACATGGTGATCACGCTCGGCGCGGGCAACGTCTATCGCATCGGCGAGCAGTTGGTCGAAACGCTGAAAGGCGGAGGTTAGATGCCGGAGGTTGGATGTTAGATAAAAGCAGACTGTTTCCCCAAACATCCAGCCTCCAACATCCGACACCTGTAGTTATGAGGGAGACGCAGAACAGTTCCGGCAGACCGGATTTGAGCGCGCGTGATGCGGCGTTGGAGGAGATCGTCGCGCGTGTGGGCGTGCGTGCGGAGCGCGGGCGGCGGTTTGCGGAGTTGACGAGTTTGCGTGTCGGCGGCGTCGTTGATTGGTTGGTGCTGCCGGAGACGGAGGAACAGGCGGCGGCGTTGGCGGGCGCGCTCGCGGATGCGGGTCTAGCTTGGCGCGTGCTCGGCGCGGGCAGCAACGTCTTGGCCGACGACGCCGAACATCATTACGTTCTCTTGAGCATGCGCGAGGTGAAGGGCGCGGCGCGTTTCGAGGGCGAGCGCGTGTCGGTGAGCGCAGGGTATTCGCTGCCGCGTTTGTGCGTCGAAGCGGCGCGGCGGGGCTTGGCGGGCATCGAGGGGTTGGGCGGTATACCGGGGACGGTCGGCGGCGCGCTGTGGATGAACGCGGGCGCGTATGAACATGAAATCGGTCAGGTGGTGGAGACGGTCAGAGTCGCGGGCGGCGGGCGCGTCGTGGAGGTCGCGGGGAGTGATGTCGAATGGAACTATCGTCACACCTCTTTTCGTGAAGGCGAGTTGTTACTGGGCGCGACGCTGCGGCTACGTGCGGACGACGCCGCGCAGATTTCCGCGCGCATGGAGGAGGCCAAGCGCAAGCGTCTGGCGACCCAACCGCACGGCGCACGCTCCGCCGGTTGCTTCTTCAAGAATCCGCCGGGGAGCGGCTTGAGCACCGGAAGGATGATTGACGAGATGGGCTTGAAGGGCGAGCGGCGCGGCGGCGCAATCGTCTCGCCGGTTCATGCGAACTTCATCGTCACGGAAGGAACGGACGCGCGCGCCGCCGATGCGCT
>DATLMV010000259.1:0-14785 GCA_035537095.1 Pyrinomonadaceae bacterium
GGATACTTTCAGTCGTCTCTGCCACTCTCTCGATTCCTTAAACGGCTGCTTGCTGTTGCGTGCGGAGTAGTCCGAGCCAGCCGAAGGGGATGCGCGAAATATTAACACCCGCTTCGCTCGCAGGGCAAACAAGCGACTTCCTGCCGCGACGCAGCGCATAAAGTGAAGGACGGGCGTTCGTCATCTCCGAACGCCCGTCCTTTGCGGTCTACCTGTCGTTTACGCCGCGCGGCCCCTACGGTTTCGGCTTCGCACCCGCAGGCGGATTGGCGGGCACGCTCGCGGGCGGCTGGTTAGGCGGCTGATTAGTCTGGGGCATGGTCGGGTCGTTCGGCGACTTGGGCGGGCCGGGTTGCGTCGGCTGCACGGAGACGCCGCCCGCCGCAGGAGTCGCAGGTTTGGTCGCCGGGACGCTGGTCGTATTGAGCGGGCGAGCGGGCGCGACGCGCGGCGTCGGCACAGCCGGAGCGGTGTGTTCGAGTTGGCCGCCCTTTTCAATCGCCTCTTGAATGAGGTCGCGCGCCTTGTCGTCGCTGCTGATGAGGATGCCGTTGCCGTCAATCGTCTTGGGCGTCGTCCCGAGAAGGTTGATAAGCAACGTCTCTTTGAAAGAGGGACGCTCGGGCGGCGGTGCGGTCTTCGCCTTCGGGTCGGCGTCGGGCACGGCGAGGCCGATGGCCTCCAACTGCTCGCGCGCCTTCTCGGCATGTTTGCTGTTCGGATAGCTGCGGACGATCTGCTGGAAATACTTCGCCGCCTCGTCCGGCTCCTCCTCTTCGACGTAGGTCACGCCGAGACGATAGAGCACCTCATCCATGTAGGAGAAGTTCGGATATTTCTTGACGATGTCGAGATAGCGCGACTGCGCGCCCTTCGGATTCGAGGCCACCTTGCGGAAATAGCGTTTGAAATACTGGTCGCCGACGATCATGTCGTGCATCGCCAGATTCTCCTGCACTTCGCGGAGACGAATCTCCGCGTCCGCACGCAGCACGGTGTTGGGAAACTGCTGCAAGAGGACTTTGAGACGCTGTTCGGCCTTGCGCGCGTGGACGGTTTCGCGGTCGGGCAGTCCCATGCCGCGCATCTCGACCTCGGCGATTTTGAGCATCACGTCGTCGGCGAGCGGGTCGGTCGGGAAGAAGGTCAGCCAGTCCTGATAAGACTGCGCGGCCTGAATCAACGCAGCCGACGAGCCTTCCAGATAGAAGGTGTCGGCGATGGCGAGTTTGGCGAGCGGGAGAAAGACCGACTCGGGATAGGTCGTGATGATGACGTTATAGAGCGAGCGCGCGACCTCGTAATTGTTCTTGCGCGCTTCACGCGTCGCCTCTTCGAAGAGCACGCGGTCGCGGCCCGGTGCGACCGTGCCGACCAGTTCCGCGTACCTGTCGTCGTCGCCCCGACCGAGGATGCGGCTGAAGATGCCGCGCTTCTTCTTGTTTGGCGTGACGGTCACTTCCGCCGCGCCGCCCGCGCGCGCACCGGCGGTCGAACGCATGCCAGCGTCCACGCGCTCGCTCAAGTCGGCGACGCCCGTCTCCAATTTGTCCAACTCGCCTGAGTCGTACTTCTCTGCGCGGTCAATCTTTCCGCGCAGGTTGGAGATTTCGGAGATGAGCGAGTTGACCTCCTTCTCCAAACCGCGCAGGCGCGTGCGCGGGTCGTCCAACGACTCGTCTTTCGCGCCGCTATCTTTCGCGTTGAGGCCCGCAATCGCGCCATTCAGCGTGCGCCGCATCGTGTCCAGACGCGAACGCATGATGTCCAAACGCTGCACGGGCGTCCCGCTGCTCTGCGCGGAACCGGTGCTCCCCTGTCGCCCGAGAGCGACCGACGGAGCCGACGCCCCGCACACCAACACCGCGCACATCAAAACCGCTACGACAAAGCGAAAACGCATTACTTAAACCTCCAAAAATTAAGGGCGGAGGGATGAGGGATGAGGGATGAAGCTAGAATCTCTCTCAACTTGGTTGAGCAGTTTCTGATTCATCCCTCATCCCTCATCCCTCATCCCTTCCGTTCAGACCCATTGGCGTGTCGCCTCCAGCAGTTCGCTGACGGCGCGTGTCGGGTCGTTTTGTCCGAAGACGGCTGTTCCGGCGACCATGATTTCGGCCCCGGCGGCGACCACTTCGGCGATATTGCTTTTATCAATCCCGCCATCTATCTCGATGCGTGTACTGAGGCCGCGCTCGTCAATCATGCGTCGCAGGCGGCGCACTTTGTCGAGCGAGGGTTGAATAAATTTCTGCCCGCCGAAGCCCGGATTGACGGACATGATGAGAACATAATCGGCGTATGGAAGCGACTCTTCGAGCGCGCCGAGCGGCGTCGCCGGATTGATGGCGATGCCCGCTTTGGCCCCCTTGGATTTGATTGCCGTCAAAGTGCGATGCAGATGCGCGTCGGCCTCGACGTGGACGGAGACCATCTGCGCGCCCGCCTCGACGAATTGCTCTGCGTAACGGCCCGGCTCGGAGATCATTAGATGCGTGTCGAGGGGCAGTTGGGTTGCGCGGGCGAGCGCGCGAACGACGGGCAGGCCGACCGTCAGATTGGGCACGAAATGGCCGTCCATCACGTCCACGTGAATCACGGTCGCGCCGCCGCGCTCGACCGCCTCGATCTCCGCGCCCAAACGCGCAAAATCAGCCGACAGAATAGATGGAGCAATCTCTATCATCTTTATACACCGCTTTTACCGCCGCTAGACCGAAACTTGATAACACATCTCAAGGCTTTTCAACGACCCTCGACGCCGTTCGTTTCCGCTTCCCCGCGCCGGAAATTTCCCCGCATCAAATTGACCCTCTCGGGCGCGCAAACCCGTCTGTCAAACTGATTTTTCGAGCATCAACGTGAGCGAAAACAGGATTGTCGGGATGAAATTTGCGGATATTCCAGAGCCGCGCGTCTTAAAACGGCGTCGCCTGATTCGCGTTCGGGCGACGGTTCGCGTTCGTGTTGGCGTTGCGGTTCGTGTTGCGATTCGTGTTCAGGTTCGCGTTGCGCGCGTTCGTGTTCCGGTTATTGGCGTTGCGGTTGTTGGCGTTCGCGCCCGTGTTGGCGTTGCGGTTCGTGTTCGTGTTGCGATTGGCGTTCGCGTTGTTGGAGTTGCGATTCGCGTTCGCGTTCGTGTTGCGGTTGTTGGCGTTCCGGTTACTGGCGTTCTGATTATTCGCGTTCTGGTTGTTGGCGTTCTTGTTCGAGTTGCGATTCGTGTTCCGGTTGCTGCGCGCGCGGTTCTGATTGTCGTTACTGTTCCGGTTGTCGTTCGGCGCGGTGGCGGCGTCGCCGGTGTTCTGATTCTCTTGAGGTTTGTTCTCGGGCGCGGTGGTCGGCGCATCTTCCGGCGTCTCTTCCTTGATGCTCTTGCCGGACTGCTCGTCGGCGACGACGACGGCAATCGTCTGCCCGACTTTGACGACATCGCCCGCGCGCGGCGACTGGTCGAGAATCGTGTCGGGCTTGGCGTCCGGCTTCAGACGCTTGGCGCGCTTGCGGATATTGAGGCGCGCTTCTTCGAGCGTCGCCTGCCCCGTCAGAAAATGTTTGCCCAACACGTCCGGCACGGTCACTTCACTACTGCGGAGCGAGAGATAGATTGTGCCCGCCAGACCGACGCCGAAAAACAGGAGGATGCCGACGACGATAGCAATCCGGCGAAACGCCGCAAACATCGTCCGCTTTATCTGGGCCACAATAGTCTCGATGCCTCTCTCGTTTGACGCCCTCACGCGCGCCCGACGCCCGCGCCGAACCCTCTACGGCAAACGGCGGAGTCTAACATCCGCCCGCGCGACGCCGCAAGCCGCACGCCGCATCAAGTGTTGAGTTGCGAACGCGTCGCCGTTCGTTTCCCTCCAACAAACATGCGGGCCGCGCGACGTTGCGGCGCACTCCTATCCACTATCCGGCGCGCTCGAAGGCCGCGACGAAGAATCCGTCCGTGTCGTCTCTGTGCGGCCAAGTGCGCGCCGCGCCAGTCACGTTTAGAAAAGCTTCTGCCGTCGCCGCGAGCGAAACCTGCTTGAAGTCAGCGTGACTCTCAAGAAACTGCCCGACGACCGCTTCATTCTCCTCGCGCTCGACCGAACATGTGGAGTAGACCAGACGACCGCCCGCGCCGACGGTGCGCGACGCTTCGGCGAGAATACGCGTCTGGCGCGCGGCCAACTCCGCGAAATCTTCGGGTCTGATGCGCCAGCGGATTTCAGGGTTGTGCCGCAGCGTCCCCGTGCCCGTGCAGGGCGCGTCAACGAGGACGCGCGCAAACGCGCCGTCTGCGAAAGGCAGCGCACGCTCGGCGTCGTACGCGATTGGCAAGATGTTCCGTAAGTCCTGCCGCGCGGCGGCCTCCCGCACGAGACGCAGGCGATGCTCGTACATGTCGCCCGCGATAATCCGCGCGCTCTCGCCAGCGAGCGCGGCCATGTGCGTCGTCTTGCTGCCGGGCGCGGCGCACGCGTCGAGGATGAGTTCACCGGCGCGCGCGCCGACGACGTGCGCGACCAGTTGCGACGCTTCGTCCTGCATGTAGATCAAACCCTCGCCCGCCAGCGCGCGCAACAGCGCGACGCCCTCCGCGCCGCCGTCCTCCTCGATTCGCCAAGCGTCCGGCGCAATCTTGGAAGCGACCGCCTTCGCGCCCGCCGCTCTCAATCTCTCAAGCACCTCCGCGCTCTCCGCGCGCGCCGGATGCAAACGAAACGAGACGGGCGCGGGAGCATTGTTCGCTTCGGCGAAGGCGCGCGCCTCGTCCGCTCCGAACGCCTTCGTCCAACGCTCGACGAGCCAGACGGGATGCGAAGTCTCGACTGACACGCGTTCGAGTTCATCGTTGATTCCTTCGGCGGGGTCGCGTTCGGGTTCGCGCGTCGCGCGCCGCAGCACCGCGTTGACGAACGCGGCAGCCGAACGCAGGCGAGCTTCGTGCATCAGTTGGACTGACTCGTTGACCGCCGCCGACGGCGGGATGCGCGAAAGAAAACGCAACTGGTACAGGCCGAGACGCAGCGCGCGTCGCACCGGAGCATCGAGAGCGGAGGCCGCGCGCCCCGCGTAGATTTCCATCAAGCGGTCGAGCCAGAGTTGGCGGCGCAAGCAGCCCATCACCAACTCGTAGCAGAGAGCGCGGTCGTCTGCGCGCAACTCTTCGGCGACGCCCGCCAGCAGCGGCGCGGCGAACGCCCCGTCTTCCTCCACCCGACCGAGCAACGCGAACGCCGCCCGACGCGCGGGCGAAGCCTGACGCGCGGGTGAACCCTGACGCGTCGGTGTAGCGCGGCCCTCTTTTTTGTCGCCGCTCTTGCCGCCGCTCCCTTCGCTCTTGCCGACGTTGCTTGCCTCACTCTTGCCGACGCTGCCGCCCGCCGCGCCGCCTTTGCGCGCGCCCCGCCCCTTCTTCTTAATGACACGCACGCGCGCGTTCATCCCAACCTGCTCCCTGCGCGCGCGTGCGTCCCGTTCAGAAAATCGCGCGCGCTCATCCGTCGTTTTCCTTCAAGTTGAACTTCGTGCAGACGCAAGAAGCTCCGCTCGCCGCACGCCACGACCAGACGCTCGCCATGCGCTTCAACTATCACGCCCGCCTCGAAACCATCGCCAGACGTAAAACTATCTCCCCTCTCTGCCCCATCCTCTTGAGAACCATTGACAGACGACTCGCGCCGCTCAAGGGTTTCTGTATGTTCCAAGACCTCCGCGCGCCAGATGACCAGACGCTTGGATTCATACTCCGCATACGCGTTCGGCCACGGCTGAAAACCGCGCACGCGTCGCTCGATGGAGCGCGCGTCCTCGGCCCACACAATTCGTCCGTCTTCGCGCCGCAGCATGGGCGCGTGCGTCGCGTCCTCTTCGCGTTGCGCGCGCGGCTCAAGTTCGTCGAGTCGTGCCAGCGTCTCGCTCAACAACTCCGCGCCCGACGCGGCCAGACGCGCGAGCAGTTCGGGCGCGGTCTCCGTCTCGCCAATCGCCGTCTCGCGTTGCAAGAGCATCGGGCCGGTGTCCAAACCTTCGTCTATCAACATCGTCGTCACGCCCGTCTCTTGTTCGCCGCGCACGATGGCCCAGTTGACCGGAGCCGCGCCCCTGTATTTCGGCAGCAGCGAGAAATGGACGTTGATGAAACCGCGTCGCGTGGCGCGCAGCAACGCGGGCGGGAGAATCCGCCCGTAAGCGACGACGACGCACACGTCCGCCGCAAATGACGACATCAGCGCGAGCGTCTCTTCTGTTTTGATTTTCGCCGGTTGAAAGACAGGCAGGCCGACCGACAGCGCGTACTCTTTGACGGGCGGCGCGGCGAGCCGGTTCCCGCGCCCCGCAGGTTTATCCGGCTGCGTCCAGACGGCGACAACCTCCCGCCCGTCCTCCACGCAACGCCTCAACGTCGGCACGGCGGTCTCCGGCGTGCCCATGAAAACGATTCTCATACGAAATCAAGAGACGCGGGCGCGACGCAAGAAAGAAACCGATTGACTTGATAAGCGAGCCGCGAAAGAGAGAACGATTGACTTGATATCGCATCGCTTCTTCAACGCGTCTCCCCTTCGCGCCCACGTCCCGTTATTTTCAGATGGCCGTGCGCCGCTCTTTGTTGCTGTAGCCCTCGCGCACCTTCGTGGAGATGAGTTTGCCTTGCATGAAGAGGCCGAGGTAGTCGCGCCCGCCCGCTTTGGAGTCCGTGCCGGACATGTTGAAGCCGCCGAACGGATGCACGCCGACGAGCGCGCCCGTGCACTTGCGGTTCAGGTAAAGATTGCCGACGTGAAACTCGCGCTGCGCGCGTTCGAGCTTCGCTTCGTCGTTGGTATAGACCGCGCCCGTCAAACCGTACTCGGTGTCGTTGGCAATCGCCAGCGCATCGTCGAAGTCGCGCGCTTTGATGACGGCGAGCACGGGGCCGAAGATTTCCTCCTGCTCGATTGTGTCGCCCGCTTTGACATCGGCGATAACGGTCGGCTCGATGAAGAACCCCTGCTCGCCGTCCGAGCCTCCGCCCGCGACGACGCGACCGCCCTCCGCTCTCCCCTTCTCGATGTATTCGTTGATGGTCTTGAAAGCCTTCTGGTTGATGACCGCGCTCAGGTTGGTCGCCGGGTCGGTCGGCTCGCCGAGTTTGAGTTGCTCCGTCCCCTCGACGATTTTTTCCAACACCGTGTCGTACACGTCTGCGTGAACAATCGCGCGCGAACAGGCCGAGCACTTCTGGCCTTGAAACCCGAAGGCCGACTGCACGACGCCCTTCGCCGCTTCGTCCAAATCCGTGTCGCGGTCAACGATGATCGCATCCTTGCCGCCCATCTCCGCCACGACGCGCTTGATCCAGATTTGCCCTTCGTGCACCTTCGCCGCGCGCTCGTTGATGCGCAGACCAATCTCTTTCGAGCCGGTGAAGGCGACGTAGCGCGTCTGCGGGTGGTCAACTATCGTATCCCCCACTTCGCCGCCCGCGCCGGTCATGAAGTTGACGACGCCCGGAGGCATTCCCGCTGCTTCGAGTAACTCGAAGAACTTGTAAGCGATGGTCGGCGCATCCGAAGATGGTTTCAAGACGACCGTGTTGCCCGTCACGACCGACGCGACCGTCATCCCCGCCATAATCGCCAGAGGGAAATTCCACGGCGGAATCACGACGCCGACGCCGAGCGGGATGTATTCCAGACGATTATCTTCGCCCTCGATTTTCGTGATGGGTTGCTCGCCCGCGTAGCGCAGCATCTCGCGCGCGTAGAACTCGCAGAAGTCAATCGCCTCCGCCGTGTCGCCGTCGGCCTCCGCCCAGGTCTTCCCGACTTCAAAAATCATCCACGCCGACATCTCGTGCTTGCGCTCGCGCAAGAGCGCCGCGACGCGAAAGAGCACCTCCGCGCGCTCGCGCGCGGGCACGTTGCGCCACGTCTTGAACGTCCCGGCGGCGGTTTCGACCGCACGGCGCGCGAGTTCCTGCGTCGCCTTTTGAAAACGCCCGACCACCTGCGTCTTGTGCGCCGGGTTGAAGCTCTCGTGCTTGTCTTCCGTCTCGATGCGCTCGCCGCCGATGACCAGCGGATACTCGCGCCCCAACTCGCCGCGCACGCGCTCAATCGCCGCGCGCATCAAACGCGCATTCTCTTCCGACTTGAAATCCGTGAACGCTTCATTCCGAAATTCACTCGCCATTATGTCGCTCCCCGATTTAGAAGTGATGAATGCCGAGTGCAGAGTGCGGAATGAAAGAGAAAAGCTTCTCTCCCGGTTCTGCATGCTGCGCTTCGGCGTTCTGAAATTTTCCGACATGCTATCACACCGCGCACGCAAAAGCGCGGTCGCATGCTTCCCGTGAGAAGCGGCGACCGCGCCCGTGTGCGGTAACTTTTCCGCGCGCGCTCAAATCCAGCGTTCGGTCTTGATCATCTTCTTGATTTTGCGTTTGACCAACTCGCGTTTGAGCGGCGTCGTGCGGTCAATGAAGACGATGCCGTCGCAATGGTCGGTCTCATGCAGCATGCAGCGCGCTTCCAACTCCATGCCGTCCAACTCGAACTCGTTGCCGTCAACGTCCTGCGCCTGCACGACCGCGCGCAGCGAACGCTTGACCGGAAAAAAGATGTCGGGAAAAGAGAGACACCCCTCGTCGCCCGTCTGCACGCCCTCGATGGCGACGATCATCGGATTGATCAGAGCGACGCGCTGTTCGGGATTCCTCCGCGCCGAACAATCCATCACGAAGAGACGTTTCGAGACGCCCACCTGCGGCGCAGCCAAGCCCACCCCGCGCGCCTCGTACATCGTCTCGAACATATCCTCGACGAGACGTTTCAAATCGTCGTCAAACACCGTCACGGGGTCGCCCGGCGTCTCCAAAACGGGGTCTCCGTATTTCACTATCTTCAAGACAGACATCCTCGAATCTTCCTCGTCCTTCAGAGACGTGTGCGACTCTCGCGCGCATCTCTTTAACCAACAAATTCGCCGCGATAAATATTACGATAAATAAGATGCTCATGCCAGCCGACGCGTCCATCGCATTCGACGGGGGACGACCCGGAGCGCGGCAGGCAACGTTAGACGCGGAGAGTTTGAGAACGCCGGTCAATGACAAAATAGGAGAGGCGGGAACGAAGACTATTGATCTTCGTTCCCGCCTCGTGTTTTTCGCGGCTGTCAGATTTTAGTAGCCGTTGTAGCCCGCCTCGTAGCCGTTGGCGAAAGCCTCACGGAAGTAGCGGCGGTAGAGTTCGCGGTCGCCGTAGCGTGAGTTGTAATCCTTCGTGGCCGACTGGTAGTCGCCCTCGTCGCGAAACTCGAAACGCTCGTTGCGGCTGCGGTCTTTGCGTCCATCCTCGATGCCGTTGTTGTAGCCCGCGTTCAAAGCGGTCTGTCGGAGTTGGAAAGAGCCGCCCCAGTTCGGATAATCGTCGTTGCTGCGGCGACCATAGCGCCTGTCCTCGCGCCTGTCTTCGCGTCGCTCCTGACGCCTCTCCCGACGGTCACGCCGCCTCTCCTGACGACGATATCTGTCATCCTGATACTGCGCCTGCACCGTCTCGCCCGGCGCGATGCCGATGCCAAGCAGTATTGCCAACCCTAAAATTGCTCCACCGATCTTGGTTTTCATCTTGTTTGATTTCATATCTAGCCTCCCTGCCCTGTTATGTAGAGCAACTTACATGCCGCGCGGATAAAGGCGAATTTACGGGATTTTACCGCCTATTCACGCGGTAAAATCTCAACTGACACACCAAACCGTGTCATCATAGCCGACATCGGGGAGTCGCGCCGCGCGTTGATATAATACAGGCCACGTTGAACAGACGCGACGACGCGCACGAGCGTGAATCTATTCATCAACACGTTCTACGGCTTCTCATCAACACGTTCTACTGCTTCGGCGTGCGGCCAAAGTCGGGGGCACGTTTCTGCATGAAGGCCGCGACGCCTTCGAGGAAGTCGGGCGAGTGGAAGCAGTCGTGCTGGTTTTGGGCTTCGTGTTCGAGGGCGTCGGCGAGGTCGGTTTGGGTCGTGCGGTTGAGCGCGCGTTTGATTTTGGCGAGGGCGGGTTGGGGCGCACGGGCAAGGCCGGAGGCGAGACGGTTGACGGCGTCGTCGAGTTCTTCGGGGCTGGCGACGAGGCGATTGACGAGGCCGAGGCGGTGCGCTTCGCGCGCGTCAATCTGTTGGCCGGTCGTCATCAGTTCAAACGCTTTATGGTAGCCGACGCGTTGGGGGAGCGTGTAGGTGCTGCCGCCGTCGGGCATCAGACCGATTTTGATGAAGCCCATGCCGAAGACGGACTGCTCGGAGGCGACGACGATGTCGCAGGCGAGCGCGTAGCTGAAGCCGATGCCGACGGCGTGGCCGTGAACGCGTGCGATGACGGGCTTGTCCAGTTGGCGCATGGCGAGGATGGCGGGCGTCGTATGCTCGCGCAGGTGCGCGGTGACATCGAAGCCGGAGATGTCGCCCGCTCCGGCGGCGAGGAGGTCTGCGCCCGCGCAGAAGGAGTCGCCCGCGCCCGTGAGCACGACGACGCGGGAATCGTCCGCAGCGGCTTCGCGCATGGCGTCGGCGAGCAGGGCGAACATCTCGAAGTCAACGGAGTTGCGACGTTCGGGACGATTGAAGGTGATGCGCTTGATTCGGTCTTCGAGCGTGACGAGGAGTTTGGGGGTTGTGCTCACAGTTTTTTCTGCCTCTCTGTTTAGCGTCGGCGGCCCGCCGTGTTGTTTGATGAAGAGAATGCTGAACGAACGTCAGCACGGATGCTTCGCGCCGGTTCGCTGCCCGTCTGTTTTAAACAACGCGCGCGAGCGGCTGTCGTTTTCTGTCGTGCGCGGACGCCGCCTTTACGTTTTGCGTCTTCTGCCTTATGTTAACGGCAAGCGATTCGAGAGACAAATTATCATTGATTGAAGGCTCCGGTCGCGCGCCCGTTGCGGCGTCAGGCGGGCGGGCGTCGGGTAGGTTCGGAGTTGAGCGGAAGCGTGTTGCGATATGACAGAGACGAGCGAGCGGATCGAGCAGGCGAAAGACAAGGCGGAGGAGACGATTGACAAGGTGGCGACGAGCCGTTGGGTCGAGCGGCTGGCGCGTTTCGGCTACGCGACGAAGGGACTGGTCTATATCGTCGTCGGCGTGTTGGCGACGCTGACCGCGATGGGGTCGGGCGAACGCCCGAAGGACACATACGGCGCGCTGCATTCGATTGCGTTGCAGCCGTTCGGAGAGATCATGATCGGCGTCGTGGCGTTCGGTCTGATCGGTTACGTCCTCTGGCGTTGGGTGCAGGCGATTGCCGATACGGACGACAAGGGGAACGACCTGAAAGGCTTGAGCATCCGCGTCGGGTACGGTTTCAGCGGCCTCGCGTACGCCGCGCTCGCGCTGACCGCCGCGCAAATCCTCTTTCATACGCGCGGCGACGACCGGGGCGATGCGCGCAAGGATTGGACGGCGTGGTTGATGTCATGGCCGTACGGTCGTTGGGTGGTCGGGCTGGCGGGGCTTGGCGTCGTCGCCTTCGGGCTCTACCAAATCTACAAAGGTTACAAAGCCAAGTTTCGCAAGCGTCTCAAACTCGGCGAGATGGGCGAGGCCGAGAACAAGTGGGGAACGCTCATCGGTCGCGTCGGCTACGCGGCGCGCGGCATCGTCTTCTGTATCGTCGGTTTCTTTCTCATACAGGCCGCGCTGCACTACAACGCGTCGGAAGTGCAAGGGCTCGACGGCGCGCTGCAATCCCTCGCCCGGCAGTCGTTCGGCCCGTGGATTCTCGGCGCGGTCGCCCTCGGCCTCGTCGCCTACGGACTCTACATGTTCGTCGAAGCGCGACATCGCGACATCGCGGGTTCATAAAGCAGACGCCGGATTTGTCTTTAAAGACAGTTGATGCCGGATGTCAGGAAGGACGACAAACTTGCTCGTCCTCGACGACATCCGGCATCTGTCGTCTATCCTTACGACATCCGTTATCTACTCCTTAAAGGGTTGCGCGAGAATCCATTCGAGAACGGCGTCGCGTCCGGCGCGGAAGTCCGCCCATGTGGGGTCAATGCGCTTGTCGGGCATGACGGCGGGCAGGTCTTGTTCGGAGAACTTGTAGAAACGTATCGAGTAAAAGACGGTTAGGTGCGAGTTCGGGAGAATGAGACCACGGTTTTCTGAATAACTGTTGGGGCGCGCGCCCGTCGGTTCGCCGACGAGCGTCGCGTTCAACTCTTTTTTGAAATCTACGGCGTTGACCATCGCCGCCGAGAACGTCGCGCGTCCCGTGACGACGTAGAGCGCGCCGGGCCTGAGCAGTTGGGCGCGCTGCTTGATGGCGGGAATCAACAGTTCGCGCACCTTCGTGAAATCGCCGCCGCCGTTATGTCGCATGTCTATGACGAGACGCTTGATCGGGTTGGCGTCTATCAGTTTAAAGAGATCCGCGACGCGGCGTTGAAACTCGGGCGTGTCGGGATAGCCTTTGAAGTTGAAATAGACGGTCTGCAACGCCGGGAGATACTCGAACCACATCTCCTTCTCAAAATTTTGCCGGTAGCGCGGCGCGGTTTTGTAGGCCCAGAGCCATTGAATCTTCTCGTCGGGCACGTCGCTCGGGCTGAGTTCGAGGGTGAAGCGTTTGCCGCGCTCGTCCTCGAAAGTCCAGAACGCGTGCTCCATATCGGGGACGATGCCGAGCGCGTGCAACTCCTCCGCGCGGCGCAGGTGTCCCGCGCTCGCGCCGCGCACGAACCACTCGTTCTCGCCCTGCGAAATCAAAGGATTGAGCAACTGCCGCACGACCCTGATGTCTTTATCGCCGATGCGCACGACGCGCGCTCCGAGTGCGCGCGCGTGCGGCGCGGTCGTGCGGACGACGCGCAGTTCGTCGCCGAACCAGTAGAAGCTCATCGGATAGACGCGCGAAACCTGCCACGAGTTGAGGCCCGTGTGGCCGTCGCCGATCATCGCCGTCAGGCGCGCCATCCCGAAGAGGATTTCGTCGTCTCGCAGCCGGGGAATCGCGGCGTCGAGTTCCGCGACGGCGCGCTCGAACTGCTCGCGCGTGACGGTGTGAAAAGCGTTCTTGTGTCGCAGCGGCAACTCCTTCGCCATGTAGCGCAAATCTTCGCGCCACTCCGCTTTCGTCAGTCGCGGGATAGTCGTCGGCCAGAAGGCGTCGGGTTTGTTGGCCGTCGCTTCGTCAACCCTTTTCAGGTCGAGCGTCCCGCCCGTTTCGCCGAGGCTCCAAGTGCCCGTGATCCTCCCTTCGCTGTACGCGCCCGTCATCGAGCCTTCCGCCGCGCCCGCCATAAACTTCATCTCGAAACGCCCGCCCGTATAGCTGCCGCGCGTGATGGGAAATTTGCCGAACTGCGTATCAACTTCGCCCGTCAAGTTTCCCCCCTCGCTTTTAAGATGCATCTTGAGCGGCATGTCGCCCTCCGTCGGGCTCTTGGATAGACCGACGTAGTGACCCGCGACCGGCGACGCCGAACTTTGCTGCTCTGTCGCCGTCTGCGCCCGCGCACTCGACAAAGACGACGCGCACAACATCGTCAAGATACATAAACCTTTGAGCACTCTCTGCAACTGCATTTTATTTATCCTCTCGAACACAACGGGCGTGACATGCGATTAAACGGAGTTAAGTAACCGACAAAACTTTTGCCTTTCAACTTTTGCCTTCTTCAGTTTGCCTTCGTCTCTCAATAGGCGCGCAGTTGTGCGCGGTAGCCTTCGTAGTTGCGTTGCATTTCGGAGAGGCTGTCGCCGCCGAACTTCTCGCGCATCGCGGAGGCGACGACGAGCGCGACCATCGCTTCGCCGATGACGCCCGCCGCTGGAACCGCCGTCACGTCCGAGCGTTCAAAGGCGGCGGACTGTTCCTGCTTCGTGTCAATGTCAACGGAACGGAGCGGGCGTCGGAGCGTCGAGATGGGCTTCAGGTAGCCGCGCGCGCGCAACTCTTCGCCGTTCGTGATGCCGCCTTCCAGACCGCCCGCCCGATTGCTGAGACGCGCGAAACGACGCTCCGCTTCCTCGTAAGCAATCTCGTCGTGCACCTCCGAACCGGGCAGGCCCGCCGCCTCCACGCCCGCGCCGAGCGCGACCGCCTTGACCGCCGGAATTGACATCAACGCCTGCGCCAGACGCCCGTCCAGCTTTTCGTTCCAAGACGTATGCGAACCGAGTCCGGCGACGACGCCGCGCGCGACCACTTCAAAGATGCCCCCGAGCGTATCGCCCGCGCGCCGCCGCTCGTCAACGAGCGCGACCATCTGCGCCTGCGCTTCCGCGTCCGCACAACGGAGCGGCGCATCGTCGGGGATGGCGGCGATTGTCTCCCAAGAGAGTTGCAGAGGAACTTGCGGCACGCCGCCGAGTTGGACGACGTGGCTGCGGATTTCGACATCGAAGGCGGCGAGCAACTGTTTCGCCAGCGCGCCGCACGCGACGCGCGCCGCCGTCTCGCGCGCCGACGCGCGTTCCAGAATATCGCGTAAATCACGCGCGCCGAACTTCTGTCCGCCCGCGAGGTCTGCGTGGCCCGGTCGCGGTCGCCGCACGCGGCGCGATTTCTCCTCGGGCACGTCGCGCGCTTCCGCCGACATCACGTCCGTCCAGTTGGCCCAGTCCTTGTTCTCAATCGTCAGCGCGACGGGCGAACCGAGCGTCAGCCCGTGCCGCACGCCGCTCAGAATCTCCGCGCGGTCGCGCTCGATCTTCATCCGCCCGCCGCGCCCGTAGCCCCACTGCCGCCGCTCAAGCTCGCGGTTCAAAGCATCGGTATCAACCGGCAGACCCG
>DATLMV010000260.1:0-3631 GCA_035537095.1 Pyrinomonadaceae bacterium
GGCCGCCGCCGTCGCGCGACGCCGGGACGGAGGACGCGACGGCGACGCGTGGTCCGGGTGGCAGCGACGATCCGGCCTTCACCGGCGGAGGCCCGCCGCCCGCCGGAGGTGGCCCGCCGCCCTCCTCTTGAGTCGGCGTCGCGTGGACGGACAACACACGGCCCCGTCTCGCTTGAACGGCTAACGCAAGCAAGCTCTGTGTCTCAACCTCTTGCACAAACACGTTCGCCCGCGCTCCCGTTTGCCGGAAGCGCGGGCGAATGTGTTCGTTCCGTCTCGAACGCTTGAAAAATGGTTTCGCAGGAAGGCTTGAGGATGATTCCCTACACGGAAGAATCACGTCACATCTTCGCCGTGCAGCTATACGACGCGGAGGCGTGCCGTCGAATCGTCGAGCACGTCAGCCGTCTCGACACATGGACGAGCGCGCAGGTGCGCGAACCGGCGACCGGGGGCGGTTTCGATTCCTACACCAAACCCGAAATCCGCTCGACCAGCATCCTGCGGCAGGCGGACGGCGCGCACGTCTATCGAGATTTCGACGAGCGGATGCAGACCGTCATTAAGCCCTTCGTCAAACAGATTTGGAACGTTGATTTTGCCGAGCACGGCGGGACGCAGATTCTACGCTACGGGACGGGCGGCCACTACGTCGCGCATTCCGACGCCGGAGAGGATTTGCAGAACCGATACTTCAGCATCGTCTGTTATCTCAACGACGACTTCAAAGGCGGCCACACGTCGTTTCCCTCTCTCGACTACGCCGCCGTGCCCCGCAGCGGCAAGGCCATCATCTTCCCTTCCAAATATCTACACCGCGCCGAACCCGTCCTCGAAGGCGAAAAATACGTCCTCGTCTCATGGCTGCTCGGCCCCTCGCCCGTCCGTTGGATATAAGAGCGGTAAATCGTGAATCGTAAATCGTAAATAGAAGGCGTGATTCACCACGTTATCTATTCACGATTCACGATTTACGAGAAAACTGTCTTCCCTAACATCTAACATCCAACATCTAATCCCTATCTTTACATCTTCTTCGTTCTCCACTCGGCCATGCGTTTCTCAAGGTCGGAGGTATCAATCGTCTTGTCGGCTTTGCCGAGGACGAGGGCGCGCTCGGCGATGGCGAGGGCTTCCGTGGTCTTGCCCGTTCCGGCGAGGACGCGCGCTTTGGTGTAGAGGTTGCCGTAGGTCTCTTTGATCTTGATGGACTGTTCGAGCCACGTCATCGCCTCGGCGGTGTTGGCGGTCAGGTTATTGACGAAGACGTAGTTGGCGGCCTGAAGCGGCGTGCGCCAGTCGTCGGGCTTGGCGGCGGCGACGGTGGCGCGCGCCTTCGACAACGTCAACGCCGTCACGTCCGGCACTTCGACCGTGAAGGGAACGATGATCCTCTCCCAGCGTATCGCGACTTTCGCCGTGTTGGGCGTGACCTCGGGAATCGAAAACGACAGCCATTCCTCGACCTCGGCAGCCGTCTGCGGTTTCACTTTGATGCGCAGCGCGTCCTTCTTCTCGTCGTAGGCGAAGCTGCCCCATTGTCCGTCGTCCTTGTTGAAGATGATCGTCCATTCGTCGCGGTTCGGGATGGTGTGGAGGCTGTACTTTCCGGCGGCTAGTTTCTGCCCGTTAATCAACACGTCGTCGGTGACGGTGAACAGCGTCGCTTCGTTTGCGCCGGTGCGCCAGAGATGCCCGTAGGGGACGATGGGCGCATCCTTCGCACGCACGCGCGCGTCGTCCAGAGTCGCCGCGCCCGCCGCCGCCCCCTGCGGCGCGTCGCCCCAGATGGTGCGGCCTTTGACGCCCGGACGGCTATACGTGATGCTCACGTCCGTCACGCCGATGGTCTGCATGATGGTCGCCTTCTGGCTCGGGCGCGGCTGCCGAAGCTGCGCCGCCGCACTCATCGCGAGCGCGAGCACACAGAGCAGCGCGAGGGAAAAAGTTGCAATCGTTCTCCGAAAAGCTCTCATCTGATTTCTCTCTCCTTAAATTGAAACTGAAAGATGGAGGCGCGCGTCTCCCCTTGTCCGGCTGGCGGCGCGACCTCTGCGGAATTTTTCTGTTACGTCTCGCGCGCCGACCGTGCGGGACGGTTTCGCGCCTGTGATGTGATACGCCAGATGTTAACAAAATCCGCACGCGAAGTCGTTTCGCATTTGTAAAAATTTTGCGGTCAAACGCCTCGCAGGAAAGACGCGCCGGATTCAATTTTCTGAACGCACTAGCGCGCGCGTCATCTATCATTTCAATGCCGACAGTTCAGAGCATCCCGCGCCTGTCAGCAGATAACAAAAGTCGTGACGGTCATGAGTCCGGCTGTGTGCGGCGCGTTCAGACGCCCGTTTTGAGTGCTCCGGCGCGCGTCGCTTCGTCGGCGAGCGAGAGGATTTCGCGGCGGATGGCTTTGCGTTCGGCGAGCAGTTGTTTGAAGAATCCGCGCTCGGTGATGAAGAAGGCGAGCGCGCGGACGCCGCCGACGAAGCGGTCGAACTCTTCCGAGAAACGCAGCGCGACATAGCCCGCGAGCGGCACGACGACTAAGAGCAACGCGCCCGCCCACCAACTCTTGAAGACGTAAGCTGCGACTCCCAACACAATCCACGTCAGCGGAAAAAAGAGCATCGCGGCGATGATTTTGATGGTGGAGATCATGTCGTCGTAGTTCTTCGAGAAGGTGGTCGAGAGAAAACCGGCGAGACGATAGACGGGATAATGCAGCACGGCCCCGGCGACGGCGAGCGGCGCGAGCAGGATAAAAAGGATGAAGCGCGCGATGACGTGGCGCGTGGCGGCGTGTCTTGAGAGCGTGACGGTCGAGAGGTCGCGCGGGTCTGCGAAGCCCGCCTGTCTGAGTTCCTCCTCGTATTTCGTGATGCGCGCTTCGAGCGCCGCAATCCGCGCGGGCGACTGCGCGCGATGAAAAGCATAGCCCTCGACGAAGCGGCGTCGGAGCTTGAGTTCGCGCGTGAGGCTCTGCGAGTCGTCGTCCGCGTCGTCTTCGGCGGAGAAGATTCTCTCGGCGCGCGCGATGGTGGCGAGGGCTTCGTGATGCTCGGCGTTGAGCGTCACTTCGCGGAGCGCGGTTTCGATGCGCCCGTTGAGTTCTTGCACGGCCTCGCGCGGCGGTTCGCCTCCCGCGTCGAGCGCGACGGGCGGGACGGGCGGGACGGCGAGCGGTTCGCCGAAGTAGAGCAGGGCGGAACTGCGGAAGGTGGTCTTGGAAGTGTAGTAGAGTCCGGCGGGGACGATGCTCAGGCGGAGGTCTTGGCCGCTGCCGCTAGAAGCTGCGCCGAGTGCGATGCGGGCCGCGCCGGACTTGAGCGGGCGCAAACTCGCCTCGTTATGCGAGACGCCTTCGGGGCAGATGCCGAGCGTGCCGCCCGCTTTGAGGAGCGCGTGTGCGCGCTCGAAAGTCTCGCGGTTCTTCGAGGTGTCTTCGCCCGCGTCCTGTTTGCGATAGACGGGAATCGCATCGAGCGCGCGCACCAGAAACTTGATGACGGGCATCTTGAAGAGTGTTGACTTGGCGAGGAAAGAGACGCGGCGCGGCGCGAGACAGAGCAGAAAGACGGGGTCAACGAGCGCGTTCGGATGGTTCATCACGAAGACGACCGCGCCCTCGCGC
>DATLMV010000261.1:0-16356 GCA_035537095.1 Pyrinomonadaceae bacterium
GTTGGCGTAAGCGGCAGCCTTGTTGATGACGTAGACGGCGGGGCCTTGAAAGCCGCTCGTGGTGCCGAAGCCGAAGAGGTTGACCTGAACGGCAATCCAGTTTTTGTTGAAGCCGACGCTCGGATAGTCAGCCCACTTGCCGCCCGCCGCCGTCGCCGCCGCGTCGGCGTCGATGGCATAGCGATTCCATGTGCCGAGCGGGTCGTTGGTCTGCGAGACGGCGAAGAGCGTGGCGGATGTTTCCGCCTGCGCGTTGGCCGTCGTGATGATGATGTAGCGGCTGTTGAAACGGTCGTAGTAAATCTTGGGGTCGAAGGTGGAGGGCGCCGCGCCGCCGAGCAAAACGGTCGCCCAGAAGGCGTCGAGCGTCACGGTGCTCAAGACCTGACCTTGTCGGTTGTGCGTGACGACTTTTTCGTTGGTCGTCGTCACGACGTGGTTGGGGCCGACCGCGCCCATCGTGTCGGGCGGGATGGAACCGAGGTCTAGTTGGTCGGATTTGAAAGTCTTGGTCGGCGGAGGC
Organism: Pyrinomonadaceae bacterium; assembly: GCA_035537095.1. Lineage (GTDB taxonomy): Bacteria > Acidobacteriota > Blastocatellia > Pyrinomonadales > Pyrinomonadaceae > DASWNP01. Next base: position 524 of record DATLMV010000261.1, read on the forward strand.
GACTGTCCCGTCACAGACGGAACTGGAGCCTGTTCTTCGGGCGCTGCGGGAGCTTCCTCGCCTGCGCCGCCGCCGTCGCCCGCAATTGGAACACCGAAGCCCGTGCGGTCGATGCCTCTGGGCGGGTGAATGGGTTTGAGTTGCATCGCGCCGGCGGCCTGTGCGGGAGCCAGCGTGCCTTGCGCGGCGAGCGCACTCATGTTGATTGACGGAAGCACGGTGATTGCGCGTGACGACGGTGCGATTGACTGTCGGCTCGTCTGCGACGCGCCGCCTTCGTCATCCCCGCCGCCCGCACGCGCCCCGACACGCGTCTGCGCGTAGACGGACGGGCTGAATGCGAAGCCCTGAACGAGCAGCAGCAGGCTCAACGCAAGGCTGAATCCTCTGGTCATCGCGCGGAATGATTTTCTCCCACTAAATGGGGTAGGTCGCCTCGCCGTCGCTTGTGCGCGAATGGCCGTCACAAGCGAGGCGATTGACGGGGCGAGGTGTGTTCTATTGTTCATCTGATTTCTCCACATTGGGATGATAGTGACGCTTCAGCAACTCTTCTCGGGACGGAGGAGTGCGTGGCAGGATGGTTTATATACGCAACGGAACGACGCGTTATCTTAACGGAAAGACACTGCGGGCGCTCGGAAGTCCTAAAATTTCAAATTGTCTGATGTGAAAAACATAGACAGGCTAGGTTAGATACGTTGCCCTGTTTGTACGGCCTTCGATAAAGCGGAAGGAAAGGCATCTGTTCGGCGCGGGTGCTTCCCGCAGGCAATTTTAGATGACTTCGCCGCGAATATTAGCCTAATTGCTGCTTTCTCGCAAGGGAAATGCACCAACAGAGTTAAAAAGACTCGACGCTCAACCGTTTCGACAGGCGAAACAGGTATTTTCGTCGCGCTTTCCGGCACAACCTTTTTTTGTTGGCATCGAGTCGTCAGGACAATGCCGCCCCGCCGTCTCCGACGCGTTCTCCGGCAAATCGCGTCGCCGGACGACTTATTGACAAGTATTGTGCAGGATAAAGACTTTCTGAGAGCTTGAATCGACGGTGACGAGGTCGGGGCGACCGTCGCCGTCGAAATCGCCCGCCGCGATGCCGCGCAGATTCGTCCCCGCAGAGACCGCAGGCAGCGCTGTGAACTCGCCGCCGCCGCGTCCGAGGAAGATGGAAACGTCGCCCGTCGCCGCGTTGGAGACGGCCACGTCGGCCAAACGGTTGCCGTCGAAATCGGCGACGACGAGCGCGTAGGGCTGCGCGCCGGTCTTGAAATTCCTGCCGCCGGAGAAATGCCCACGACTGTCTCCGTAGAGGAAGGAGAGACTGTTGGCGCTGTAGTTCAGGGAGAGGAGGTCGGGGCGACTGTCGGCGTTGAAATCGCCGCCGATAACGAAAGCGGGATTCTGTCCGACGGCGTAACTGTGCGGCGGGAGGAAGCCGCCGCGCCCGTCGGAGATGACGACCGAAACGTCGTTCGACTTGTGATTGGCAACCGCCACATCGACGTGTCCGTCATGGTTGAAATCTTCCGCCGTGAGCCAGAAAGCCCGCTCGCCCGCAGGGTACATCTTGCGTGCGGCGAATGCGCCGCGCCCGTCGCCCTGATAGACGGAGAAACTGTTGGCCGTGTCGTTGGCGGTGGCGAGGTCGAGTTTGCCGTCGCCGTTTAAGTCTGCGGCGATGAGTGCGCGGGCGGTCTTTTCGAGTTCGACGGTGGTCGGCTTGCCGAACCTCCCTTGACCATCGTTGAAGACGACGGCGATGCTTAGCTGCACGGGATTGATGGTTGCAATATCGACGTGCTGGTCACCGTTGAAATCTCCCGCCGCGAGCGCGATAGGTTGCGCGCCCACGTTGAACTTCACCGGCTTGCCGAAGCCGCCGACGCCGTCTCCGAGGAGAACGGCAATATCGCGCGAGGAAGTGTCCGACAGTGCCATGTCAAATTTCTTATCGGCGTTGAAGTCCGCGACGACGATGCCCGTCGGATTGAAGCCGACCTCGTAGCTGGCGGGTCGGGCGAAGCCGCCTCTGCCGTCGCCGAGCATGACGGAGATGTCGCCCGTGATGCCGTAAGCGACCACCAAATCTTTCTTGCCGTCCGCGTTGAAATCCCCGACGGCGACGAAGAATGCTTTGGCTTCGAGATTAGACGGGGCGGGCAGCGACGCGGGCGCGAAGCCTCCGTCCGAATTCGTGGCGAGCAGGACGACGAGGCTGCCGTTCTGTCCGACGACGGCGACATCGAGACGACCGTCGCCGTTGAAATCCGTCGCCGCACCGTTGACGGGCGCAGCGACGGGCGCGAAGTTGCGCGCCGCCGCGAAGAGTCCCTTGCCTGTGCCGTGCGCGAGCGAGAGCGTGTTGGAACCGTAGAAGACGGTGGCGAGGTCAATCTCTTTGTCGTTGTCGAAACGCGCGGCGGCGATGGCGACGGGTGTGCCGCCCGCAGTGTATTTGATGGACGGAGCGAAACCGCCCCTGCCGTTGCCATACATCACGCTGATGGTGTTGCCGACCGAATCGGCAGCCGCCAAATCAATCTTGCCGTCGGCGTTGAAGTCGCCGTAAGTGATGAAGAAGGGCGCAGCGCCGACGGCGACGGGAGAAGCAGCCGTGAAGCCGCCGCGACCGTTGCCGATGAGAACGGACGCGTCGCGGGATTTGGAATTCGCCGTGGCGATGTCGAGTTTGCCGTCGGAGTTGAAGTCTGCAAGCGCAACCGACAGGGGAGCCGTGCCGACGGCGATGCTGCCCGCGAGCGCAAACTCACCCGCCGCGTCGCCCGCCAGCATCGAGACGTTGTTCGAGAGACTATTGGCGACGACGAGGTCGGCGTGTCGGTCGCCGTTGATGTCGCCCGCCGCGATGGCGCGCGGGCTGCGACCTGCGGGATAGACGTTTGGATCGGTAAACGCGCCGCGCCCGTCGTTGAGAGCGACCGAAACGTCGTCGGAGCCGCTATTGGCGGTCGCAATGTCGGGCTTGCCGTCGCGGTTAAAGTCGCCGACCGCGACCGCCACCGGTTCGTTGCCCGCCGTGAAACCGACGCCGGGACGAAAACCCGGTGCGGAACATTTCGCCGCGCCCTGCGACGCCGGATAGACATTCAGACCGAGAGATGCTGCAAGCAGCATCGAGACGAGCAGGGCGTCAAGACCTTTGACCCGGCCCCTTTTTCCTGACATGGGTAGCACTCCGTTTTACGTTGAGAAGAATGGCGGGGAAAGTCAAACGACGATTCCGGCAGAGCAGAGAAGCGTTGCTTCTTCATCGTGAAATTGACAAAAAGGCGACCACGTCGGTCGCCCGTTAGAGAAAGAATTGATGGGGCGGCTAGTGGGATTCGAACCCACGACATCCTGAACCACAATCAGGCGCTCTAACCGCTGAACTATAGCCGCCGCAAACGTCCGACGCCGTTATAGTAACCAAGCCCGACGCCATCTGACAAGCGCACACACAACCAAAATCCCTTCAATCGTGAATCGCGTTGCGCTTCAGTCTCTCCGTCGTTTGTTTCGGATGTGTAGATTGAGTCGGGCGGGGCAATATAGAGGGGCAAACAAAAAACGGCCATTCCCGTGAATGGCCGTATCTGTTTGATTCTAAATATGCCCCCGGCACGGCTCGAACGTGCGACCCCCTGCTTAGAAGGCAGGTGCTCTATCCACTGAGCTACGGGGGCGTCCCTGCTGGCGGTCGCGCGATGTTAACATGCGCCCGACCGCCGGAGTCAAACGGGCGGCAAACGCTGTGCGCGTTCGTCGTCGCGGCGCGCAAATTCCCGAACGGTTTTCTGTTGAAACGAAAACTCTTGCGCTGTGTTAAAGTGCGGGAAATTCGTGTGCCGACGAGAGAGAAAATGATGGAAAAACTTCAGATGCGCTGGATTATCCGCTGGATTGCGCTCTTCGCCGCGACCTTGATCGCGCTACGGCTCTGCTGGTTGATGCTGCAACCCTTCATACAGGTGTTGCTCTGGGCGGTGGTGCTCGTCATCGTCTTTTATCCGGTGCACAAACGCATCGTCGCGCGCACGGGCCGACCCTCTTGGAGCGCGCTGCTTTCGTGCCTGCTCGTTATCGCCACGATTCTCATCCCGCTGACGCTCGTCACGCTCGCAGTCGTCAAAGAGGTTTCGGGCGTCGCGCAGAACCTACAGGCCAACGTCGAGACGCTCCTTAATCCCGACTCTCCCATCACGGGTCGCCTCCTGCGCTGGCTCGGTCAGTACGTTGATATCGAGCAATGGCGTTCGCAGCAGTTCATCACGGAACGCTTGAAAGCGATGAGCGGCGGCATCGCCAGCCAGACGCTCGGCTTCGTCGGCGGCGCGCTCGGCGCGATTGTGGAAATCTTCTTCGTCATCTTCACCATGTACTATCTCTTCCGCGACGGCGAGCGGATGCGCCTCGCGCTGCACGACGTTGTGCCGCTCGACAGAACGCAGTCGCACGACATCTTCGAGCGGACGCGCGACGTAATCAGCGCGAGCGTCTACGGTGTGCTGGTGATCGCCGCTATTCAGGGCGCGCTCGGGGGCTTGGCCTTCTGGGCTCTGGGGCTGCCGTCGCCGCTGCTGTGGGGAGTCGTGATGCTGTTTCTCTCAATGATTCCGATGGCCGGTTCGTTTATCGTCTGGGTTCCGGCGGCAATCTTTCTCGGCGTCACGGGACATTGGGGGAAAGCCATCCTGCTCGCCGTCTGGGGCACGTTCGCCATCGGGACGGTGGATAATTTCCTGCGTCCCAAACTCGTCGGCGAAAAGACCAAACTCCACGAACTGCTGATCTTCTTCTCCGTGCTCGGCGGGCTGCAACTGTTCGGCGTCATCGGGCTGGTGCTCGGGCCGGTGGTGGTCGCCATCACACTCGCGCTCCTCGAAATATTCCGCCGCGCCGACCGTCCCTTGACCGACGCGCCGCCGCTCGTCGAAGAACAGGCGGGACTCCGCGAAGTCCCCAACGAAGCCGGAGGCTAACGAAGCGAGCGGCGGCGCATTTATCCGCGTGAGGGAAGGGAGCACGCACGCCTCTTCGACAAACAACTCCTGAAAGCGCGAAACGACGACGACATCCGATATGACATCCGACGAGACGAAGAACCCTTGGCGGACTCTCTCCGTGAGAGAAGTCTATGACAACGATTGGATCAGCGTGCGCGAAGACAGGGTCGTGCAACCCGACGGTGAGGCAGGCGTCTATGGCGTCGTCCATTTCAAGAACACGGCCATCGGCGTGCTCGCGGTAGAGGATGGAGAGGTCTATCTGGTCGGGCAGTATCGCTATCCGCTAGGGCAATACTCTTGGGAGATTCCCGAAGGCGGCTGCGCCGCAGACGAAGACCCGCTCGACGCCGCCAAACGCGAACTCGAAGAGGAGACGGGCCTCAGCGCACGCCATTGGCAGCAACTCGGAACGGCGCATCTCTCGAACTCCGTCACGGACGAATACGCCGTCTGGTTTCTCGCCAAAGGGCTCTCGCAAGGCGAGCGGCGTCCGGAAGGCACGGAACAACTCCAAATCCGTCGCGTCCCCTTCCGCGAAGCCCTCCGCATGGCAATCTCCGGCGAAATCACCGACGCGCTCAGCCTTTTGGCAATCATGCAATACCAACTCACACGCGCCGACGGCGGGGAAGACCAAAACCTCCGGCGTTAAGTTTCAGGGTCTAAAAGAGTTAAATTCAGTTCCGCCGGAAAATAGAAAAGACCGCGAGCCGTTCTGCGGCTCGCGGTCTTTTTGACAAGGACTGTTTTTGTGTTTCCGTTGGTCGCCCTTTTAGGCGGCGACATCGTCGGCGAACGTCTCGGCGAAGACGCGGCGTCCGTTCAAAGCGTCGTCTATGATCTCGCGTACCGCCGCGACATCGGGATTCACGTCCATCCGGTCGCAGGCGCGCAGGTGGCGCAAAATCCCCTCGGTGGCGATGTCCAGCGGCGCACCCGACAGTTTCGAGTAGCGCCGTGCTTGAATGTGGTCAATGTTTTTCAGCCGCTCGACCAACGGCAATGTCAAAGTAAAGTTCACGTGACCTCTGCTCCTTATTTTTGCTGCCCGTGTGGAATATTTAGCGCGGGCGCTGGCTCTCGATTTACAAAGTCAAACTTTAGATGCACTCGGGAAATTTCAAGATGCGTTTCGGTTACATTATCCTGAAATTTCGCACGCCCCCGCACACTTCCAGATCATCATAGCTGCTTCCGGCGATAAATTGGGGGCCGTGTAAAAAGCGACATTCTACCCAAATTCTCTCCAAAAAGCCAGAAAAATTTTCGCCCGCCCGACGCCCCCGAAAACCGCCCGCCGAAGGGCGCAAACCGATTCCGGGTGAATCTCCTAAACCCAAACCTTTCAAGGTTTAGAGGTGTTGCTTGAAGTGGTTTCGGAGGGGTGTTCAAAGGCATCAAGAAAGGTTGTCGAAAGCGTCTTCGCGCGGGGGCGGGCGGGCCGAACGAGAGAAGGGCCGATAGGGGTCTCGCGGAAACGGACGGGTGGGGGAGAAAAAGGCTCGAAAACGAGTGACAGGTGTCGGGTCTGGCTGAAAACGCAACGCCGCCTGCGAGTTCGACGCGACGGGGCGCGCCTCCGAACTCACGGGCGGCGTTTTACTTGCGCTACTACTGCTGGAAAAACTGACCGAACGGACGCGCGGTTACTTTTTCGGAACCACCGTGTCCTTCATGCCTTTGCTGACGCGGAATTTAAGCGTAGTTTTGGCCGGAATTTGAATGGTTTCGCCGGTTTGCGGGTTGCGGCCCTCGCGCGCTTTGCGTTGCGAGAGCACCAGTTTGCCAAAACCCGGCAGGGCAAACTCACCGTTTTCTTTGACTTCGCCGCTGGCGAGATTAGCCAACTCCTCGAAGAGTTCCTTCACTTGCGTGCGTTTCATCTCGAACTTGTCGGCAAAGTGACCAATCACTTCGGATTGTGTCATGCGCTTCTTGCCTGATTTGGTCGTCGGCATGGCGGGGTGTAATTACCTCCTGTGAAATTCGGAAAAAAGGTTGAAAAGCTTGCATCAGCACATATATCACACCGCGCCGCCCAAAGTCTCGAAAAAAAGCCGTTTTCGATGAAAAAAGGCCAAAAAGTTAACTTTTGCACCCAAACCCCCGCCCGCACACGCCCGCCCGCGCCTCTACGCAGGGGCGAGAGACGAGAGCAGGGATGAAAAATCGGTCAAAATGTCTCAGATATCGAACATTTTGCACGATTTTCGAGACGTGCTACGTGGCCGCCCCGCCCGTTTCCGCGAGCCGCGAGCCTCCGTCGAGATTTTATCCTTCTTTCGTCGAACCTTCGGCGGCGCGTCGCAGGGGTGAGCCGCGCATGCCGATGAGGGCGTAGGTGATAAGGGAGGTGACGATGATGGCGACGATGTTTATCAGAAAGGTGAGGCTGCGTTGGACGGGCGAGCCCGTGTCGGTGCGCGGGAAACCGAAGACGAGCGAGACGCCGAGCCATGCCGGGATAATCGCCACCTGCGACGAGGCCGCCAACCCGATCATCTCTCGCCTGCCCACGTCGTCGGAGGTCGCGAGCGCCGCCGCGATTCCCACCGCGACGGAGAACAGGATGCTCGTCAGCATCGGGTTGAACTCCTGAAACTTGAGCGGCGGCTCCGTCAGCAGACCGATGATGACGCCGCCCAGAAGAATCAGACCCGTCCCGACGACGAACGCCAGCAACCCCTGCCCGACCAGACGCCACTCGCGCGCCAGCGTCCCGAAGCCCATCGCCAAGATGAGCGGCAGGAAGGGCAGAAAGAGCAGTCCGGCAATCATAAAGAGCAGGTTGGCCTGTACCATCCCGAAGGCGAGCAGCAGCGACCCGACCAGAACGCGACCGACGAAACTCAATGTCACGTGGCTAAACTGCCAGAGTTCTTCGAGCAGGTCTGTCTCCGGCAGGGCGAAGGGACGCGTCACGCGCGAAGGATGCTCGCGCCCGTAGATGGCTCGCGGCTCGCGGATGTTGATCGAATATTTCTGACGGTCGAAGAAGGGAGCCGACAGTACCGCTTCGACGAACGCCTTGGCCTTCGGAGTCGCCGTGTCCACGTTGACCACGTCCTTCGTCTCGCTGCTCCCGTCGTCGTGATAGACGACCTCCTGCGTGGTGGACACCTGCCCGATGCCGACGCCGAAAGCCAACTGCGCTATCTCGGCGGCCTTCCCCTCGGGCGCTGCAACCTTGACTAGACGCACACGCGCTCTCCTCTTGTAGATTTGTCAGATATAGATTGACAGGGATGTGGCGAATTATATGAATGACGACGGGCCAACGTCTGTACGTTAGCGCACTCGCGGGCCGTGTCGCCCGACACCGTCGGCAGAGTGACTCGATTGATGAACAGACGACAGGTGGGAAAGGTCGGGGCGGAGTGATTCGAACACTCGACCTCTCGGTCCCAAACCGAGCGCACTACCAGGCTGTGCTACGCCCCGAGATTTTCAAACAGACGCTCGCAGCTTCCGTCAGGGAGATGAGAAACGCTGTGCTGCTCCGGCATCTTAACGAGCGGGCGGGGGCGGGTCAAGCCGTGCTTCTTCGAGTTGGCGGAAGATGAAGGCGAGCGCGCCGCGCAGCGCGCGTGCGCGATGGCTCAAGTCGTGCTTGATCTCCGAAGACAGTTCGCCGAAGGTCTGCTCGTATCCGTCGGGCATAAAAACGGGGTCGTAGCCGAAGCCGTTCATGCCGCGCGGCGCGTGCGCGATTCGTCCCGTGCATTCACCTGTGAACAGTTCGGGCGCGTCAGCGTGAGGGCGCGCGAGCGCGATGACGCAGACGAAACGTGCGCGACGCGCATCGTCCTTTGTCTGCGCAAGTTCGGAGAGCAGGCGCGCGGTGCGTTCGGCGTCGGTCGTTGCGTGCGGGCCGCCGTAGCGCGCGGAGAAGATACCGGGCGCGCCGCCGAGCGCCTCGACTTCCAGACCGGAATCGTCGGCCAGCGTCCAGAGCCCGGTCTGCGCGCTGTAGACGCGGGCCTTGAGCGACGCGTTCTCGGCAAACGTCCGGCCCGTCTCTTCAACCTCGGTCGTCTGCGGAAACTCTTCGAGGCCGCGAATGCGCAGGGGCGCGCCCGCCAGAAGGGAAGCGAACTCGCGCACTTTGCCCGCGTTGCGCGTGGCGATGAGCAGTTCGGGTGCAGCGTTCATAAAGTGGCGTCTGAAGCGTGTGAAAGAAGCGTTCGGTGCGTGCGCCGAAGGACGCACGGCGTGTTAAGTTTTAATGAAAGTTTACGTCGCGGCGAAAATTCTTTTTGCTACTCGAAGCGTTTCACGCTTACAATCCCAGAGCGGAGAGCTTGTCCCCTCGCCGCAACTCGACGCGGAAACCTCACGAGGATACGTCTTTTGGAAATCAGCCCCAACATCATGGAACAAGTGTCAACCAACGGCGCGGTCGAAGCCCTTCCCGAGCGCGTCGCCGCTGCCGGAGAGCAGCAGACCGCGAGCGAGCCGCACACAAACGAACTCGGGATGTGGCTGTGCGCCCTGCAAAGTTTCTTCGACACGCGCAATCACCCGCTCGACGAAACGGAGCGCGCCGGAATCCTCTCGCGTGATTTTCGCGCCGAGACGCGCATCGCGCAGATCATCCTGCTGCGCTCCGCACGCCTCGTGCACGCGTTGCTTCAAGGCGAAGCCGCCGCGCCCGGTGCGGAGACGGAGATGACGAAAGCGTCATCCTTCGTCGCGCGCTCTCTCGCCTTCGAGACCGAAGAACAGGACGCTTCGCTTGTGCATCTGAACGCCCTGCTCGGAGACGCGTGGGGCGTCGCTCAAGCTCTGTCCGGCGCGGTCGCGGTCGGTCTCGCAGAGTGGTCGAGCTTCGGCAAAACGCTCTTGAGCGAGTTGGAACATTCGCCCGCCGCGACGCGACTGATGCAGCACGCGCGTCATGCGTCTCACGTCAATCTCCAACCCGCGCTGCCCGCGCTCGCCGAGCGTCTGACGCCGGACGTGCTCAGCGCAAACGTGCACGCCATCTTTTCCCAACTCGGACTGCTGCTCGAACGCCTGCGCTTCGTCGAACACTTGCTACGCCGCGACCAGCCGCTCAAGCAGACGCTGCCCGTCTTCACGCTCGTGCAAGCGGAGGCGCGCGACCTCTTGCGGCTCATCGAGACGCGCGCCTTGCCGGTCGAGAGTTCGGACACAGCCGTCTTCGAGTCGCTCGACGGCACGGCCTACGCCATCCGGATGGAGTTGCGCAAAACCTTCGCGCACGAGTTGGTGGGCCTGAGCGTGCTCAGGCAAGCGCCCGCGCTCTACGCGAAGGTCGAGGCGGCGCACGGGCTGCTCCGCGATTGCTTCCAGCAGTCCACGCTCGCGCTCGCGCAGGTCTTCGACCAGACGCTCGACGGCGCGCGGCTCTTCACCGCCTTTCAAACCAAACTCGAACAGTCGCTCAAGCTGCGACAAGACCTCTGGACATTGCTCGAACTCGTCAGCCGCGCCGAGCAGGAACGCGAGCGGCGTCCGCTTGCGCCGCTGCTCGAACGCCTCAACGCTTTCCGCGAAGGCAGCATGCGCTACCTGATGTATAAGGATTGGGAGACGTTCGAGCGTTTCGTCGAGGAGGTGGCCGCCGCGCGCGGGGTGGTCGAACTCGGCCCCGTGCTGCATCGTCTCAACGCCTATCTCGAAACCCTCTTCGGTCAGGTCAACATCCGCGCCGTCTTGAGCGATCATCCCTTCGACTTTCCCGCCGTCGCGGATTAAGACCTAAGACGCGCGCTCCGAAATCAAACTCTCAACTCTACCTCAATCAAACTCTCGACTTTACCTCTGCGGCGCGAAGCGCGTGACGAGCGTGCCGAAATTGCCAAACGACGAACGCGTGCGCCGCTCGAATCCGTCGGCGATGAATCTCGACTCGGTGGCAGCATAAGCGCGTCGGGGAAGCACGCGCCGCAACTCCAAAGCATCCGCCCGTCCGTTCTGCTGCGAACCCTGCGGAGCGAAATATGAGACAAACGCCTGCGCCGGTTCTTCGTCGTCCGTGAGCGTGAAGACGCCGGAGGGCGGCGCGTCGAAGAGATTGCGCGGCGTCTGCTTGATGCTCTCGGTCGTCGCCAGCGTCCGCGCAAGGGCGCGCGCTTCGAGGCAGCGTCGAAGGTCTTCGACGCGCCCCATCAACAGATAGTCGCCGACGAAACTGGCCGCACCGCGCTCCTCGTCCGTCGAGACGATCAAAGTCTCCGCGCCTACCGCGACCGTGCGCGCGCCCGCGCCGAGTCGCTTGCGCACCTCCGTCTGCATGGCCTCGCGGTCGCGCACGCCGACGACGAGCACCGTGCTGTCGCCGCTATCGTCCAGACGCGCCGTCGCCAACTCCGGCCCCGCCGCACGCAAAAACTCGCGCGGCGATTCGATGCCGTAAGGCTTCAAGGCTTCTTCGAGAAAACGCGCGGCGAAGGGCGCGCTGAGCGTGTCGAGTTGAGTGGAGAGCGCGGCGTTGAATCCGCGCCATGTCGTCTCGGGCTCGCTGTAGTTGTAGCGCGTGAGTTGGTATGCGTCTGCGGGCAAAAATTGGACGGCGTCGGCGGTCGCATCATTTGCGGGCGCGAGTGCTTCGGCGAGACGTGGGGCGAGGCCGCTTTGCAACGTGACAAAATAGTTGTCCTCAACCGCCCCCTGACGCACGCGCGTGCTCCATCCGGCGCTTCCCAGAAGTTTGTTGGCGAGCGGCGGCAGAAGGCTGGCGATGAAACTCTGCGTGCGCGGGTTGACGGACATCTGCCCGGCGTAGGCCAGCGCCGTCACTTCCAGAAGCTTCGCCGCGTTGCCCGCTGGCACGTAACCGAAGGCGAGCGCGCTTCGCGCGTCCATGCGCGCGCGCATCTCCTCTAGCTGCGCGTCGGCTGAGAGCGCGGGACGCTCGCCGCGCCGCGCCGCGAGACACGCCTCGACCGCGCTCCGGTCGTTGCCGACGACGGCGAAACTCTCCGTCACCGCCGCGACGATCTTCCGCCGCTCGTCCGACGGCGCAGTCCAAGTCATATAAAACGTATCATCCGTCTGCGATGTCTCGACGCGCGGCGAGCCGTATGTGCGTCGAGCGAAATCGCCGACCAATTTTTCCAGCGCGGCGCGGACGCGCGACTCGCTCGTGTGCGTCTCGGCGACGAGCGCGACGCGCGGGATAATCTTCAGCGTCTCGCTCGCCTCCTCAGCCGCGTCGAAACTGAGCACGGCGACGGCTACCTGCGCGCGCGCGAGCACGACCGAATCCGCCGGGCCGAATCCCGTCCAAGCCGCGAAACGGCTCCACCAACCGACGCGCCCGAAGTCCGTCTTGATCCCTGCTGCCGGAGCGAGCGCGCGCCAAGCGTCCGTCGAGGTGATGCCGGTTGCTATCTCCGTCAGGCTGTTGGCCTCGATGTAGATGATTGCGTCCGCCGGAACATAAGCCGCCATGTCTGCGGGCTGCGGGCGATTCCACCAGAGCCACGCGGCGGCGAGCGCGACGAGCACGACACCAACCAACAGAATCCTGCGCAACACAATCATGGCAAGCATCCTAACGTCTGCTCTCAAGACGAAGCAAGACAACCCGCGCGCGCATAGCGGGTCAGATTGAAAATGTGAGCCGGATAAAAGTCGGCGAGAGAATCTCAAACTGACCCGACCATGCGAAGCGAGCGACCCGTCCGGTCTTCCGCTCGAACGCGCGGCGAACGCCGCCCCGCCCCATTGCTTCGACGCCCGCGCCGCCCTTTCACAGGCGCGAGATTCACGTTTCCGGAGTTTCGCTTGTTCCGGATTTCGACGGGCGCGCGACGCAATAAACGAAGCATCGGCGAGCATGCGCGTAGTCTGGAAATCCCGCGCCGAATTTCCAGAAAGATTTCGGGCGGGCGGAAAACGGGCTATAAGTCTATGGAATGAAAGCAGTTAAACAATACAAAATAGTGGTTGACACGAGCCGAGCGGGTGAAGTATTATCTCTAACTGTCAGGAGGGGCAGGCTTACGTCTTGCGCCTTCGAGTTGATAATTGAGAACGGAGAGAGGGCGACGGTCTGAAAAACGAGCACCCGCTCGGACGACCCTACCGGGGCCGCGCCGCTCTCGCACTCAACCGATAAAGGCACACCCCGCGCGAGCGGGGGTCGCAAAGCCCACGGAAGTCAGAACGAGTAATTTTGACTTGGCCGGGTTGCCGAAGGGGAGACAAAAGTGACGCGTCCTCGGTGCGCAGCAGTTGCCGACCTCGCGTCCCTTACCGCTTGCTTCTCCATCCGAACACCTACGTCGCCCACAACAGCATCAGTTGACGCCAGAGAGCCTCGGAGCCTTTCTCTCACCACACCCGAGCGGCGACCGCCGACGGCCTCCCTTGAGAGCCGAAGATTTTAACCCGCATAACCCGATGAACTCCTCCGCAGAAACTCAGCACCCACAACCCCACTCCACGCGCGCCACACACCAGAGGGTGCGCCGCGTTCGTGCCCGGCTCCGACGCCTTCACCGGCAGCGCGCCAGCCGGAGGGCGACAGCGAGGAACAGATAATCTATGTTTAAGAAAAGTCTCGCCAAAAAGAATCTCGTCGGTTTGGACATCGGCTCAAACTCCGTCAAAGCCATCGAGCTACAGGGCAAACCCGGCAACCTTGTCCTGACCAGCCTCGGCTTCGAGAGCTTGCAGCCCGACACCGTCGTTGACGGTCAGATCATGGAGTTGAACGACGTGTCGCGCACCATCGCGCACATCTTCAGTTCTCATCAGATCAAGACCGAACGCGTGGCGGCTGGCGTCAGCGGAAGCTCGGTGATCGTCAAGAACATCATCGTCCCGCAGATGAGTCAGGAAGAGCTCGAAGAGTCCATTGACTGGCACGCCGAAGAGCATATCCCCTTCGACATCGCCGATGTCAGTTTGGATTATCAGGTGGTGAGTTCAAACGCCGATTCGCTGCAAGTGCTGATGGCCGCGTGCAAGCGCGAGTTCGTCGCCAATCTCAAACAGGCGATTCAACTTGCGGGCAAGCAGCCCGCGATTATTGACGTTGACGCCTTCGCCTTGCAGAACTGCTACGAGGTCAACTACGAGCCTTCGCCCGACCAGACGGTCGCGCTCCTCAACATCGGCGCGTCAACGATGAACATCAACATCCTGCACGGCAACCGCAGCGTCTTCACACGCGACGTTTCGGTCGGCGGCAATCAGTACACGTCGCTGCTGCAAAAGGAGTTGGGCCTGAGCTACGAACAGGCCGACGCGCTCAAGCGCGGCGGTTCGCTCCCCGAAGAGATGGAGCAGCGCGAAATCGAGCCGATTCTCGAAACCGTCTCGGACATCCTCGCGCTGGAAATTCAGAAGACCTTCGACTTCTATCGCGCCACCGCCGAAGACGGCAACACGGGCGTGCAGAAGATTCTGATCTCCGGCGGCGGCTCGAAGCTCAAAGGTTTGCAGGAGTATCTCTCGCAGCGGTTCGAGTTGCCGGTCGAGCCCTTGAACCCGTTCCTGCGCATCAAGGTTGACACGAGACGTTTCGACCCCGACTACATGCGCGAAGTTGTGCCGGAGATGGCCGTGGCGGTCGGACTCGCCTTGAGAGGAGTGGAAGCCTAAATGATTAAGATCAACCTTTTAGATTCCGTCACCGACAGAGCGCGCAGCGTCGCGGCGGTCGAGGCGCAGGTCGCCAACCCGCGCGCGCGGACGTGGCTGCTGGCGGTCGTCATGCTTGCCCTCACCGTGCTCGGCATGGGCGTGGATTGGTTCAGCGCGACCTCCGCTTACGCGCGCGCCAAGTCAGACCTCGAACGCGAAGAGGCCATCGCCGCGCGGATGGAGGCCATCAACAAAGAGCAGGCCGAGTTGGAGAACAAGATCAAGGCGATTCAGACGCGCATCGAAGCCATCAAGCGTCTGCGCGCGTCGCAGCGCGGGCCGGTCGCCGTCCTCTCCGCGCTCAACGAACGGATGCCTTCGATTGCCGATTTTCGTCTGACCAACATCGAGCAGAAGGGCGGCGACCTGATTGTCGAGGGCCACTCGCCGAACGAGTCGGCGGTGACGCAGTTCGGGCGCAGCCTTGAGTTCTCTTCGGGACTCTTCAGCAACGTCAGCATCGAGACCGAGCGCAAGGAGTTGAACGTCAAGAAGGACGATCTCAAGCCGGGCGAAGTGTTGGAGAAAGACGCGCCCAAGCCCGAGACGGTCAACTTCAAAATCACCTGCAAGTATTCGACGCCGGGGAGCGAAGCGCCCGCCGCCGAGCCCGCCGCCGCCGACGAGAAGAAGAAGTCGAAGGCGTCTGCCACCAAAGATATTGCCAAAAAGTAGCCGCCCACGAAGGCCGAAGGGCGCGCTTGAATTTCGCGCCTGAAGGGAACGACAACCGATGAGCAAAATGGAATCGCTGCAAAAGAAACCTTGGTACTTACAACTCGCCGCCTTCGGAGTCGTCGCGCTCCTCGCCTACGGCGGCTTCTGGTACGCCGTCACGAAGAGCAAGCGTGCCGAGACGCGCGAACTCGAAGAGAAGGTCGCCAAGCTGCAACAGTCGAACGCGCGCGCGCAGATCGCCTCGCAGCGTCTCACCGAATTCAAGTTGGCCTACGCACGCGCGCAGGCCGATTACGACGACCTCAAGGCGCTGCTGCCCGAGCAGCGCGAACTGACCACCGTCTTGGCGGGGCTGCAAGAACGCGCGCGCGGGCGTCTCTCCGTGCGCCGTTTCTCGCCGAAGGAGGACGTGCAGCAGGACTTCTACTCCGGCAAACCGATTGAGGTCGAAGTCACCGGCGGCTACAACAATCTCGGCGCATTCTTCGCGCAGATGGCCTCCTACCAGCGCATCGTCTCGAT
>DATLMV010000262.1:0-10080 GCA_035537095.1 Pyrinomonadaceae bacterium
CGACGCGATGCGCGTCAACCATCCGTCGGAGTTCCCGCGCCTCAATCGAGCGCATCTCGTCTCCCGGACGCTTCGCCGTCAACAGCAACCCGAAGGGCGCGAGCGGCCTCTCCGTCCATCTCTCATCCGTTTCCCGGTTCATACAAGCTTCCGTCTCTCCGTTTTCAATCGGACAAAGAAATTGATATCAAACACGGATTCAAAGCTTAACCTTTTACTCTTTACCCACGCCTTTCACTTTTACCTTTTACCTTTTCACTTTTGCCCTTCTTTAACTTGCCAGCCTTCGGCGGGTAAGCCCAGATGTCGGCGCAGTTCGCCGACGCGCATGTCGAGCAGTTGCTCGTAGGGAATCTCTGTGAAGTAGAGCGTGCGCGTGCCGCGCGCGCGCCTCCATGCGCGGGCGACGCGGCGCGGGGCGACGACGGACGCGCCGAGAATCGCGCCGACGCAGAGGATAAAGACCAGCGCGGAACGACATCCGGCGCGCAGTTCGTAGGCGCTGATTTCGGCCTCGCCGACGAGGCCCGTGCCGTAGCCGGTGACGACGTGATGCAGGTCGTGGAGCGGCAAGAGGCCGGGATTGGGCAGCCGCACGCGCCAGCGCCCGACGTAGATGGGAAAGCCCCGCGCCGTGTAGGAATCGAGGCCGAGCGAGTTGGTCGCCAGATAACGGTCGCGCCCTTCGCGCACCGTCTCGTCAGTCATAGAGCCTCCGTCGTCGTGTAATAGGAGGGCCGCCCGTCGCGCTCGACCAAGTGCGCGCCCGACGCTTCGGCCTCGTGGCGTCGCAGCAGTTTGAAACCGCCCGCGTGTTTAAGCGCGACGCCGTGCCAAGGCGTCAACCACACGTCGTTTGAGTCCGCGAGCAGGATGCCGATTTTGTTGGAGTGGGGCGGCTGCGGGTGGATGGAGAGACGCAGAGCCGCAGGGAAACACTCGCCGATGAGACGCCCCCACGCGTCGCTGCGCTGAACCACTTGATAGGCGCGCTCCTTCGCTTCCTCGCGCAACTGCGTCCGGCTCTTGCCGCTCTCGATGGCCGCGCGGTCTTCAAAGAGAAAACGGTGAATGCCGTTGAAGAGCACGCGCGCGTGTTCGTGCGCGCGGACGCGTCCTGCGAGCACTTCGCGCGGCTCGGCGTAGTGCGCGCAGAGTCCGGCGCGCATGGCGTCGAAATCCTCCGTCTCGAAGAGGTCTTCCATTTGGAAGATGTCGAGCGAGCGCGTGTTGAGACGTTCGAGCAGCGCGCGAATCTCGCGCCCGTAGTTCGTCACGTCCGCGTCCGCGACGCCGACGAGATCGCTGAAGACGCGACCGTCGGAACAGATCGTGATGCGCGCGCCCGCAGGATATAAATCGCGTATCTCTTCGCAGGCGCGTTCGAGAAATTCGAGCGCGAGTTCTTCCGCCATGTCGGGCAGGGGGCCGAGCGTCTTCTGCCGGTTCGGCGACTTGGCGGGAAACGCGGGCAGCAGAAAATGCACCGCCTCGCCGCGCATGATGAAGTGTCGCACCTTCGGCAGGTGCAGCGCGAGACATTGCTCGCAAGGGTTCTCCGCGCACGCCCCCGCGCCCGTTTGGAGACGACGAAAGCGAAAGAGCTTTAACAATATTTCGCGCGCCAGTTGCGTCTGCGCGCTGTCGGGTTCGGGTTCGACGAGCGGGGCGAAAACGTCGTCGAGCCTTGAGAGTTGTTCCTGAAAATTCGGCAGCAGCAGGAGCGGCGCGGAGACCTGCAAGAGGTCGCCGACGAGCTTGAGCGCGGAGCGCGTGGCGCGCGTGTCGTGCGTTCTGTCCTGCGTCCAGAGCAGGAGCAGCGCGAGGTGCGCGCCGTAGAGCGTGCGCGCGAGCGCGTGCGTTTGCACGAGCGGACGGTCGGACGCGCCGAGCACGACCGCGTCGAAGACGGCGACGACGCGCGCGCGGATAATCTCGGTCTGTTCGCTGAGCGTGCCGAGTTCGTGGCGCGGGTCGAGCAGCGTCGAGATGAGCGCGGCGAAGGCTTCGCGGTACGGGGCGACGAGCGCGAGTTTCGCTTCCATCGTCGCCGCGAAACGCTCCGCGATGTTTCCTTCCGGCAAGTCCGCGACGCGCGCTTCGAGTTCCGCCGCGAGCCGCGCGTAGAGCGCGAGCACGAGGTCTTCGTCGCGCCGGAAGAAGACGCGCGCGCGTTCAAGCGTGCAACCGGCGAGGCGCGCGGCATCCTCTAGGAGTTGGCCCGCCAGCCCGCGCCCGGCCAGAAGCACAACCGCCGCCTCCAAAATCCTCCGGCGCGTCCGCCTGTCGGTCTGCCCAAGCGTCGTCAAAAAATTTTCACTTCCCTTCCGCGTCAACGAAAACTTCAACACAAACACTCGACGCGCAAATTCATCATCCGGTGCGCACACCCGGCGCACGTCTAAATCAATTGCCGTGCCCCGTCCGAACTCGGCGCGTCCTCGCCGCGAGCTATCCTCAAACTATCAAATTTCGCCCTGATTTGACGGGCATTTCGAGCTTTTGGCGACGGCCTCCGGATAAACCGCGACTCCGACCGGCGAGCAGCTTTGCGAAACGCCAGACGCACGCCCGCGCCCCCGGCAAGATGCGAACGCACCCGCGCCGCTTCGAGATAGCGCGTCCGCGTTCGAGATGGCTTCTTCAAAATAGCGCAACCGCGCCCCTGTGTGACACTTAAAAAAGTGGCACGACCGACGCGCCGCGCGGCGCAGGCGGGAAGCTATCCTCGAACCCCTGAAAGCCGCTCATGCTTTGAGCGCGTCGAGATAAAGGAATTTTTCAGATAAGCACGCGGTCGAAAATTTAGTCGCAGCCGTCGCGGAGGAGAGTGGAAGAGATGCCGGTTCTGTTGTCGGTCATGTGTGTGGGAATCGTCCTGATGCTGGTCGAGCGGCGGCGGCCCGCGAGGCGTTGGCCGCGCGTGGCGGGATGGGTATGGCGCGCGCTCGTCTTCAACGCGCTACAGGTCGCCCTCATACTTCTCTCGGGCGCGACGCTCGACAGGTTCGCCGCGCGCCACGGCTCGGGTCTGGCCTCCGGCTTGAACACGTTCGCGGGCGCGTCGGTCGGCTACCTGTCGAGCACGTTCGTGTATTACTGGTGGCATCGCTGGCGTCATCAAGTGCCTCTGCTCTGGCGTTGGTTTCATCAACTGCATCACAGCCCGCAGCGCATCGAGATCATCACGAGCTTCTACAAGCACCCGTTTGAGCTCGTCGCCAACACGCTCCTGACCAGTTTCTTGCTCTACGTCGTGCTCGGCCTCACGCCCGCCGCCGCCGCCGGTTCGGTCTTGCTGAGCGGCCTCGCCGAACTCTTCTATCATTGGAACGTGCGGACTCCGCATTGGCTCGGCTACATCGTCCAGCGTCCCGAAAGCCATTGCCTGCATCACCAGACAGGCATACACAACTACAACTTCGGCGACCTCGCCATCTGGGACATCCTCTTCGGCACGTTTCGCAACCCGCGACGCTGGCAGGCGACCTGCGGGCTCGGCGCGGCCAACGAAGGGCGTCTGCGCGAGATGCTTCTCGGACAGGATTTGACGCTCCCGGAGCCTCAAGAGACAACTCGCTGAATGGCTCGTGGAATCACTTGCCGAACGAAACTAAGGTTAACTTGCCGAACGGAACGAAGTATCACGCGATGAGCGAGATGAATAATAGCGCGATGAACGAGACGAAGATCAACTTGCCGAACAGAACGAATCTCGCCGCCTGTGCATTGCTCATCGTCGGGCTGATGCAGATGACGGGCGATGTTTTCGGCGTCGCGTGGTTGAAGGGTCTGGGCGCGGCGACGTGCGCTTCGCCCGCGCCGAAGGTCTTCTCCGCCGTGCGCGGTTTGGAAACATACTCGACGCGTTTCACGCTCGAATGGGACGACGACGGCGGCGTGCGCCGTTCGCTCCCCATCACGAGCGAGGTCTATTCGCGCCTGCGAGGGCCATACAACCGCCGCAACATCTACGGCGCGGTGCTGGCCTACGGCCCCGTTCTGGCGACCGACGAGCGCACGCGCCCGATGTTCGAGGCCGTGAGCGCATACGCGCTCTGCGGCGACGCTCCGCTCCTGCGTGAACTCGGGATAGACGCGGCGGGGCGTGATGCGTCGGGCCGCGTGCGCGTGCGTTACGAGCCGGTCGGGGGCGCGAGTATGGGAAGTCTGCCGCGCGTGTTGGAGGTGGCGTGCCGTTGAAAAATGGTTGGACAGAGCGAGATTACGCGATCTTCCGCGCCGTCTTCGGCGGCTTTCTCTTCGTACACTTTGTACAACTGCTGCCGTGGAGCGCGGAGGTCTTCTCAAACGCGGGCGCGCTCCCTGACGGCGCGGCGAGTCCTCTGCTGTCTCTCTTTCCCAACGTCCTCGCCGTGTGGGACACGCCGTTTTTCGTCGGCGCGTTGCTCGCCTGCGGAGCGGCGTCGAGCTTGCTGCTGGCCGCCGGTCGTCACGACCGCATCGCGGCCTTCGTCCTCTGGTACATCCTCGCGTGCCTCTTCGGTCGCAACCCGCTGATCTCGAATCCGAGCCTGCCATACGTCGGGCTGTTGCTGCTCGCGCACGCCTCTCTGCCACACGCTTCACGCAAACTCTCAACAGCGCGCACGGCAACCGTTGACACGAACTCGACATGGAGCATGAAGCCTTCCGTCTATCTCGTCGTCTGGATTCTGATGGCCTGCGGCTACAGCTACAGCGGTTATATCAAACTCGACAGCCCCTCGTGGATGGACGGCACGGCGCTCGTGCGCGTCCTTGAGAATCCGCTCGCGCGCATCAGCCCCTTGCGCGATGCGCTGCTCTCGCTTCCCGCGTTCCTGCTGCGGCTCGCCACATGGGGCGCGCTGCTTCTGGAACTGCTGTTCGCGCCGCTCGTGCTCTGGCGGCGCGCGCGTCCCTTCGTCTGGGGCGTGATGCTGCTGATGCATCTCGCGCTCGTCGTGCTCGTCAACTTCGCGGAGTTGAGCGCGGGGATGATTCTGCTCCACCTCTTCACCTGCGACCCGCGATGGTTCAGGCGCGCACGCACGCCGCGCAGCACGTCGCACGAGATGACGCGCGCGAATCACACGCGCGCGCGTGCATGAGCAATTCACTTGCGACGCGCTTTCCGGGTGTTCAACTGTTGGAAATGACAGGCGGGCTTTCGCGGAGAAACGGGTGCGGACTTTTATTGACAGTCTGTGAGGGAACGTCGCTGCTCGACCGTGAAGTGCATGGGCGCGGAGGCGAGCGGGTCTGCCCAGAGCAGGCCGTGTCTGTGCCAGCGTTGCCGCAACTTTTCGGCGAGGCTTCTCGCTTCGTACCAACTCGAAACCGTCAGCCGGAGTTGCTGCTCGCCCGGTGCGACCGCGCCCTTCAACTGCGCGCCCGCCTCGCGCGCGACGGGTATCGAGATGACCTGCTCGCTCAAGAAGACCCCGCGCGGCGCGAGCACGACGAAGACCTTGCCGGGCGTGTCTCTCTCAATCTCTTCGCGCCGCTCGTCCCAGTAGCGCGCGTGCGTCATCACCAACTCGAAAGGCTTCGCGGGCGACGCCGACGCGCCGCTCTCCATCCCGGTCTCAATCGCGCGACGGCTGATGTAGGTTTGATAGAAAAGATTCTTGCCCCGGTAGAGGATCACGGGTCGCTCGCTTGTGTTGGTGTAGCGCAGTTCGAGTTTCAGTTGCAGGGCGTCGAGTTGTTCGCTCAGGGGGCAGAAGCGGCGTGTGAGCAGGCGCGTCGTGAGTTGGAGCGGAGGGTTTGACGCGGGGCGCGACTGCGCTGAGGAGTTGACCGCACAGACGAGCGACAGCGAGAGCGCGGCTGCGAGCTTCCACATCTTCGGGTCTCTCTATCTTCCGGCGACCAGTTTGTAGATCGAAAAAGCGTTCAGATATTTCGCGTTGCTCCCGCGCGCGACGACGGCGTAGGCGGGCTGCGTGCTCTCCGCCGCGACCTTCCAAGTATACGCGTAGTTGCTGCCGTCGGTCGCTCGCTGCGCAGCCTTGAGGTCGGCGAGGTCTCGGTAGCGCATCCGCGCGTTGCGCCGCACGACCGCCGTCATATAGACGAGTTGTTGCTGCGGGTTGAATCTCACCATCAGGTAATCAATGCGCGGGTCGTCGCGCACTATCCAGACCTGTTGCTTCTTCCCTTCCCGGTCTTCCTTGCGCCGCTCCGCGATCTGTTCCAGACGACTCCGCACCTCATCCTTCGTCATCCCGAGACGCACGCCCAAAATCTCCGGCGGCGGTTGCTTCGCCTCCACAGCTTCGACCGAAGCACACAACGACAACAACAACAGCAGACAGCAGAGACTCTTCGTTTTCCACATCGCACAAAAACTCCTCTCACGTCAACCGGCGCGGAGCGCGGGGCCACGCCCGCAAATAAAAGAGCCTACATCCACCGGCAAGTGAAAATAGGCCCTGTGAACAACACAACCTCTGCTTTTGGGACAGAAGATGCATCGTTCGCATGGCGGCATCTTAGCCCAAATCGCAGCGGAGGCACAACATTATTGCCCGCGCGAGCGTTCGCCGGTCGCGTGCGGGGACGAGTGCGACCGAACGCCGCAGACGCGCCCGCCTGTCAGTCTCAACTATCCGCCCCGTCTCTGCTCGACGTGAATAGGGAAAAGCTTTAACATCCGCACATCCCCGCCGCGAGTTCTTCCGGGCTTTATCTGCTTGAGGGGTTGAGCCCGGATGTTTTTTTTGTTCGAGGACAGGTGCGACGTTCAGATGTCGTCACCCGCGTTAGGTGAATATCGAGTATGGGGTCAGAGAGTCAAACATCCGAGAGTCAGGCGACGGCGGAGCCGGAGGTCGTTCGCGTGAGCGCGTCGCAGACGGAGCGCGACCGGCAACACTTGAAGGCCATCTGCGATAACGCGACCGTCGCGCTCTTCATCATGGACGAGCAGCAGCATTGCGTCTTTATGAATCCGGCGGCGGAGCAGTTGACCGGCTACACACTCGCCGAGGCGCAGGGGCGCGCCCTGCATTACGTCGTGCATCACACGCGCCCCGACGGCACGCCCTACCCGCTCGAAGAGTGTCCGATTGACCGCGCCTTTCCCCAGAACAATCAGGAGCAGGGCTCTGAAATTTTCGTGCACAAAGACGGCTCTTTCTATCCGGTGTCGTTCACGGCCAGCCCCATCCGCGAGGCGGAGAAGACGGTCGGCACGATTATCGAAGTGCGCGGCATCGCGCAGGAACGACGCGCGGAAGAGGAGCGCGAGCGTCTCTTGCATCTCGAACAGGAGGCGCGCGAGGAGACGGAGACGATCAACCGCCTCGGCCAGTTTCTCTCCGCCGAACTCGACTTGCAGAGACTCGTGCAGACCGTCACCGACGCCGCCACGGAACTGACCGGCGCGCATTTCGGTTCCTTCTTCTACAACCTGATTGACGCGCGCGGCGAGTCCTACATGCTCTACACGCTCTCGGGCGTGCCGCGCGAAGCCTTCGCGCATTTCCCGATGCCGCGCAACACCGACATCTTCGCGCCGACCTTTCGCGGCGACGGCGTCGTCCGCAGCGACGAGGTCAAGCTCGACCCGCGCTACGGCAAAAACTCTCCGTACTACGGGATGCCCGAAGGCCACCTCCCCGTCACCAGTTATCTGGCCGTGCCCGTCGTCTCGCGCTCCGGCGAAGTCATCGGCGGTCTTTTCTTCGGCCATCCGGAGCGCGCCGTCTTCTCCGAACGACACGAGCGGATGGTCGTCGGGCTGGCGGCGCAGACGGCGATTGCGATGGACAACGCGCGTCTCTACGAGGCCGCGCAGCGCGAGCGTGCGAAGGCCGAGCAATCGGCGACCGAGAACGCGCGGCTCTACGCGGACGCGCAGGAAGCGAACCGTCTCAAGGACGAATTTCTGGCGACCGTCTCACACGAACTGCGGACGCCTCTGACGGCTATCCTCGGTTGGGCGCACCTGCTCCGCGCCGGACAGACCGACGAGGAGAATACTCGTCATGCGCTCGAAACCATCGAGCGCAACGCGCGCGCGCAGGCGCAACTGATAGACGACCTGCTCGACGTGTCGCGCATCATCACCGGCAAGCTGCGTCTCGATGTCAGGCAGATTGACCCGACGGCCTTTATCGAAGCCGCCGTCGAAGCCCTGCGACCGGCAGCCGAAGCCAAAGCCGTCCGCGTGCTGAAAGTTCTGGACACGGGCGTCGTCTCCGTCGCAGGCGACCCCTCGCGCTTGCAGCAGGTCGTCTGGAATCTGCTCTCGAACGCCATCAAGTTCACGCCCAGAGGCGGGCGCGTGCAGGTGCGTCTCGAACGCGTTGAATCGCACGTCGAGATCGCCGTCACAGACACCGGCGCAGGCATCAAGGCGGAGTTTCTGCCGCACGTCTTCGAGCGTTTCCGGCAGGCGGATCAGGCGACGACGCGACAGCACGGCGGGCTCGGGTTAGGCTTAGCCATCGTCCGTCATCTCGTCGAACTGCACGGCGGCACGGTGCAGGCCGAGAGCGAAGGCGAAGGGCAGGGCGCGACCTTCACCGTCAGGCTGCCGCTCGTCCCCGTCTATCACAGAGACGACCTTTCGCAGCGCGTCCATCCGGCGGCGAGAGACACGCTGCCCGCCTTCGGTTGTCCGGAGAGGCTCGACGGGCTGCGCGTGCTCGTCGTGGACGACGAAGCCGACACGCGCGAACTCCTGAGCGTTGGCCTCTCGCAATGCGGCGCGGAAGTCACGACCGCCGACTCGGCGCGGCGCGCGCTCGAAGCGATAGAACAGAACGCTCCCCAAATCTTGATCAGCGACATCGGGATGCCAAGCGAAGACGGCTATGAGTTGATAAAGAACGTCCGCGCGCTGCCCCCGGAGAACGGCGGCAGAATCCCCGCCATCGCGCTGACCGCCTACGCGCGAACCGAAGACCGCCTCCAAGCTCTCCGCGCGGGCTATCAGATGCACGTCCCGAAGCCGGTGGAGTTGGCCGAACTCGTCGCCGTGATGATGAGCCTCGTGCAGCGCAACGCTTGAGTTTGCACGTCACCGGCGAGAGCGACGCGAAGCTCGCGCTCGCTGTCGAAAAAAAGGAAGCGGCCCGCGTCGAAATATTTTTCGACGCGGGCCGCTTCCTTGATTCGGTTCGTCGTTTATCTCAAACGACTCGAACGCTTGCGACAGACCTTAGTATCTGCTGCGTCCGCCACCACCGCCGCCGCCGGTGCGATTCTCGCGCGGTTTGGCTTCGTTGACGTTCAGGCTGCGACCATCAACTTCCTTGCCGTTGAATTGCGAGATAGCCGCCGCGCCCTCTTCCTTCGTAGACATCTCGACGAAGCCGAAGCCGCGCGAACGTCCCGTCTCGCGGTCTTCCACCACCGACGCGGACTCGACCGTCCCGGCCTGCGCGAACAGCTCCTGCAAGTTCTCACTCGAAGTTTGGAAAGCGAGATTGCCGACGTAAAGTTTCATAGTCATAAAAATGTGTTGTTCCTCTCCCCTGCGGGAGTATCATTGAGAAGCTTTGGAATCTAAGTGGCTTCGACGAAACGGTAGCAGCGAAGACTCGTGTCCGGGTGCTCTGGTAGGAGCGGCTTCTGGGAGTTTAAATCGGCCTACTCTCGAACCATCTAAAGAACCCCATCGTCACTTTCGAGGGACGGGGCGCATCACCGTTAACGCGCAAGAGAAGGAGTAACATCAGATAAGATGCCCTTCTACGTCGAATAGTTGTCGGGACTCCCGAACTATTCTCGACGCCGCGCAAACCATGCTTTCACACAGGCGAACGATTCTCTCCTTGCGCACGTAATCAACGGCAAAAGCATCGTTTCGCGCTCGCAGAAAGATATTTCGGGTAGTGGTCAGTTTTCAAAATCAAAGCCAGCGTAAACATCGTCGCCGGATTTCAGACCGTCGCAATCTCATGATTTGAGCTTGCGCGCGGTCGTCTCTGTCCGGCGTCGTCTTCAACGCTTCAAGACCGCGCCGTTCTTCATCACGAAGCTCACTTTCTTGAGCGTCCGCACGTCTTCCAACGGATTGCCGCTCATGGCGATGATGTCTGCGGCCATCCCCTTGCGCAGCAGCCCGCGCTCTCGCTCCACGCC
>DATLMV010000263.1:0-45711 GCA_035537095.1 Pyrinomonadaceae bacterium
GAACATCAACAGGAGAAACGCGGGGCCGGGTTCGCGCCGTCGCCGCACTATTTCAACGAGTCCCGCTAGGAGCGCGACGATGAGCGGCAGAGGCGTCTTGATGAGCAGGAACAGCAGGTAAAAATAGAAGGGCGTCCCGCCGAAGGGCGTCTTCGACATCACGTTG
Organism: Pyrinomonadaceae bacterium; assembly: GCA_035537095.1. Taxonomy (GTDB): domain Bacteria; phylum Acidobacteriota; class Blastocatellia; order Pyrinomonadales; family Pyrinomonadaceae; genus DASWNP01. The sequence goes on from DATLMV010000263.1 coordinate 167, forward strand.
TCGTAGAGCGTGTCGCCCATCAGGTAGCCGTGATGCGTCAACAGTTGCTCGCCGGAATAGGCGCTCAGGTAGCCCCATGTCTGCGGAAAGAGGATCGCCGGATTAGTGATGAGAAAGGCTAGGGCCAAGACGATGTAGAAAATCTTGGGAGTGTTGCCGCGCGGCTCGTTCGGCTCGCGCTCGCGGACGTGAACGAGATGATAATAGAGCATGTTGAGGCCGAAGTAGTGCGGGAAATATTTCGACGCGAGCATCAGCCCGAACGAGATTGCGCTCAAGATGTAGTTGCGTTTCTTGGTCGCCGTGTCGAACCCGCTCGTTTGCTTGGCGCGCAGGTAGAAGTAGAAGGCAAAGAGCATGAAGAAGACTAAGAGCGTGTCTTCTTTGGCGATGCGGTTGTAGGTGATGGCGTTGACGCCGAAGGCCCAGAGCGCGGAGGCCACGAGCGCGGTGCGGCGATTGAAGAAGGCGGCGGTCAGGAGAAAGAGCGGAAAGACTGTCAGCGCGCCGAGCATGATGTTGGGGAAGCGGACGGCCAACTCGTCGCTGATTCGGTGGCCCACACTTGCCCGCGCGTTCCACACGCGCGCCGCCCTCATCGAGACGAAGATCAGAGCCTTCATCACCATCGGGTGCTCGGCGTTCGGCGTGATGTCGCCGCGCTCGTAGGCGCGGACGGCTTCGAGCTTGTTGATCTCGTCCTCGGAGAAACCGATGCGACTGACGCCGCTCGCGCGAAGTCCAAACCCGAGCAGAGCGAGCACGACCAACACCAGCGCCGCGTAGCGTTCCAACGACGCGACCAACTCGCCGCGCCGCGCCCGCCCGCCTGCGGTCGCCGCGAACGCGCCCGCCTTCTCGGAACCAAGCTCGATTGGATGTGCCAAAAGCAAACCTCGAAGGGAGTGTGCAAAAGTCAGCAGCCGAACCTGTCAACGCCGAACCGGGTTTGAATAGTTCCCCGCCTAGCGAATGTTTTCCAACGGCTGCGGACTACTGTCCTTCAACACTTCTTCTTGCTGCGTCTCCTCGATCTCGCCGGTGACGGCGTTCAGCGAGAGGCCGCGCGCGACGAGGAGCGCGACGCCGACGGCTGTCCAGAAGAGCATCCGCGCTTTGCGGACGATGGCGAGCGTGACGCCGGTCGCCGTCCCGAGTTGCAAAGCCTTCGCCAGCATCCCCGTCCCCGCCTCGTCAATCCCGACGCGCATCGGGACGAACTTGAATACTACGTTGATGACGCGATTGACGGATTCGAGCACGAACGCGTTCAGGATGCTCGGCGGCGAGCCGAAGATGAAGTAGAGCGTGACGTAAGCCTCGGCGACGCCCGCCAGATGAAAGCTCGCTTCGAGCAGGAGTATCGGGAGAAAGCGCGCGCGGTTGCGTTCGTAAAAGCCGTACACCCGGTCTTCGAGAGCGCGCACGCGTTCCCCGCGTCCCGCCAGCACCCGCCGCCCGATGCCGCGCGCCGAAAGCGCGGCCAGCATCCCGCTCAAAATCCTCCATTGCATCCGCAGCACGAGGAAGACCACCGGCACAATCACCGCGACGCCGCCCAGTATGCCGAGACTCGTCCAGCGCAGCGTCTTCGACAGCGGGAAACTCAACAGCAACGCCACCGCGCCCGAGAAGACAAAGAGCGCGACCGACAAACTGTAAAAAATATTCTCGATGGCAATCGCCGACAGTCCCGCGACGAGCGGCACGCGGTCGCGCACCAGCGCAGCCTTCGCCGGTTCGCTGACGACGATGCCGAGCGGGACGATGTTGCCCGCCGCGTCGCCTATCAGATAAGCGCGGAAAGCGTCGCGGAAACGCAAACCGTACGGCGCTTCAAAGCAGAGCATCCACGCCGACGAGCGCACGACGAAACGAAAACCCGAGAGCGCGAGGATAATCAGAAAGCCCCAACCGAGCCGCCGCATGTATTCCCAAACTTCGCCGACGCCCGCCTTCCTCACGAAATAGACGAACAGCGCGCAGCCCAACACGGCGAAGACCGCGCCCGCCGGTGCGAATCGCTTCGTGGCGCTTCTCGCTTTTGTCTGTTGACTCATTCCGGACAGGGCATGCGCGCCCGTTCCCTCTTCACGCGTGAGCAATCTCGAAGGCAAACTCATGAAAGATACGCTATCCGCACCCTTTGTCTCAATCCTGCGCGCTCGCGCTCTGACCCGACGCGCGCTCCCGCGCACGCTCCCATGCCGACGCTTCGCAACTTCCGCGCCATCTTCCGCGCACGCGAAATCGGGCTTGATTCTTTGCGAGAGTCCGGACGCGCGCTCCTAAAAAAGCGACAGGTGTCGGATATTTTCATCTCCGTGCTCGACGCTTCTTTTGCCTCTCCTGCTTGCCCGTCACCCGTCACCCGTCGCCCGTCACTTTTCGCCCCCTTTGGAGAGTTGACCGGAACCGCTCTCGTGAGCGATGCTTGCGGCGTACAACTCTAATCCCAATACTTGTGAGCCAAACGACGATGAGCAAAGCAGCAACTGAAATCGTGAGCGGCAATCCTTTGACCGTCTATTCCGAAGACGAGGAGATGTTTCGCGCCAGCGTCCGCGAGTTTGCCGAAGGCGAAATCCTCCCGCTCCGCGAGGAGATGGACGAACACGCCAAGATGAACCCCGCCATCATCAAACACCTCTTCGACCTCGGCTTGATGGGCATCGAAACGCCCGAAGAATACGGCGGCGCGGGCGCGAGCTTTTTCACGGCCATCATCGGCGTCGAAGAACTCTCGCGCGTTGACCCCTCGGTCGGCGTCCTGATGGACGTGCAGAACACGCTCGTCAACAACGCGCTCATCCGTTGGGGCAACCCCGAGCAGAAGAAGAAGTATCTCTCGCAACTCGCCTCAAGCAAGATCGGCGCATACGCCCTGAGCGAAGCCGGTTCCGGCTCCGACGCCTTCGCCATGCAGACGCGCGCCGTCGAGGACGGCGACCATTACGTCTTGAACGGCCAGAAGCTCTGGATCACGAACGGCGTCGAAGCCGAGATTTTCGTCGTCTTCGCCAACGCCAAACCCGACGCGGGCTATCGCGGCATCACCGCCTTCATCGTCGAGAAGGGCTTCAAGGGCATCAGCGTCGGCAAGAAGGAGAACAAACTCGGCATCCGCGCTTCGTCAACCACCGAGATTATCCTCGACGATTGCCGCGTGCCGAAAGAGAACGTCCTCGGCGAAGTCGGCAAGGGCTACAAAGTCTCCATCGAGACTTTGAACGAAGGACGCATCGGCATCGGCGCGCAGATGATCGGTCTGGCGCGCGGCGCGTTCGAGGCCGCCCTGCGCTACACGGGCGAGCGCGCGCAGTTCGGTCAGTCAATCAACCAGTTTCAGGGCGTGCAGTTTCAGATTGCCGAACTCGCCACCGAACTCGAAGCCGCGCGCCTGATGGTCTATAACGCCGCGCGCCTCAAGGACGCGGGCCGCCCCTTTATCAAAGAGGCCGCGATGGCGAAACTCTACTCCTCGCGCGCCGCCGAACACATCGCCTCCAAAGCCATCGAACTCTACGGCGGCTACGGTTTCGTCAAAGACTACCCCGTCGAGAAATTCTGGCGCGACTCCAAAATCGGCGCGATCTACGAAGGAACCTCCAACATGCAACTGCAAACCATCGCCAAACTGCTCATCGAAAACCGGCAGCCGAAGGTTCAATAGTGAATGCGGACGAGATTAAGAAATATCTGGAAGAGTTAAACGACGCGCTCCGCGCGATGGAGGTGAAAGGGGAAGTCTGTTTGTATGGGGGCGCGGTCATGTGTCTTGTCTTCGACGCCCGACCCGCGACGAAGGACGTGGACGCGGTCTTCCAACCGACTCGGCAGATGCGGCAGGCCATCGAGCGCGTTGCTGAAGCGAATGGTTTACCGGGCGATTGGCTGAATGATGCGGTGAAGGGCTACGTCGTCCCGCATCCCCAACGCATCTTTTTTGACTTTTCGCACCTGAAGATTTTCATTCCCGAGCCGGATTACTTATTAGCGATGAAGACGCTGGCGGCGCGCGTAGATGCGCCGGATAGAAGCGATATAGAGTTACTGATTAAAGTCTTGGGCATCAAAAGGGCTGATGAGGTTTTCGCCGTGCTTGAGAAGTACTACCCGCGTCAACAGATAAAACCGGCGACGCAGTATTTTATCGAAGAGTTGTTCGAGCAATGATTACGCTGCGTGAAGTTAAGGAACAGATAGAGGCTGACCCCAAATGGTGGTGCATCCATCTGATGGATTTTGTTGATGACTTTCGCCGTTATAAAGATGTGCGGGCCATCGCAGAGCCGTTCGTGTTGACTGACGACAGAACCGACCCATTGCTGGCTTCGGTAGCGGAAACTCTGTGTGATGAAATCGGTATTCAACCGCCCGACTGGTTAGCCTCCGTTCCGGCGTGTGCCGAGCCGTACTTTGTCGGCGGGCTGGAGAATTTGAAGGCCATCTCCATCGTTGAAAGCCCGTTGCGTTTTCGCATCCGGAAGATTTTCGTGCTGGAAAATTTCTTGAGCCGCGTTTGAGGTCGAAAGGTATTTTAAAGGTATGGCGTCGTCACGCATTGAAGTCTTCGAGCAGATGCTTGAGAGCGACCCGTCGAACGCGTCGGTGTTGTTCGGGCTGGCGAAGGAGTATGAGAAGGCTGGACGGACGGAGGATGTCGTCGCGACGCTCGAAAAGTATCTGGCGAGCGCCGACGACGAGGGCAACGCCTACGGCATGCTCGCACAGGCTCTCGAACGACTCGGCCAACGCGACGCCGCCCGCCGCGCCTACGAACGCGGCATCGAAGTCGCCCGCGCGCACAATCATCCGAGCATGGCCGAAGATTATCGAATGACGCTTGACTCGGACTACGAAGAATAGAAAACCCGTGAATCGTCAATCGTCAATCGTGAATAGATAAAGCTCGTTCTTTCTATTTACGATTTACCATTTACGATTCACGAAATCAGGAGATGAGAAGACAATGGCGACGGAAGTGAAGGCGCGTGAGTATCGCGGATTGCGGCGCGAGCAGTTGGTGGAGATTTACCGGACGATGTTTTTGTCGCGGCGTCTGGACGACAAGGAGATTCAGCTTAAAGGGCAGAATAAAATCTTCTTCCAGATCAGCGGCGCGGGACACGAAGCGGTGCTCGTCGCGGCGGGGATGGCTCTCAGGCCCGCCTATGATTGGTTCTACCCGTACTACCGCGACCGCGCGCTGTGCCTGCAACTCGGGATGACGCCGCTCGAACAGTTGCTCTCGGCGGTCGGCGCGGAGGCCGACCCGAACTCGCACGGGCGGCAGATGCCTTCGCATTGGGGACACAAGGGACTCAACATCGTCTCGCAATCGTCGCCGACGGGCACGCAGTTTTTGCAGGCGGTCGGATGCGCCGAGGCGAGCTATCGAGGGACTCTGACGGAGGAGATGCGTGCGCGTGTCTCCGGCTTCAAGGGCGACGAGGTGGTCTATTGTTCGGCGGGCGACGGGACGACGAGCGAGGGCGAGTTTTGGGAGGCTCTGAACACGGCGTCGAACCTGAAGTTGCCGGTCGTGTTCCTCATCGAAGATAACGGTTATGCCATCAGCGTGCCCGTAGAAGTGCAGACGGCGGGCGGCGACGTGTCGCGTCTGGTCGAGGGATTCCCCGACCTGCTCGTGCAGAAGTGCGACGGCACAGACCCCGTCGAGTCTCTGGAAACGCTGACGCGTGCCGTCGAATATTGTCGCGCGCGCAAAGGCCCCGCGCTCGTCCACGCGACCGTGATTCGCCCCTATTCGCATTCGCTCTCCGACGACGAAAAACTCTATCGCCCCGACGAGGAACGCACGACCGACGCCGAGCGCGACCCCATCACGCGTTTCGGCGCGCTGCTCGTCGAGGAAGGACTGCTGACGCAGGAGGAGTTGCAGAAGGTGAAGGACGAGGTTGACGCGCTCGTCTCGGAAGCGACCGACGCGGCGTTAGCCAGCCCGCAGCCCGACCCGCAGACGGCGACCGCTTTCGTCTATTCGCCCGACGTTGACCCGACCGCGAAAGAGTTCGACACCGAAGAGGGCGCGGAACTCTCCGGCAACGCCGGGACGATGGTTGATTTAATCAATCGCTGCATGCACGAGGAGATGGCGCGCGACGCAGGCATCGTCGTCTTCGGCGAAGACGTGGCGGACTGCTCGCGCGAGGAGAATCTCGACAAGGTGAAGGGCAAGGGCGGCGTCTTCAAGGTGACGGCGAACTTGCAGCGCAAGTTTGGCGGGGCGCGCGTCTTCAACTCGCCGCTCGCCGAAGCGAACATCGTCGGGCGTGCCATCGGGATGGCGACGCGTGGGTTGAAGCCGGTCGTCGAGATACAGTTCTTCGACTACATCTGGCCCGCCTATCATCAGATTCGCAACGAGCTTGCGTTGATGCGCTGGCGTTCGGGCGGCGACTGGAAATGTCCTCTGGTGATTCGCGTCCCTGTCGGCGGTTATCTGAAGGGCGGCGCGGTCTATCACTCGCAGTCGGGCGATACCATCTTCACACACGTGCCGGGGCTGAGAGTCGTCTATCCGTCCAACGCGCTCGACGCCAACGGTCTGCTCCGCACGGCGATTCGCTCGGACGACCCCGTCATCTTTCTCGAACACAAACATCTCTACCGCCAAGCCTACAACAAATCGCAGTACCCGCCCGAAGGCTTCATGATTCCCTTCGGCAAGGCCAAGACCGTCCGCGAGGGCACGGACATCTCTATCATCACATACGGCGCACTCGTGCAGCGTTCGCTGGTCGCGGCGAAACAGGCGGAACAGCAGCAGGGCATCAGCGTCGAGGTGATTGACCTGCGGACGCTCGCGCCCTACGACTGGGAGGCGGTCGCCGCGAGCGTCCGCAAGACGAGCCGCGTCATCGTCGCGCACGAAGACACGCTCTCGCACGGCTTCGGCGCGGAGGTCGCCGCGCGCATCGCCGACGAGCTTTTCGAGTACTTGGACGCGCCCGTCCGGCGCGTCGCCGCGCTCGACACCTTCGTCGCCTACGCCCCGCAGGTCGAAGACGCGATTCTTCCGCAGGTCGAAGATGTCGCGCGCGCAATCAACGAACTCCACAGCTATTAGTTGTTCACGCCCGATACTCCGCCCGTAAAAAACCGCGTCGCGTGATTGATGCGCGACGCGGTTTTTCGTTTGTCTCGTTGAAAGTGATGATGTGCATTCAGACTGTCAGGATGATTCCCTTTCGTTCGTTCTCTCGCCCGCCTGTGTGCGTCGGAAAATAAGATAATAAAAGGGCAGCCCCGCTGCTACGACCGCGACGCCCAGTAGCGCCTGCTTCGGATTATTGGCCCCGAGCAGGCAGAGCAAAAGAGATATTAAAAGCAGAAACATAATCGGCGTCGCGGGATAAAAGGGAGTCCGGTAATCGCCCGCTGACGGGAATCTGCGGCGCAGCACAAAGAGCGACGCGACCGTCAGCGCGATGAAAATCACGACGACGAAAATGAAGTAGGAGACTATCTGCTCGAAAGTGCCGAGCACGACGAGCAGCGAGGCGAGTGCCGCTTGCAGGATGATGGCGCGCGCCGGTGTTCCGTAGCGCGGATGGAGCGCGGCGGCGGCGGGGATGAACAATCCATCGCGCGCCATCGCGAAATAGACGCGCGGGGCCGACATGATTATCCCTGCGAGACTGCCGAGCACGGCGACGATGACGACCGCCGAAAAGATTTGCCCGCCGACTTCTCCAAAGAGTGCCGCGCCCGCCTGCGCCGCGAAAGTCTCGCCCGAAGTGACGCGTTCGAGCGGGACGAGATAGATGAAGACGGCGCTCGTCAAAACGTACACAAGCGTCACGATGACGACGCCGTAAGCTAAAGCCCTCGGGAGTGTGCGCGCAGGGTCGCGCACCTCGCCCGCGAGTTTTGTCACGTCCCACCAGCCGCCGAAGGAGAAGAAGGCCGCGACGAGTGCTCCGGCGACCGCGCCGAAGAGTGGCGTCGAGCCTTCGCGCCGCGCGATGAACGGCGAGAAATGTCCCCAGTCGCCGAGTCGCAGCCCGAAGCCCCAGAGCAAAATGAGCAGGAGCAGACCGAGTTTGATGATGGTCAGCCAGCGAATCAGCCAGCCGCCGGGTTTGACTCCGCGAATGTTGATGGCGGCGACGAGAACGATGGCGACGATGGCGACGGCTTTCGTTCCCGGAGACGAAAGGCCGAGGCCGTATGCCGCGTAAGCGGCCATCCCGATGGCGAGCGCGGCGGTGATGCCGGGATCCATCACGAGAAAAGACATCCACCCGTAGAGGAAGGCGACGGGCGCGCCGTAAGCCTCGCGCAGGTAGACATAGCCGCCGCCCGCTTCGGGGAAGCGCGCCGCCAGTTCGCCGTAGCAGAGCGCGCCGCAGAGCGCCATCATGCCCATCAAGAGCCAGACCGAGAGCACGAGCGCGGGCGAGCCGAGCGACTTCGCCATCCCGGCGGGCGTCAGGAAGATGCCGACGGCGATGACCTCGCCGACGACCAGCGCCGTCGCCGTCGGGAGACCGAGTTGCCGCTTGAGCTTGCTTCGTTCGTGCAAGACGTGTGCTGTAAGTGTCTGCTGTAGAAGTGGTGTCCGCGTCAGAACGTGACGCGGGCCGCGAACTGGAAGGCGCGCGGGCCGCCGGAGCCGAACACTCCCCCGGCGGTCGTCACGGGTCGCCCGAAGCTCGACGAGCGCATGAAGCCGGGGCTTGACGGGTCGTTGTCATCACGCACGAGCACGTTCGAGAAACCGGAGTAGTTGACGTTCGAGACGCCGAGGATGTTCGTCACGTTGAAGAGGTTGAAGACTTCGCCGATTGGCTCGATGCTGACGCGCTCCCTGATTTTGAAGACCTTCGAGACGCGCAGGTCGAAGGAGTTGAAGCTGTCACTGAAGCGCGCGTCCGGCGAGACGAACGGGAGCGGCTGGCCGCGCACGCCGCCCGCCGCGTTGACCTGCGTGATGAAGGCGTTCAACTCCGCGCCGGTGTGAAAGAGTCGGCCTCCGGCGTTGCGTTGGAGAGAGGGAATACGGGAGCTTCCGTCCGGCAACAGAATGTCCATCGGCACGCCCGAGGCCAGCGTCACGAGCGGCGCGAGGCGGAAACCGAACGGCGCATCGAAGACTCCGGCGAAGGCGAAGCGGTGGCGTTGATCGTTCGGCGTCGGCCCGTATTCGAGTTGCAGGTTGTTGGAATCAACGGGGCCGTTCGAGAAAGGAATCTGGTCGTCGTTCGCGTAGTTGAACGCCTTCGAGAGCGTGTAGGAGGCGCGGAAACGGAACCTCTGCGCCCAACGCTTCTCGACGCTCAACAGCAGCCCGTCGTATTTCGTCTTCACGCTCGACTCAAGATTCTTCACCGAATCCGGCCCGCCCACGACGGGGTTGAAGACCCGTCCGATGGTGCGCCCGATGATGAAGTGCGTGCCGAAGTTGTGCAGGTAATCGGCGCGCACGACATAGTCACCGGCGAACTCGTGCTGGATGCCGACGTTGGTCTGCTGCACCATCGGATTTTGCAGACCATTGTCAATAATGTTGATGCCGCCCGCGCCCTCGCCCGGCAGGACGAAACCCGTGAACGGGTTGGCGAGCGTCGGCGCGGGCGGCGGAAACTGGCCGCACAGGGGGTTGAAGAGGCAGGGGCCGGGGATGAACAGGGCGTTTCCGGCGCGCACCTCGATGGGGAGCGCGCGACCGTCGAGCCCGCGCTCAAGCGAGATGATTTCGAGCGTCACGCGGTCGTAGTAGATGCCGTAGCCGCCGTGCAGGCTCGTGCGACCGTCTAGGGTCGAAAAGTTGAACCCGACGCGCGGGGCGAAGTTGTTCCGGTCGCGCGTGCGTTTGCCGTCGAGGAAGGGACGGACGAGCGGATTTATCTCGGCAAAACGGCTGACGTTTTTCACGTCCGTATCAATCTCGTAACGCAGGCCCAAGTTGAGGGTCAGGCGCGGCGAGATGCGCCAGTCGTCCTGCACGTATGCGGCGAAATAGTTGTTGTTGGCATCGGGAATAACGAGCGGGCGGTCGGGGAACGCGCTGCGGAGGGTGACGGCGAACAGCAGATCGTTGTCGTCAACGCGCCCGTCGCCGTTGCGGTCGAAGTCCGGGAAGTCCTCGATCAACTCGACGCGTCCTTCTTGAAAGACGCCGAGGTTGAAGCCGGAGCGGACGTGTTGCAACTCGCCGCCGATGTGAATCGCGTGGTTGCCGCGAATCATCGTCAGCGCGTCGGCGAACTGGAAACGCTGCTGCTTGGTCTGCTGCGGCACGCGGAAAGACGAGCCGTCCTGAATGCTCGGGAAAGTGAGTTGCGGCCCCGCCGTCAAGGGCACGGTGACGTTGGAGAAGGTGCTGTAGCTGAACTTGAGATTGTTGACATCGTTCGGCGTCAGCACGCGCGTGTAGTCGGCGAGGACGGAGTGCGTGCGGTTGCGGCCCGTCTGCCGTTGCGAGGCCGAGCCGATGGAACGGACGAGCGTGCTCACGGCCACGTCGTCCGAGCGTTGGAGCGAGTAGCGAAAGCCGAGGCGGTCTGTCTGGTTGATTTGCCAGTCGAGTCTCTGCGTCGAGAGCAGGTCGTTCAAGGGCGCGTCGGCGAAGCTGCGCGTGATGGCGCGGCGTGCCGTATCGCGCGTGCCGACGAGCACCGCGCCGTCCTGATTGCGGTATTCGAGCGAGCCGAAGAAGAAGGCCGTGTCTTTCTTGATGGGGCCGCCGAGCGTGAAGGAGTATTGCTCGCGGTCGAAGGGCGGGTCTTGTCCCGTCGTGCGGTCGAGGGTCGCGGGAAGCCCCTGAAAGAGGCTGCCGCGAAAGAAGACGGAGGCTGAGCCGTGGAGTTCGTTGGTTCCCTGCTTGGTCACGATATTGACGACGCCGGAGCCGGAGCGACCAAGCCGCGCGTCGAAGCGGTTGGTGGCGACCTGAAACTCCTGCACCGCGTCCTGCGAGATGTTCTGCACCGCGCCGCCGACCACGTCGTCGTTCGTATCCGCGCCGTCAACCGTGACGCTCCCGCCGCGTCCGAACTGCCCTGCGGAGGAGATGACGACCGTGTTTGATTTCGTCGGGTCGAAGTTGGGGGCGGGCGAGTTGCCGGGCGTCAGGAGCGCGAGTTCGAGAAAGTTGCGCCCGTTCAGAGGGAGGTTGCCGATCTCGCGCTCCTCGATCACCTGATCCACTTTCGAGGCGGTGGTGTCAATCAACGAGGTCGCGCCGACGAGGTCAACTATCTCCGTCCGGAGCGGGTCTATCTCCAACGCGGCGTCGAGCGTGACGTTCTGCCCGACCTGAAGCACGACCGGAGACTTGGAGACTTTGGTGGCAAACCCCTGCGCCTCCACACGCAACTCGTACTCGCCGGGCGGAAGGTTCGTGAGGACGTAAGCGCCCTCTTCATTCGTCTGCGTCTCGCGCGACGCGCCCGTGGAGACGTGCTTCGCCCTGACGGTCGAGCCGGGGACGACCGCGCCTTGCGGGTCTGTGACTATCCCCCGGAGCGTTGCCGTCGCCGGTTGTTGGGCCTCTAGGTTGAGGCCAGCGGCGAGGAGAATCACGACGCACGCCGACAGTTTTATCAGGTTCTTGAGCATGAATCTTCCCTATCTACGACCGCCCGGACGATGACGCAACGGTCGAGGCTATAATCAACGATCTTTGTTTATCCGGAAAATCCTAACTCTCCCGCCGGTCAGGCGAAAGAGGATTTGGACGGGAAACCGGAAACGCAATCACCGGAAGGATTGTCAACACCGCTCTATCCTTCGGCTTGCGACTGGTCTCACGGATTCCGCAGGCGCGGTAAAATTGCATAGTAGGTCAGTTTGAAAATGTGAGTCGCATAGATATTGGCTTGGAATTTCAAACTGACCCGCTATCTAAAATTGCGCGGACTTTTAGAACCGAACGCCGATGCGGTAAATTTAATTCAACACATCTTTTTCGTCCAGCCCAAACGCCGAAACGCACGCCGCCATGCTTGATTATTCGCTTTCAATAGCCCGGATGCCCGCACCGCGTCGAACCTCTCTGCTGCTCCGGTAGTTGGCTCAGACGGCTTCGTTCGCCCTCTTCGCCTCTTACCCTTTTCACCTCTTCCGGTCTTTTCAAGCGGCGCGTTGCCGTACACGCCTGTACCGTATCGTTTCGTTTCAATGACGTACGCGCACGCGTCTCTCGCCGTAAGTGTTTGGCGGCGTTGGACTTCGCGCGCACGGCATAACGTTTGCCGCTGTTTGAGGTGTTCAAGCCCCGTTTGGCCTCGATTCCCCCAAAACTTTTAGGGACATTGATTAGGAGGGACATGTAAATGAGCAGACGTTTGTTTAGTCTTATCGGCGCGCTGGCCGTCACTCTGGCCTGCGCATCCTATACCTTCGCGCAGAACACGCAGAGCACCACCACTGTCACCACGCAGAAGACCGAAGCCGTGCAGAACGCGGACGGCACTTGGTCGGTCATCGAGTATCCGGCGAACAAAGAGGTCATCGTCAACCTGACGCCGACCGACTTGATTCCCGGCGCGACCGGCACGGCCAAGATTATGCGCATGAGTGACCACACGATGATCAATCTCAACGCTTCGGGCCTCAACACGACCGGCCTGAACCTCTACGCGGTTGACCCGCTCGGCAAAGTGACCCTGCTCGGCCCCATCAACGCCGCCAACGGCGTCGCCACGCAGTCGTTCACCACGCCGCTCGACAAGTTCATGCTCGTCCTTTCGCCGGAAGGCAACCTGACGACCTACAGCCCGACGACGCGCGTCGCCTTCAGAAGCGCCGCGCCGGAAGGCTTCGCCGTCGTGCCCTACGCGCAGAGCGGACGACAGGACGGCGCGCCCATCGGCGAACGCGTCGCCGCGACGACGACCACCGGCCCCGCAACGCCCTACACCGCGCCGATGCTCGGCGTCTCCAACATGCGTCGCGGTACGGACACGCACATCCGCGTCAACTTCGCGGGTGCGATGACCGGCTCGCGCGCCAACGTCTTTCTCGAACCGCGCAAGGATGGCCCGACCACCATCAAGATGCGTTTCCATGAGATGAAGGACGCGCCCGCGGGCAAGATTTACGTCGTCTGGGCCGTCTCGCCCGACAACAAGTTCGTCAAGCTCGGTCAGGTCGTCAACACCGGCAACCGCAACGAAGCGCAGATTCAGACCGAAACCGCGCTGCGCGAGTTTGGTCTGCTGGTCACGATGGAAGACGAGACGACTTCGCCGACCGGCCCCGTCGTCGGCACGGTCATCATTGACAACAAGTAACTCGCGCGCCCCTCGTGCGCGCACTTGCTAAACAGAACAAAAGGCGCGGGTTTCGAACATGAAACCCGCGCCTTTTGCGTCGCGCGTTTTTGTCGCGACGACGGAAACCGAAACGCCCGCCTTGAAAAACGAAAACGCACGCCGCCTCGAACAACCAAAACGCACGCCTTTATCCTGAGTCCTGCGGGACGCCGCTTTGCCGCTCTGTCCCTTTGAGCCGCGTTGCCGGGGCGGGTTCGTTGTGACAATTTCGTAAAACTTTTCATTGACTTACCGGCGCGGCAGGAATAAATTCAAAAGCGTCGGGCGGGCAGCGCCTCCCAGAGCGCGGGCCTTCCCCCGACTTTGGGTTTCGCCCCGAACGACGCCCGCCTTCTTTGACCTGCTCGCAAGAATAACCTTCTGAGTACAAAGCGATGTTCCAACGCAAGCTTCCCCCCTTGCTGGCTCTAGCCATCCTTGTCTGCGCCGCGCACGGCCTCGTCGCCGTCGCGCAGGAGCCTGCGGCGGCGACGGCGACGACGCCGCCATCGCTGCCCGAACTGATCCGGCTCGTCAAGCCTTCGGTCGTCTCCGTCGTCACCTTCAACGCGAAGAACGAAGCCCTGATGAGCGGGAGCGGATTCTTCATCCGTCACGGGCAGGTCGTCACGAACCTGCACGTCATCGAGGGCGCGCACCGCGCCGAGGTTCGCACCTTCGACGGCAAGGGCAAGACCTACCCCGTCGCCGGGGTGCTCGACGTGGACGAGGAGGGCGACCTCGCCGTCTTGAGCATCAACGTTCCGGCAGACCGCACACATTCGATTGAGATTGCGAAGTCGCTGCCCGAAGAGGGCGAGCGCATCTTCGTCATCGGCAGCCCGCTGCGCTTGGAAGGCTCGGTTTCGGACGGCATCGTCTCGGCGGTGCGCGAAGTGCCGAACCTCGGCAAGATCGTGCAGATCACCGCGCCCATCTCACACGGAAATTCCGGCAGCCCCGTCTTCAACATGAAGGGACAGGTCATCGGCGTCGTCACCGTCAAGGTGACGAACGGTCAGAACATCAATCTGGCGATAGATACGGCGCGCGTCGCGGCGCGTCCCGTCGGCGAGAAGTTGCAAACCTTCGAGGAACTGGCCGCGCGCTCGCGCACCGGACTGCAATCCGAAGCCCTCGCCGACTGGTGGTATCGCAACGGCCTCAACTCGCTCTGGCTCGGCAACTACGAAACCGCGCTCTCCAATTTTGAGAACGCGATTGACAAGAACCCGAACCGCGTCGAGACGTGGATTCAGGTCGGCTTCTGCAAGGTCAAACAGGGCAAGAACGGCGAGGCCATCCGCGCCTACCAGCAGGCCATCCGCCTGCGTCCCAACTCCGTCGAGGCATACAACAAGCTCGGCGACGCGTACTACTTCGCGGGCAACTACAACAAGGCCATCGAAGCCTACGCGCAGGCCGCGCGCATCGAGCCGCGCAACTCCGAAGCCTACTACAATCTCGGCATGACCTATCTCGAAATCGGCGACCGCGGCACCGCCCTGGCACACAGCCGCACACTCAAACCCCTCGACGCCGAACTCTACAAAAAACTGCTCCGCGAAATCGAAAGATAAGCGAGACAAAAGGTTAAAAGGTTAAAAGGGGAAAGGTTAAAGGGTAAAGCACAAGCCTCACGAAGCTTGTGCTTTACCCTTTTCGCTTCTTACCCCTTTAACCTTTTCCCCTGTTTTTATTCTCCCGCCGCCGTCGTCGCGGTGAAGATGTTCTTGTCAACGCTCTTGGGGTCGCCGATGATGACGAAGCGGATGTTGCGCATGTAGGTTTTGGCGACGCGCTGCACGTCGGCGGGCGTGACGGCGCGCAGGCTGTCAATGAAGTTGAGCGAGTTGCGCCAGCCGCCGCCGATGAGTTCATACTGCGCGAGTTCACCGGCCTGCGCGGCGTTCGTCTCCTGACTGAGATAATACTTCGTCAGGAAGTGCTGCACGGTGGACTGTATATCCGCCTGACTGATCGGCTCGCGCTGTAGCTTGTTAATCTCTTCGAGCATCAGGCGGACGGCCTGATTGGCGTCCACCGCCGTCACGTAGATGCCGCCGAGATTCGCGCCCTGACTCCAGAGAAACGCGTCCGGCGCGTAGGAGAGATTGCGCTTGTAGCGGACTTCGACGAGGACGCGATTTTGCAGGATGGTCGAAGCGATGCGCATCGGATAGATGTCGGCGGCGGTCAAAGTCGGCGCGGCAAAGACGCCCTGCACGTAGTTGGTCGGCAGTTGGCGCGGCGTGACATCTACGGTCGTCGCGTTGAAGGTGAACTGCGGGAGGGGCGCGGGGCGATAGTCGCCGCGCGGCAGTTTGCCGAAGGTGGCGGCGATGCGCTGGCGCAGGGCTTGCGGGTCGAGGTCGCCGACGACGACGAGCAGCAGGCGCGAGGTCTGCATCAACTGTTGATGATAGCGGCGCACGTCCTCGACCGTTAGACGCCCGACGGCTTCAGCCGTGCCGTGCGGGTCGTTGAGATACGGGTGGCCCGCGTAGGCGATGCGCGCTTGCAGGACTTGCAGGTAAGAATCGGGCACGTCGGTGTCGTCGCTCAGAGAGACGACGAGACGATTGCGGACGCGCTCGACATCCTCACGCGCGAACGACGGGCGCAGCACGACATCCGTGAAGATGTCCCACGAACGTTCGAAGTTGACGCGCGTCGAGGCCATCGTGAAGGCGGAATAGTCGTAGTTGACGCCGTAGCTGATGCCCGTGCCCATGCGCGAGAGTTCGCGGCGCATCCGCTCGCGCGGGTAGCCGACGCTGGCTTCGCTGGCCGCGTCGAGCATCAGGGCTTCGATGCCTGCGTTCTCCGCCGTGACGTTGCGCGCGCCGCCGCGCAAGAAAAGGCCCGTCACGACCGTCTGGCTGTTCGCGCGACGCTTGACCAGAACCTTCAAGCCGTTGACTTCAAACTCCGTGACCTGCGCGGCGGCCTCGGCAGCCGACAGACCGCGCGGCGTGATTTTGTCGAGCGCGGCCTGCGGCGCGGTGGCTGCTGCCGGAGCGGTCTCCGTCGGCGGCGTCGTGGTCTGCGCGCGGAGTTCGTGCGCGGGCGCGACGAAGAAAGCGAGCGCAAGGATAAACAATAGAGCAGGGTTAAACTGCTTGGCAGAGTTGGATTTCTTCATTGACCGATCAATTCCTCCGGCTTGAGTTGCGACGCTTGCGCTGCTTCTTCCGACATCAGAGCCAGCCCGACGTGCGGTTTGCCTTGAATGTATGTTGAGACGTAGCGGCTGATGTCTGCGCGCGAGGTGCGCCGCAGGTTGCCGAGATAACCGCGAAAATATTCCGTGCCCGTCGAAGACCACCAGAAGCTGATAGTGTGCGCGTACTCGCTCAGTTTTTCGCGCGAGTAGAGATCGTCGGCTTCGAGCAAGCCCTTCGCGTTCTCAAGCTGTTCGTCGGTGTAGTAGTCCTTATCGTTGAAGTGCGCGATCTCGTTGTAGATGGCGCGGACGGCGGCGCGCGCTTTGTCGGGCGTCGTCTGCGCGATGATGTTGATGGGCCCGACGTTGCGCTGCGTGTAGTAGCCGAGATTGACGCCCGTCACCAGCCCCGTATCAACGAGCGCGCGTTGGAAACGCGAATCGGGCTGGCGGAGGATGAAGGAGAACACGTCCGCCGCGTAAGTGCCCGCGTTGTCCTGCCCGATGGAGGGGCCGTGCCAGCCGATGTTGATGACGACGTTCTGCACGGGCTGTTTGATAATCGCGCCCTCGCTCTTGGCGAGCGGCGGATGCTCGACCGGAGGAAACTTGACGAAGGGGTCTTCCCTGCGCGGCCACTCGCCGAACAAGCTCTGCACGAGCGCGAAGACCTCTTCGGGTTTGACATCGCCCGTAACGACGATTGCGGAATTGTTCGGCACGTAGTAGCGATTCTGGATGAGACGCATCATCTCGGTCGTCGCCGCCGAGACGGTCTTGCGGTTGCCGCCGGGGCTCTTGCGGCTCGGATACTTGTAGAAGAGACGGTTGTTCATCTCAAGCTGAAGGAAGCCGTAAGGATTCGACTCGTGACGGTCGAGTTCGCCGATGACCACCTCGCGCTCCTGCTCGAACTGTCGCTCGTCGAAGAGCGGGTAGCGCACGGCATCGCGCATGAAGCGCATGGCGACATGGAGGTTCGGAGTGGTCGTCGTGAAGTAATAGTTGACGAGTTCTTCCTGCGTCTGCCCGTTGAAGATGATGCCGAGCGAGTCAATGGTTTGCAGGTAGTCGGCGCGCTCCTCGACCGCCTTGTTGGCCTTGAAGAACATGTGCTCGTAGAGATGCGAGAGGCCGTTGAGTTCCGGCGGCTCGGTGTAGGAGCCGTTCTTGACGGCAAGCTCCGCCGTCACGAGCGGCACGGAATGGTCTTCGAGCACGATGACTTCCAGACCGTTCGCCAGCACGCGCGAGACGAGCGGCGTCTGCGGCGCTTGCGCCGGAGCGGTAGCGGCGGCGGGAGCAGGAGTCGGCGGCGTCTGCGTTGCCGGTGCGCCGGACTGCGCGCGGCGCGCGGCGGGACGCGGTTCACGCGCGCGCTGCGCCTGCGCTCCGACTGCGCCAAACGTCGCCTGCGACACGAGCGGCGCACAGAGCGACAGCACGAGCGAGAGTGTCAGAAGATGTCGTTTCAAAATAGCTTCCTTCTCAAAATACGGATGAAGTTTTCAACGGGAGAATCGTTCACCGGAACAATAACCGGAGGACTGAACTGACTGTCTCGCGTTGGATTCGCAGATGCTTTGAGGTAAATGATAGCACGGCGGGTTGCTTGCCAGCGACCGGCGGGAATCAAACATGACGGACGGACAGAAAGGGTCAAAAGGGGAAGGGTTAAAAGGAAAAAGGGGAGGGGATAAAATGCGTGGAGGAGGGCTTTTCTCGCCCCGCTTTCACGCTGTTACCCTTTCCCCTTTTCGCCTTTTAACCCTTCGCCCTTTTTCGTCCGTTCATCCTGTTGGATTGATCTCAAAAACTGCGCGTGTCGGCGAAGGCGCGTTGACGCAAGAGCGTGCGGTACTGCTTGGCGGCGGCGGTCGAGGAGTTGGCCGACCAGATGGCGCGGATGGTGTTGGGCGCGCTGCGGTGCGGCGCGAGATGGAGGCTGTAGGTCTGGCGCAGGCGCGGGACGTAGAGCACGACGCGCCGCTCGCCCGTGTTGCCGCGCGGGCGCGTGCCGGTGCAGAGCACTTCGTCGTAACCGTCGCCGTCTATGTCGAGCACTTCGGTCGTCCAGTTCGCGCCGCGAAAGCCTTCGGTATCGAGCGCGACATGCGCGCCGACGTGATAGCGTTCGCCGCGTCGCTCCATGAAATAGAGATGGCTCGCGCCCTTCTGTCGCTGGTCGTGGAGCGCGGCGATGAGTTGCCCGCCCTTCGTGCGGACGAGCCGCACGTCGTTGACCGTCCCGCGCGAGACCGACTGCGCGATGCGCTGGATGGCGTCGGGCGAGAGTTCCGCCTGCGCACGCTTCTCCGTCGCGGTGCGCAACGTCGCCGCTTCGCTCGCGGCGGCGGGGACGGGCGCGGCTTCACTCGCGGCGACCGTCATCTGTTCGCCAGCGACGGGCGCAGCCGGTGCGCTGGCGAGGACGGGCGCGGGCGCTGCTGTGGCGGCGGCGCGTCGCGTCGAGCGGGGCGCGCGCTTCGTCGCCGGGACGGAGGGCGTCGCGGCCTCTGTGCGGGCGGGAGTTCGCGTCGGGACAGTCTGGTGCGACCATGCGAAGAGCGCCGCGCCGAGCATCAGGACGACGGCGAAGACGCTCGCCGCGCGAAAGAAGGCCGACGTTCCGGTGTTGAGCGCGGCGATGGTAGAGGCGAAGGGCGGCGTCTGCGTGGAGGGGTCGCGCGGCGGCGTGATGCTGCGGATGAGCAGAGAGCGCGCTTCGTCCGCCGATTTCGGGCGGTGCGCCGGATTCTTGGCGAGCAGCGTGTGGACGATGACGGCGAGTTGTCGCGGCGCTTCCGGTCGGCTCGCCAAGAGCGGCGGCGGAACGACCGTCGCCTGTTTGACGAGCACCGCCGACGAGAGCAGGTCAACGAACGGCGGATGTCCCGCCAGCATTTCATAGACCATCACGCCGACGCTGTAGAGGTCGCTCGCGGGGCCGACGCGCTGCCCCATGCATTGCTCCGGCGACATGTAGCGCGGCGTTCCGATGACGAGGCCCGACTGCGTGGTGGCGTGCGTCTTGGTGGCGTCCGCCGAGGCAAGCACTTTGGCGATGCCGAAATCGAGCACGCAGACGCCGCGCTCGTTGAGCATGATGTTCGAGGGTTTGAGGTCGCGGTGGACGACGCCGAGTTGGTGCGCTTCGGCGAGCACGTCGCAGATGTCGGAGGCGACCGAGACGGCGCGCTCCGGCGTAAACTTTCCCTCACGCGCCAGAGTGTCGGCGAGCGTCCGGCCTTCGACGTATTCCATGACGATGAAGGGGCGACCGTCGGTGAGGCGTCCGGCGTCGAAGATCATGGCGGCGCGCGGGTGGCGCAGGCGGGCCATCGTCCGCGCCTCGCGCATAAAACGCTCGGCGACTTCCGGGTCGGCGGCAAACTCCTGCTTGAGAACTTTGATGGCGACGGGACGCTCTAATCCGAGATGCAGGGCGCGATAAACCGTGCCCATGCCGCCCTTGCCGATTTCACATTCGATGCGGAAGCGTCCGGCGATAACTTGGGGGATATCCATGTTGACCCTCTCGTTCGAGAAATCAAGGGTCGCTGACGGGCCGTGCGTTCGCTTGTTCGAGGAGACTTGAAGCGAGAGGGCGCGGGGGGCCGCGAGCGGCGCGCTATTGGGGTTAAGAAGTTAACCGTTCTGGAAAACGGGAGTGAAACAAGTATCCGGCTAAGGGGCTTCGACGGATGCTCGGAAGAATACCGCAACTCCGCGCCCGCACGCAATTATTTTCGTGAGACTTCCGACGCAGCGTCTTAAGTTTCGACATTAACTCCGCGCGGGCCGAAAACACTTGTAGCCCACGTTATCAAACGTGAGCTACAAATATCTCATTCCGCGAAAGGCTTCGAGCCGCCTATTATCCTTCATCCCGAACGTGACTCGGGCATGCGCCCCGTCGTCGCCCGCGAAACGACGAAGGCTTTACGAAATCTCTCGCAGCCAGTGGCCCATCAGGACAGCAAAGAGCAGCGCGCCGTAGGCGAGCGCGCCGAGTTTGATGCGGCGCTCAAGGCGTTCGACGGCGGCAGCGTCTCTAGTCCGTTGATAAAACATCAGCAAGAACATCGCCGCGCCGAAAAGCATCGTGCCTGAGACCATCAGGACGCCCGCCGGATTGAGTTGCCAAGCCGCGCCGAAGTTTCCGTGCAGCGCGAGGAGGACGCTGCGCGTCATGCCGCAGTTCGGGCAGGGGATGCCGTATCGCTGTTTGAAGAGACAGCCCCATTGCATCTCCTGCCCGGCGAACGACACGGAACTCATGCTGGCCGAACCGACCGCGCGCACAAGCAGGAGTTGGAGCGCAATCAATGCGCCCGTGAATCCTGCGGTCGCGCCCGGTCGGGCGAAAAATCTGGTCAGCGTCTTCATGCGTCGCTCGGCGTCCCTCATGCGCCGGTCTTGACGACGAACGTCCCGGCGGCCTTGTCGTGCAACGTCTGTTTCTTCTCATCCCAGAGCGGCCAGAGCGCGTTGGCGAGGCCGAGGAAGAAACCGATGAAGGGGATGAATCCGAGTCCGATTTGCACGAGCAGGCGCAGCACCAACGTCCCCATCTGCGGAATCTGGCCGTTCGCGTCAACGACCTTGAGCTTCATCACGCCCTGCCCGATGGAGAAGCCGCGCTTGCTGACGAGAAACACTTTGTTATAGATGCCGACGGCGAAGACCGACACCGCCGCGAGCAGGAAGCCGAAGCAGCAGGAAAGCGAACCGAGCGCGCCGATTGCGCCGCCCGCGTCGTCGCCCAAGCCCCCGCCGATGGCGGCCAGACCGCCGCCGATGATGCCGAAGATGAGATAGAGCACGAACATCACGGCGACGGAGATGCCGCCGTCAATCAGGGCGGCGAGCACGCGGTCAATCCACTCGGCGTAGGGGTAGCCGCCGATGCCGGTGGTCGTCGCCATGCCGCCGTAGCCGCTGTAGCCGATGGGCGGAGGGGGGGCGTAGTCGTTGAGTTGATTGAGTCCGCCGCTCGGGGTCGAGGGCGTGTCGTAGAGATTGCCGCTCGGCGCTTTCCACGCGCCGGGGTCGGGGGCTGCGGCGATGGCCGCGCCGCACTTGACGCAGAACCTCATGCCGTCGGCATTCTCGGTTCCGCAAGCGGTGCACAAAGTCATAATTCTCTCCTTTTAGGATACGGGGATATATTTCGCGCGCTCTAGCCAACAGGCGTGCGGCAGGCGAACGTCCGCCCTCGACTGCCGCGAAGTTTCATCGTTGATGTTTAGTAACGAAACGAGGTCGGACAACTTTGCTCACGCGAACGATGCACGATTGGCTCAAAACGAACGGAGACAAGTCTTTCTCACAAACAGCCGGAAAAGTAAAGAACATTAACGCCGCACGCGCGCGCCAGCGAAAGCGACGAGGCGTGCGCGACGAAAAGAGACGAGGGAGGCGGGGCGAAAAGCGACGCTGAAGACGGGGCGAACATCCGTCGCTGCGTCGCGCACGCGCACGCGGAACGCTTCAACGCGTCGCGTCTCCCCCGTCGCCGCTTCTCTGTGCGTCTTCTCTGTCCCGCTCTACGAGGTTCGGTATCCAGAAGACCTGCCCGTGCGCTTCGACGCGGCGCAGGCCGTGCGCGGGCAGTTCTCGTTCGTCGTAGCCGAGAAAGGTGAAATGCGGGAGGTCGCTCTCGATGGTTTGAAACCAGCCGTGACGCGCGAGGATGCGTTGCACGGTCGGCTCCTTGAACTCGACCACGTCGAAGGCGTACATCGAGAGATGCGGCGACGTGCCGGGCGCGGCCACCGATTGCAGGATGGTCTTGGAGAAATCCTTGCTGAAGAAGATGCCCTCGCGCTCCAACTCCAAGACCGCCGCTACCTGCTCCGAAGGCGCGAGCGCGCGCAGCCGCGCCGCATCTTCCGGCGCGAGACGCCCCTGCCCCGACCAATATTCGAGCGCGGGCAGAAAACGCGATTGCCATAGACGCAGCGTGTCGCCGTAGCCACGGCGCGCGCCCTCCGCGCCGTCGCGCGGCGTGATGGAGTGGCCCGCGCCCTCGGCCTCCGCGCGCGCCGCGAGCAGGGCCGCGAGCGCCGCCGGTTGCAGTTCGATGGTGCACCCGCCGAAGTCTGCCGCGCCGATGCCCGCCGCTCTCTGAAACCGCTGCACCTCTTCTTCACTTTTGAAAACACAGGTCGGCGGCACGAGCACGCTCAACGATGCGACGAACATCGCGCCGTATTCCTCAAAGACGCGACGCGCAATCACGTTGTCCGCGCGGCACACCTCTTCCAGACGCAGGTCTCTGCGTTCGAGCGATTGCGCCAGCGCCGCGTAGAACGGCGGGCGGGCGTCATCTTTCATCTCTTCTCGGTCTTCTGACTTCACGCTTTTCTTCGCGCCGCCGTCTCGGGGGCAGCCTGCGCATGATAGAGATTAGACCTCGCGCGGTCAACAAATGTATGCTTACCGGCGGACGATAGACGGGGAATAGATGATAGACGGAGAATAGACGATAGACCATAGACGATGGACGATTGACGATGGATAAGAAGGAAACTTTCTTCCATCCATCGTCTATCAGTAGACGCTTGGACGATTGATAAGAAGGAAGCTTTCCTGCCGTCCATCGTCCCTCGTCTATCGTCCATCTTAAGTTGATGAAACGCCTGCAACTATTTCGAGAGATCACGGCGACCTACCTGCGGCACGGCTGGCAACTGCGACGCGTGTTGATGTCGGCGGAGACGCTGGTCGAACTGCGCGAAGCGGGCGGCGCGGGGGAAGCGGGGGCGCGTTTCGAGGGGGTCGCGGTGCAGGAGTCGGCGGTTGATGCGTTGTGGTTTGCGCGCGCGTCGCAGGGGGGGCGCGAGGCTTGGGAGTTGCGCCTCGCAGCGGAGACGCCCTACGCGCTTTTCGAGTTGTTCGAGGCGGACGAAGCTGAGGAGGAGCGCGAGGACGTGCGGCGCGAGATGGAGGCGCAACTGCGCGACTACCTCGCGCCGCAGGGTTAGTCTTGAGGGTTAATCTTTGCCTTTGCCCATCTTGACGGGAATCTCCATCCGCGTGCCGTCGCGCATGACGACGACAGGGACGGTGTTGCCGGGCACGGCTTCGTAAATCCTGTAGCGCAGGTCGCCGGGAGTGCGGACTGGTTTGCCGCCGAACTCGATGACGATGTCGCCTTCTTTCAGACCCGCGATGTCGGCGGGACGATTGCTCTGCACCTCGTCGAGCCTGACGCCGTAGATTTTGGTATCGCCGACCTGCACGCGCTCTAAATCGTCAACGCCGAGAATGCCGCGACCGTTGGGCCGCGAGTCGAAGGCTCTGAGGCCGCGAAAGCCCTTCTCGGCCATCGTCGTCAGGAGCGTCGTTTTCGTCTCGCCGTCGCGCTCGAAGATGACCTCGACGGTTCTGCCGACGGGCGTCTCGGCGAGAATCCGCGTCATGTCGCCGGAGTCCGCCACTTCCTTTCCGTCAAACTTCCTGATGATGTCGCCGCCGATCAATCCCGCGCGCTCGATGGGCGTGTCCGGCCCCGCGATGCCTTCGACGAGTGCGCCGCCGCCGTCAGCCGTGTCGAAACCATCAACGCCGAGGAAGGACTTCTGCACGCTGGCGATGTTGATACCCTGCCCCCTCCGCACATTCCTGATGCCGCGCGTGATGACGCCCGTCGCCGTCAGGATGGCGATGGAGATGATCACCCACATCACCCAGCCCATCTTCATCCGGCGGCAAGAGTTGCCCATCCCCCATAGTGAAGAGTTGCGCTTTTGATTGAGCGATGTCGTGTTGAGCATCGGCGCGAGCGGGGCCATCGGCGGGGCTGTGCCCCAGTCGTTGTGCGAAGCGGTTTGCGCGGGTCGCGCGTGCGGGGCGGTCGGCGCGCTCTGGTCGAGCAGGCGCGTCTCCGCATACTCCTCGACGCCTTCGCCGAGACGATAACCGCACATCCGGCAAAAGCGCATCCCGCGCACCATCGTCGCCTGACAACTCGGACACGCGACGGCGTCCGTTTGGTCGCCGGACGACCTTGCTCCCGTGTATTGATTTTCGGTTTGCATAGCTCTACTTGATGAAGGTAAACAGTTAGCGGCGAGGGACTTCGCCCGACTTTATGTTGCAACTGATATACGTCTCTTGGAGTCGCACGGTTGCATATTGTTTGGGCGCGGCATAGACTTTTGGCAGTCGGAGTACGAACTTTGCAAGTCCGTCTGCGCCCCCGCCCGTGCGCAGTTTGGCCGCTCGCACGCGAAAAGGCAAGCGAACAGGTTTGGACGGCACGGAGCGTGCTTAAATGAAATCAAGCCGCGTGTTTGCCTTTGCAGACTCAAAAAAAACGCGGCCTGCTCGCGCGGCCTGACGAAAACTTTTGCCGCGCACATCAAACGGCGAGACCGTTGCGACCGATGACAGCGGCGCGGTCTCGATAATTTGGAGAAAGAACGGTCACGCTCGTGGAAGTCACAAAAGCCCTCGCTGCCTTGCAGCCGCTCTATGGAAAAGACAACGTGGAAGTCGTTACCGAAGACGGGACGCGCGTGCGCGGCGTCGTCCGCAGCATGAAGATGACGCAGGCGCTCACCAAACCGAGCGTCAAGATGGAACGCCCCGACGGCGAAATCATCAAAATCTCCTTCGACACCATCACCGAAATCATTGACCACAATCAGAAGAGTGAGCAGTAAGTTTCGTGCCTCGAAGAATGATTCTTAAACAGGTTGATATTTTTTAAGCCCGCACGTTAGCGCACGGCTTGCCGCTCTCTATTTCCCATGTTCGATCCGAAGACTATCGAGTGGCGCGAGACACGACACAGGGGCATCTCCCTGCGCGTGCTGCGCCGGGACACGGCGACGGGCGACGCCACCGTCTTGATTCGCATGCAACCGCGCTGCGCCTATCCGTCGCACCGGCACGCGGGGTTGGAGGAGGTCTTCATTCTGCAAGGCGGCTACCGCGACGACGCGGGCGAGCATCGCGCGGGCGACTATCTCGTCAACGAAGCGGGTTCGACGCATCATCCGGTCGCGCTCGACGGCGACGAAGACTGCATCATGCTGGCCGTCGCACACGGCGGCATCGAACTCACTTGACGGAAGCGCACCCGCCCTCGTTAAATCGGGACGGAATTTTTGACCTTGCCGGAAATCGCCGACGCCCGACGATTCGAGTTATAGTAGAATCGAAACAAAAGGAGCGCGCCCGGACACGCGGGCGCGGGAGAAAATTCCGGGGATGATGATGATCGAGGATTTCGGAGCGCGCATTGCGAGCGTTTGGCGGGGGTTGCGTCCGGCAACGCGTAGTCTCGTGGAGCGTGCGCTCGTGTCGGCGGCGGTCGCCAGCCCGACGACGACGCGCGCGGGCGGCTCGTCCTATGATGCGCGCGCCGAGTGGGAGTTGAGCCGTCTGCTGGCGGCGTTGGACGACCGTGCGACCGAACCGGACGCAGGCGTCTTGAATGCCGAGCAGGCGCGCGAACTCGTGCGGATGGCCGAGACGTGCGCGCAGGTCTTGCACAAGGAGGCGCGTTCGGCGGAGGTATTCGGTCAACTGTTCGAGCGCGCGCTGCGCGTGCACAACTACGCGCGCGTGGATACGCTGGCCGACACGCTCTCGGCGCGGCTTGCGCCGAGCGAGATGTGCGAACTGGCAAGGCATCCGAAGGCGGAAGTGCGCGCGCTCGCGCGCGAAGCGTTGCTGCACGTCCCGACGCCCGTCCTCGTCGAACTACTCGGCGACCCCGTTGACTCCGATGTCGCGCGCGATGCGCTCAAGAGTCAGGCGGATGAGTTCGACTCGGAAGAGGCCCGCTGGATTATCGGCGCGCTCGAAGGAGTCGAGGCCGCCGGGGAAGACATCTGAACTTTAGACGCGCCAACAAAACTGCACACAAAAGAACAGCCGCTCAAACGTTGAGCGGCTGTTCTTTTTCGCGACCGTTCTTTTTCGCGGCTGTTCTTCTTCGTCCGTTGGCGCGGGAGTATTTTTCGTTCGCTTTAGCGCGTGAGCAGAAACTCTTCCGCCGCGTCTCTGGCTTCGCCGATCTGTCGGAGGCGTTCGACGACCTGTTCGATTAACCAGTTGGGCGTTGACGCTCCGGCGGTGACGCCGACGCGCTCGACGCCGCGCAGGTCGTCCGCGTTAATCTCCTCCGGCGTCTCGATGAGATAGCTCTGCGCGCATTGCTCTTTGCAGACGGAGAGCAGCTTGATGCTGTTGGACGAATGCTTGCCGCCGATGATGTAAAAGGCTTCGACCTCTCCGGCGAGGGCGCGCGCGGCGTCCTGCCGGTCGCGCGTGGCGGAGCAGATGGTGTTGACGATCTGCGGTTCGGCGTCCGACTTGGCGCGGACGGCTTCCGCCGCTTCGAGAAAGGTGCTGAGCTTGAGCGTCGTCTGCGAGACGACGAGGGGCGCGTGCAGGTTGGGAAGCCGTGCGACCTCGCTCGCGTCGCGGACGACATGCGAGTTGCGCGGCGCGTAGCCGACGACGCCGATCATCTCCGGATGGTCGGGGTTGCCGACGACGACCACGTCGCGGCCCTGTTCCGCCGCGCGCTCGGCGAGTTTCTGAACTTTGGTGACGAACGGGCAGGTCGCGTCAATCACGCGGCCCGCGCGTTCTTCCAGATCGCGCTGAACTTCGGGCGTGACGCCGTGCGCGCGAATCACCGCCGTCACCTGCGGGTCGGCCTCTTCCGGCGCGTTGATGGTCGTCACACCTTCGGCTTCCAGACGTTTGATCTCCTGCGTGTTATGGATGAGCGGCCCGAGCGTGCGCACCTGCGCGCCCCCGGCCAGCGCCTCCTCCGTCATCTCGACGGCGCGCTCGACGCCGAAACAAAAACCGAACTCTTCCGCTAAAAGAACCTGCATTCGTGACCTCGAAATCCCGCTCCGAATTTTTCGACCGCGATTGTCCCAAGACCCGCGAGCGGCGTCCGAAAACCCGGCTCTCAATCGCAAATCAGGCCGCTCGAACCACATCTTAACACAGCGCGAACGCCCCCGCGTAATCAACGAAGGACGCGGAGCGGAGGCTCGCGGAGCCGGAAAACGACGCGCGGGGACATCGTAACTCAAGAAGATAAACGACATAGGTCGTCATGCAAAATTTTTTGTAGGAAGGAACCTTGCAAGCGTGTGTAAACTATTCGGATTGACAGTCGCCTAGAAGTCGGTAGAATGGC
Organism: Pyrinomonadaceae bacterium; assembly: GCA_035537095.1. Classification (GTDB taxonomy): domain Bacteria; phylum Acidobacteriota; class Blastocatellia; order Pyrinomonadales; family Pyrinomonadaceae; genus DASWNP01. Next base: position 27,798 of record DATLMV010000263.1, read on the forward strand.
GTCAATTGGATATGTGCACGTATCCCTCATAATTCCCAAAAAATTATGAGTACATAAAGCGGCGTGTGGTGAGGACACGCCGCTTTTTGATTTTTGCGCGCGCGCGGGAAGTTTATCTTCTCCGCGCGCGCGCCTATCTCATCTAGCTCACGTCTCTATTTCACGTAGCTCACGTCAATCTCAATCGTCACCTTGCCGTTAGCGGGTAGAGGGCCGCAGTTGGTTGTGCCGCCCGTTCCCACAGCGTAGCTCACAGACTCAAGCTTCGCACGCTTGTTGAAGCGCATGTTCTTGCTGTTCGGGCGCAACGGCAGGGAGTTGGCGCTCCCGTCGAAACCGAGTTCGACGTAAGGACGATTCGTCCCGCTGGCAGGTGCGCCTGAGACCGTGATTTTCGGCGCATCCGGCCCGACCCTGTAGCCGACGCTGATGGACGCGCCGCCCGTGAAGGTGGGCTCGCAGATGGGGGTGGAGTTGTCCGCGCCGTCGTCGTTATAGACGCGCATGGCCGTGATCCTGTAGCCGTCGAGACGGTATCTCGCGTCGGCGGACGACCGTGCGGAGGGGTCGGGTTTGTACGCGGTGTGGTTGAAATACAGGTCGAGCGAGCCGCCGGTGATGATAATCGGGCGGTCGTCCGTGCCCATCGAAGGGTCTGGGTCGTGGGTGACGCCGGGGTTCGGGTCGTTGGTCGGACAGGCGGTGGTGAGGGCCGCGCTGATGAGTATGATGAGAAAGAGAGTCGTGCGGAATCCCTTGTGAGGGGTTGCGCGCGGGGGTTGGTGCTGCGTCGGTTGCATGATGTTCGCTCCTTTGGGGTTGAAGAGAGACTCATTCACGGCTGGCGTTCGTCGCCCGGTATCTTCTTGCGTAAAAGCTTGATGTCCTGTCGTTCGAGATAGCGCAGGTAGTTATCCGCGCCCCACTCGCGTTCGACTTCGGAGAGCGCAGCGTCGGCCCGCTCGCCCAAATCGCGCGCACGTTCCGCGTCGCCTCCTTGCGCGCTCGCGCCCGACGCGACGAGCCACGCGCGCCATTCGGATTCGCGCTGTCCGGCGGCGGCGAACCTGCGCTGCACGTCGAGCGCGAGCGAGAGAGAGCGCGCGGCGTCGCCGGATTCGAGCAGGGCTTCGGCGAGCGCGAGCATCGCTTTGGAGACCAGCGCGGGGTCGCCGATCTTCTGCGCGGCTGAGAGCGCGTCCTCGCAGAGCGCGACGCCCTCGCGTTTTGCGCCCGACATGACGGCGGCGAGGCCCGTCAAGCGTTTGGTCTCGAAGGCGACCTCGGCGTCCTGCGCGACGAGCGCGAGCGCGGCGCGGCTCTCCTCCCTGACGCGGTCGAATTCGAGCGCGGCGAGATGCATTCCGGCGGTGTGCAGGCGGATTCCGGCGAGCAGACCTTTCGCGCTCCCGCTCGCTTGGTCGGCGATTGTCGAGGCTTCTGCAAGCGCGGCGCGGGCATCGGCGGCGCGACCGAGACGCCAGAGCACTTTGCCGCGATTCATCAGGCCGTAGGCGCTCCCGATTTTGTCTTCGAGTTGACGACTGATGCGGTATGTCTCTTCAAAATGCCGGAGGGCTTCGGGGTATCGCTCCTGCGTGAAGAGGACGTTGCCGACCGCTTCGTGCGCGACCGCCTGCTGCGCGATGTCGCCCGCGCGCGAGGCGATTTCCAACTGCTGCTCGAAGGCTTTGAGCGCAGCCGCGTAGTCGCCCTGCTGCCTGCGCCCGCGCCCGACGAGAATCAAAGCCTGCGCGGCCTCTTTGCGATAACCGCCGTTCTGAAAAAATTCGAGCGCGCGCTCGACATCGCGCAAGCCTTCGTCGGGACGGTTGCGCTGGATGCGGAGACTGCCGAGCGAAAAGAGCGCGGTCGCTTCGTTGCGTCGTCCCTTGTAGCGGACGGTTGACTCCAAAGCCTTCTGGTAAAACTCTTCGGCCCGCTCGTAGTCCGCGCCGGAGAAGTATGCGTTGCCGAGACCGATGAGGGCACGCGTCGCAAGGCTCTCCATGCGGTTGTCTTCGGCGAGACTGAAGGCGTCCGCGGCATACTGCTGCGCCCGTGCGGCGTTGCCTTCGGCGAGCGCGACGTTGCTCAACTGCACGAGCACGTTCGCCTGTTGATACTTGTTCTTGGTCGTCGTCTCGGTGATGTCGAGCGCACGCTGCAACTGCTCGCGCGCCTCCGCGACCCGGCCCATCTTGTTCGAGAGCACGCCGCGTTGATAGACGACCTCCGTCACTCCTTCGTAGTTCGAGAGCGAGCTATAGAGACGTTCCGCCGTCTCGAAGGCCGAGCGCGCGCTCGCCATGTTCTGCTTGCGCCCGTGGAGGATGCCGAGCCAGAGGAAACCGGCGGCGGCCTGAGGGTTGCGGTTGGTCGCTTCGCTGTAGCTCTCGATGGCTTTGTCCATCTGCTCGTTGCGCTCGAAGGCGCGACCGAGATCGAGATAAGCGTAAGCTTTATCCGCTTCCGGCGCTTGTTGAGCGATGTGCGCGTAGGCTTCGATGGCGGGCGCAAACTTGCGCTCGACCGTATCGGTGACGGCTTGCAGGTAGAGCGCGTCGAGCGCGGGGAGGCGCGCGTAGTCCGGCACGAGCGAACGCACGCGCAGGATTTCGTCCTTCGCCTTCTCCGTGTAGTCCAACTCCATCCACGCTTCGGCGAGGCGCGCGTGCGCGAGCGCGAAGCGGTCGTCCACGGCGATGGCCGACGAGAGCGCGTTGCTCGCGTTCTGATACGTGCCGTCGCGCAGAGCATTGACGCCCTTCTCGTACCAGCCGAGTGCCTCCGGCGCGGGCTTGTGCGGCGTGTGCGGCCACCAGCGCAGCCCCGCCCAGACGCTGACGCCGACGAGCGCGGCGAGCAGCAGGAGAAAGGCCGCGCTGAAACGCGGACGCCGGAGCGTGGAAGAGAGCGTGGTGAGCGCGCTCGTGCGCGGCACGACGCCGCGAGTTTCGATAATCTGCGTCGGGACAATTTCGCTTCCGGCCTGCATCGAGGCGCGGACGCGCGCGAGGTCGGCGCGCATCTCTTCGGCGGTCTGGTAGCGCGCTTCGGGTCGCTTCGAGAGCGCCTTGAGCGTGATGTAGTCGAGTTCGGGCGCGACGCGCGGGTTGAACTTCGAGGGGGGCGCGGGATTGACGTAGAGCACCTGCGCGCACACGTCGAGCGCGTTCGCGCCGGAGAAGGCCGGACGCCCGGCGATGCATTCATACAGGAGCGCGCCGAGCGCGAAGATGTCGCTGCGTCGGTCAACGGGCGCGGCGGTCGCCTGTTCGGGCGAGAGATAGAGCGGCGTGCCGAGCAACGCGCCGCTACGCGTGCGCGTGGCGAGCAGCGTGCGCGCTTCGCGGTCGGCTTCGGTGGGCTGCGGCGTCTGCTCGTCTTCGAGTTGCTTGGCGAGTCCGAAGTCGAGCACCTTGACCTGACCGCGCTCGTTGATGCGGACGTTCGAGGGTTTGATGTCGCGGTGAATGATCCCGCGCGCGTGCGCTTCGGTGAGCGCGTCGGCCACGTCTTCGATAATCTCGACGGCGCGCTTGAGCGTCAGCGTCCCGCCGTGCAGCAGTTCGCTCAGGTCAACGCCCGTGACCAACTCCATCACGATGAAGGGATGACCTTCGGGCGTCTCCCCGTAGTCGTGCAGCGTGGCGATGTGCGGATGACTCAGGGCGGAGACGGCGCGCGCCTCGCGCAGGAAACGCGCGCGAAACTCGTGCCGGTCTGATGTCGGGTTGGGAATCTTGACGGCGACGCGGCGGCCCAAGTGCGTGTCTTCGGCGACATAGACGACGCCCATCCCGCCCTCGCCGAGGCGGTCGAGAATCCTGTAATGAGAGATTGTTTGACCAATCATGAAAGACGGCGACGGACGAAGCGCGGAGCGCGGGTGAAACAAAAAAGCGTGGGCCACACTCGGATGGCGACGGACTGGAAGTGCCGAACAGACTTCCGATAGGCGGGCATACTATGCCAAAGCAGAATGCATTTCAAGAGACACGCACAGGAAGCTCGACGAAAGAGCGGCGGCAGGACTCAAAAGTTAAGAGGCGCGCGAGCGGGCGAACGCGGCATTCAACGAAACCGCCCGCGAAGTTGATGGACACTTCGCGGGCGGTTTGACGGCTGACAGGTTTTTGCCGTTCGTTACGGCGCGGAGACGAGAAATACGTCCCACGCCCCGTGCGCGCATGCCGCGCGTCCTCCACCTTAGCGCGGTAGCCGAAACGGTTGCCGTGCTCGTCCGTGCGTTTCGCCTCCTTGTAGTCGAGGTGCAGGGCCGAGACATCGAGCGCCGGTAGCGTGTGCCACTCGGCGGGTTCGGAGATGCCGTTGTGGTTGGCGTCCTGCCAGAGACGCAGCGCGGAGAAGACGGCATCGCCCCTATCAACGACGCCGTCGGAGTTGCCGCCCTGCTCTGACTTGTCGAACTCGGCGAGGGCGAGGAAACCGTTGGGCGGGAGGGAGGCGGGCGGCTGCGCCGTGTGGTTGCCGAACAACTCCCGTCCGTCGTCTATTCGCCCATTGCCGTTGCGGTCTAAGGCGAGCCACGCGTCGTCGGATTGGGCGGCAGTCCATGACAGACGCTCTCTGATGCCGTCATGGTTGAGGTCGAAGTTGACGCCGCCCGCCGCGCTCGTCAGATGAAAGCCGTCGCCGCGCACGTCGAGCACGACGGGGGTATAGCAGCCGTAGAGATCAAGGCATTCACATTTGCAGTTCGAGTTATTCCACGTCCACGTCCACACGTTGTAGCATTCGGCCATTGCTTGCGGGTCGCAGTTGCCTGCCGAGACCGGGTAGCACGTCCCGCCCTTGTCAGCCGTCCACGCGTACCCGTCGGGACAGTTCCCGAAAGAGTCCGACACGAGACACCCGTTACTGAGGGGCGTCCCCGCCTCGCATCCTCCGCACGTCCAACGCGAGGGAGCGGGGCCGGAACCGGGCGCGACGACGACGGGGACGCATTGGCAGCAACTAGGGTTGGGCGACTCCTCCGTACACGGCAGCGGCGTCGGCTCCGGCGTCGGCGTCGTTGTCGGTTGCGGTGTCGGGGTTGGCGGCCCGCTCGCGCATGATGCTCCTATCTCATAATGGTCACAGTAAAGAAGGTTGCCGTAAGAGTCCGTACAGGCTTCTTCAACAAAGACGGCTGTAGCGCATCTGCCACCCGGCTCGGAACAGGAGGCTGAGGTGGCGACCCGCACCGGCCCGCAGAAACAATTGTTAGTTTGTTCTGTCCGGCGGAAACAGTCTGGGGACGTACCGGGACAGCAGGTTTGGGTTAATATCAGATTCAAGGGCAGGTTTGCTTTTCCCCATGAAAAATTTGCCGGTAAGAAGCTTACCGGCAAGGGAAGAAATGCGGTTTTGGGAAACAAGTCTGGAGGGCGGTTCGGTGATGTAGCATCCACGCTGACATTCGGTCTTACATCTCCTTCAGGACACACAGCGCTTGCGCCCTGCTTAGTGCGCTCTGCTCTGGGGACGCCGTCAGGCCCGCTGTAGCCCGTGCCGTCCCCGAAGTTGATGAACAGGATGTTCAGCTTAATCTTTGTCGGATGGGGAAAGTTTTTTTCTGCTCTGTATAACTTCCAGCCTTGTACCTTGTTCTCGGGAACTCTGATAACTTGGCTTTCTCCGGGTTTGATGGGAACATCATCGGACTGCAAAGGGGCTTTGAAATCTCCCAACTCGGTTCTCCCATGCCATAGTTGAAAGCCGACAATTGACCCCGCTGCTTGGCCTTTAACGTCCGGCAGATGCAGCGACAGAATAAGTAAATAAATCGGCTTACTTCCGGTATTCTTCACTTCGATCTCCAAATCCCCAAGCCAGTTATCATTCTTTAAGTCCTTGACCTTCTCCGCATTCTTGACCTTCACTTTAATCGGCAGATGCGCGGGTATCGTATTCTCTATCTCTCTTTCTTTGGCAGGCGTGACATCGTTTTCTTGTGCCGAAGATTGCGCCGTGCTCGACACGATGCCGACGGCGCAGAGGGTGAGTAAGGCGGTTAGCAAAGTTATCCGGATGAGGGTTGTCTTTCGTCTTGGTTGATGCGCGGTTGTGTGAGCATTCATGTCTGCGCTTCTCCGGACAGGCTTCTCTGCGAAGGTGAGATTGATGTGGTGCAGAGTATTTGGTCAGTTAGTGACGTTCAACTGGACGCCAGTTTGAAGTGCAGGCCCGTTGACCGGGGCGGGTCAACGAAATTTGGAGCGGTCGGAAACAACACGCTGCGCTTCTGTTTTATTCTTCGCCGATGGCCTCTTTGACGGTCGGCCACATCATCACGGCCCAGTATTCGTAGCCTTCGTCGGAGGGGTGAAAATTGTCGGAGGAGAAGAATTCGGGATGCGCCGGGATAACGTCGTGACTCTTCTCGAAGGCGTCAACGAGCAGGAGGTTATGCTTGCGCGCGATCTGTGCGACGCGTTCGTTGAAGAGTTTGATGCGGGCGCGCGCGCCGTCGCGCAGGAAGAGGGGGACGGCGGGCGCGTGTGAGATGTCGGGGATGTTGCTCAAGACGACGGGCGCGTCCGTCTCTTTTTTGAGACGCGCGACGATCTCCTCGTAGTTGCGCGCGAACTGTTCGGGCGCGACGCCGTGCGTCACGTCGTTGATGCCGATGCCGAGCGTGACGAGCGTCGGGCGTGCCGGGGCGACGCGTGCGACTTGCCCGCGCAGCACGTCGGCGGTCGTCGCGCCGCTCACGCACAGGTTGACGAGACGCGACTGAGGGCGCACGCGCTCGATGCGTTCAAAGATACGCGCCACGTAGCCGCCGCCCCTGCGCGCTCCCACCCCGACGCCCGTCGAATCCCCGAGCGCGACATACACCACCGGCGTCCTTTCCTTCTTCAACGCTTCTCCACCCCTTCCCCACATACCCGGATTCTCCTCCCCACCGCACGACAAAAGAAGGCAAAGGGAAAAAGGAAAAAGGAAAAAGTTCAGAGCGCGAAAGAGACGCGAAGAAACTCGTGCGCGTACGCGTGCGCCTTCACTCTTAAACTTTTGCCCTTTGCCTTTTTCCCTTTGCCCTTTAACCATTTCCCCTTTTGCCCGTTTCCCCCATGTTCATCATACGTCGTCCGTCCGCACGGGTTCGCGCAGGATAGCGTCGGCGGCGCGTTCGGCGGTCGCGGCGGTGGCCGGATGCGCTGCGGCGAGCCCGGTGATTTGCAGGAGCGATTCGCCCGTGCGCGAGAGCATACGAAAGAGGTCGCCCTCCTCGGCGCGCGTCTCGCGGACGAGCGTCGGCCAGTCAACTCCGGCGGCCCAACGCGCGGCGGTCGCCGCCGCCGAAAAGTTTATCTCCGGCGCGGGCTCGATCTCCTGCCGCCACTCGACGCTCCCCACCTCGTAAGCCACCTGTTCAAACTGCGCCAGCGCATTGACGAGCGCATCGCTCAACTCAAGCTCGCCGAAATCGCGGTCGGCATCCGACGCGAGCGCGGCCATCACGCCCGCCATCCGCGCCGCGTCGAGCCGCGCGAACAGCCCGCGCTCGATGGCTTCGCCGACGAGCAGAGGGCGTTCCAGACGCAAATCTGCGAGCCAGCGCCCGCGCTCGGTGACGCGCTCGGCGTTGAAATCGAGATAGCCGAAATGGTCGAGCACGCGCGCCCGACGCTCGAACGGCTGCCAACTCTCGGCGCGCAGGGCCTCCATGTGTCGTTCGATGCGTTCGGCGTTCTCCGCGTCTTGCACGACAGACCAGAGCGCCTCCTCGCAACGCGCGCGCTGTGCGTCGTCGGCGACGTGCACCGTCAGGGCGTCAATCGAATCGTTGATGAGGGCGACCGCCTCGTCGGTCGCGGAACGCGCTTCTCGCAGGCGCGGCTCGGAGAGCGGCGCGTTGCGTCCCTCGTGCACGTCGGCGAAGATGGCTTCGCGGTCAACTTTGGAGGGCTTGTGCGTCTCCGCGTAAACTCTCCCGACCCGTTCCAGAGCGAGCGACACGCGCCGCCCGTCTTCACGTAGGCCCGCGAAACCCGACCCGCGTTTCTCCGTGACGAGCGCGAGCCGACGCCCGCCCCGCCCGATGCTCACGATGCGACCCGGCACGACCTCCTTCTCCAACCAGCGCATCAGGGCTTCCGTCCGCGTGTGCGGCGCGCTCTCAAGCAGCCGCGCACGCGCGCTCGCAAGGCGTTCCAGCCCGCGCGCCGTTTCCGTCGGCAGGTCGCCGCAGCCCGCCTCCGCGAGTTTTCCCCGCAAGCGTCCAAGCGTCGCCTTGAGTTCGCTCTCAAGACGCGTGATGCGTTCGACCGCTTCGCGCCGCGCAAAGCTCCGCTCGGCTATCTCGCGCACCTGCGAAAAAGTGCCGTAGGCGTCGAGCAGGTTGAGCAAGGTGGTGTAGGTGGCGCGGAAGCGGCTCTCCAGAGGGTCGGGCGGAGCCTTGAGTAACGCGGCCATCTTTTGCGGGTCTTGATGCATGCCCGGAGCGGCGACGATGAAGCCGACGTTATCGCGCCCGCGACGACCGGCGCGGCCCGTCATCTGCTGCAACTCCGAAGCGGTGAGCGATTGCCAGCCGCGCCCGCGCCGCATGTCTATGTTCGACAGGACGACCGTGCGCGCCGGAAAATCTACGCCCGCCGCGACCGTCGCCGTCGCGAAGATGGCGTCCAGAAGTCCCGCGCTCATCAGGCGTTCGATGGCGAGTTTCCATGCGGGGAGATGTCCGGCGTGATGTGCGGCGACGCCCCCGCGCGCGACCGTGTCCCAATGCCTGTGCTTGCGAATCTCCGGATGCTGCGCGGCGAGTTCGCGCAGGGTTTGCTTGCGCGCCTCACGCCGCCCGGCGTCCGCATTCCCGCGCGGCGCGAGCGCGGCCTCGGCGGCGGCCTCGTCGCAACGCCTGCGCGTCGGCAAGAAAACGATGGCGGGCAGAAGGTCGTAGGAGCGCAGGGCCGAGAGCAGCGTGGAAGGAGGCATCTCCGGCATGTTGAGACGCGTCGAGGTGTTCGCGCGACGGTCGTCTCCGCCGCCGCGCGGCCCGTACCGTCTCGACGTTTGCTGTCGCGCGCCGCCCGCCTGTGCAAGCTGCGCGAGTTCGTAGTTGAAGCGTCCCGACTCGTCAAAGAGCGGCGCGAGTTCTCCTTCGGGATGGAGGAACGCGGCGCGCAAGGGGACTGGACGCGCGCCGGGCCGCGAGACGACGCCGCAACGCACGCCGCGCACCTCTTCAATCCACGCGGCAAACTCTTCGGCGTTGCCGACCGTCGCCGACAGCAGAAGCATCCGCACGCGCGGCGGCGTCAGGATAATCGCCTCTTCCCAGACGTGGCCGCGCTCTTCGTCGGCGAGATAATGCGCCTCGTCGAGCACGACCAAATCGGCTTCGACGGCGTGGCCGCCGCGCAACGCGTCGAAGAGTTGGTTGCGGTAGACTTCGGTCGTGCCGACGATGAGCGGCGCGTCAGCGCGCTCCTTGCGGTCGCCCGTCAGGATGCCGACCGCTTCCGCGCCGAACTCGGCGACGAACTCGTGATACTTCGAGTTGGTCAGAGCCTTGAGCGGGCTCGTGTACCACGCGCGGCGTCCGGCGGCGAGCAGGCGTCGAATCTCTTCGCGCGCAATCCAAGTCTTGCCCGAGCCGGTCGGGGCGGTGACGAGCACGTCCTCGTGTTCGAGCGCGGCGAGGGCTTCGATTTGGAAGGGGTCGGGCGCAAACGGCGCGGGCGCGGGCGTGCCGATGCCTTCGAGCAGACGCCGCAGGGGATGCGAACGCGCCGCACGCGTCGCCACCCGCGACACGTCCACATCGCTCGCCGCCGACGCCGCACGCCGCGCCCCGTCGCCCCCGCGCGGCGCACCGGAACCGCTCCCGCGACGCGTGGAAGAATCGCCCCGGCGTCGCGTCGCGCCGTCGCCCTCGCCGCCCTGCGCCGACGAACCGCCGCCCCCGCTTCGCCCGCCCCTGCCGCGCCGCCCCTTGTCGTTTCTGAAACGTGGCATGCCTGCATTCTAACTCAGGCAAACGTCGAACGCGCAAACGACGGATGATGAAGATGGGGGTGTGCGAGATGAGACGTTGGATATCGGGTATGTCTTTATTTAGTCGTTTGCAAGTCACGCTAGGGACTTGTGAGAATAGCCCAGCGATTTATCGCCGGGGGTCAAGTAGTTAGAGTTCTTTTCAGTCCCGTAGGGACGGTTGACGATAAATTCAGCCGTCCCTACGGGACTAGGAAAATACACGGCTCCCGTCCCCAGCGATAAATCGCGGGGCTACTCTCGTTTGTCCCTACGGGACAATACAACCTGTATTCCCAAGCAGTTTCTCACAACCGGCAACTCACGTCCGTCTGTGACGCTCGACGCCGCTTTGAACAACGGGCGGCGTAAATGTTAACTTTTGTGTGCGCCTGTCAACGCTTGGGGCCGCCGGGGCGTCTAAACAAGCGTTCGCGGCCTCTTTTTTTGAGGCGGACTCGGTTCGGGCGAGAAAAAGATGGCAGAGCTTTTCGACAATTTTGAGATTAACCGCGCGCCGCGCGGGCCGCGCCTGCTGCGCACCGTCGCGGGCTCGCTCGTGCTGCACGCCGCGCTTATCGCCCTCGTCGCCTACGTCCCGACGCTCCAGAGCATGCTCCACATCGCGCGCCTCTTCTCAAGCTCCGATTACGTCGAGGAAGACTACACGATGGCCGAGATTCGCGAGCGCGCGACGATGATCACCTTCCCGCCGCACGAGAAACTCTACTATCCGCCCGGTTACTTCTCGACGGCTGCGCCGACTGCGCCCGTCGCCGACGCCGAAGTCATTCAAGAGCCGCAACCCGTGCCGACGCCGCGACCGCGCCCGACGCCCAAACCGACGCCGCAGCCGACGCCCACACCCCTCGCTTCGCCCACGCCCGGCGCGAGCGCGTCGCCGCAGGTCGCCGCCAACGACGCGAAGGGTGAGCCCTCGCCCGGTGCGACGCCCAACGCGGGGGCGACGCCCGACGATGCCGCCAAGACCGACGAGGAGATGGACAAACTGGCCGCGCAGACCGGCACGAAACGCTTCCCGAAGGTGAACGTCAAGCCCTTCAAAGACCTTCTCAAAAAGAGCAAGGCCGCGATGGACAGCGGCGAACTCGACCTGACGGGGACGCTCGTCATGTCCATCGAAGCCGACCGCAACGACGACGGCACGCTCACCAATATCGTCATCACCGAAGTCTCGAAGGACAACGAGAAGTTGAAGGCGCTCGCCATCGAGTTCGTGCAAGCCCTGAGCGCGAGCAAGGCGCTGGTCGCGCTCGAAGGGACGCGCCATCTGATGATGACGCTCGAATCCAACCAGTCAGACGTGAGCGCGAAGGTCACGACCATCATGGAGACGCCGGAGCGCGCGCGCGAGATGGCGCTCGGCTATAACGGCATGCTCGCCCTCGGTCGGCTCGCCAAGAGCGGGCGCGACGAGGCCGAGATTTACAAGAACACGAAAGTGACGGCCAACGGCAAAAACGTTGTGATGACCTTCGGCATGTCGCGCCCCGCCGTCGCCAAGATGCTAGAGAAACAGGTCAAACCGACCTGACGTTGAAATAGACGCGTGTGCTCAAGTTTAGTCTGGTAGAGTATGCGCGGGTCGCAGTTTTGGAGAGAGATGAGCAAACGTTCTCGTCGTAAAAGCAGCGTCAACAGCACGGGCCACGCGCCGCACGCAGTCGTGCGCGTCGTGGCCGGTTCAATCGTGCTCTACGCCGTGCTCGGCACGTTCGCGCTCAATCTCTCGCAGGCGTCCGCGCAAGGTGGCGCGTCGCGGCACGACGGCGCGACACACAATACGCGCGTCGTTCGGGTCAACCGGCAAGCCTTCAAAGAAATTCTCCTGAAGGGCAGGCGGATGGCCGAACGCGGCGAGCTACGCCTCGACAGGCCCGTCGAACTCAATCTCGAAGCCGACCGCGACGACGACGGCACGCTCGCCAACGTCATCGTCGGCGGCTCGTCTCTGGGCGACGATAAGCTCCGGGAACTGTTGAACGACTTCGCCGTCGCGCTGAGCGCGTCGCGCGTCCTCGGCAGGTTGGAAGAAGCGCGCCACGTCTGGATGACGCTCCGGCTCGACGCCGCGACGCTCTCCGCCAGTTTCGCCACCGAATACCCGACCGAGCAGCGCGCCTCCGAGAGGGCGCGGGGCTACGGCGGGCTGCTGGCGATTGCGCGGCTGCTCAAAAAAGAGAGGGCGGAATCGGTCGTCTATCAAAACATGAAGATTTCGTCGAGCGGCAAGCGGCTGGCAATCAAGCTGGAAATGTCGCGCGAGGCCGCCGGTAATCTCCTGCTCAAACAGATCACACCCAACTAATCCGCGCCGCGCAAGCGCCCGCGTCCTCAAATCCGGCTCGCTTGCTTACATCATCACGCTCCCTTACAATCGCATGTTGCGCTCGAAGAAAAAGAAGCGCGGATGTGCGCCGTGAGCGGTTCCCGGCAAGCCGGAACTTGCCGGAGCCCGCGTGGCCCGGTTTTGCAGAAGGTTGGAAGGCAATGATTGACAAATTTTTGACCAAAGTTTTCGGTAGCAGCAACCAGCGATACATCAAGGCTCTGCGCCCCGCCGTCGAGCGCATCAACGAACTCGAAGCGTCCGTCAAACGACCCTCCGACGACGAGATGCGCGCGCGCATCGTCGCGTTCCGCGAACAGGTGGCGCAAGCCGTCGGCGACGCGCGCGACAAGGACGAGCGCAAGCGTCGGACGCAGCGCGTGCTCGACGAGATTCTGCCCGAAGTCTTCGCCATCACGCGCGAGGCTTCCGTGCGCACGACGGGGATGCGCCACTTCGACGTGCAACTTATCGGCGGCATGGCCCTGCATCAAGGGCGCATCGCCGAGATGCGTACGGGCGAAGGCAAAACGCTCGTCGCCACGCTGCCCGCCGTCTTGAACGCCCTGACGGGTCGCGGCGTCCACGTCGTCACCGTCAACGACTATCTCGCCTCGCGCGACGCCGACTGGATGGGACGCATCTACAAATTCTTAGGCTTCACCGTCGGCGCAATCGTCAACGACCTCGACGACTGGGAACGCAAGGACGCCTACGCCGCCGACATCACCTACGGCACAAACAACGAGTTCGGCTTCGACTACCTGCGCGACAACATGAAGTTCGACCTTGCGACCTGCGTCCAGCGCGGCCACTTCTATGCCATCGTTGACGAGGTTGACTCGATCCTGATTGACGAAGCCCGCACGCCGCTCATCATCTCCGGCGCGTCCGACGAAGCGACCGACAAGTACTACAAGGCCGATGCCGTCATCCCGCATCTCAAGCGCGGCGAGAAGCACGACGACGGCGTGATCACCGGCGATTATCTCGTTGACGAGAAACAGCACTCGGCGGTGCTGACCGAAGAGGGTGTGGACAAGGCCGAACGTCTGCTCGGCGTCGGCAATCTCTACGACCCCTCGAACATGGAGATGCTCCATTGCGTCGAGCAGGCTTTGAAGGCTCACACGCTCTATCGTCTCGATCATCATTACGTGATTCAGGACGGCGAAGTCATCATCGTTGACGAGTTCACCGGACGCTTGATGAAGGGCCGCCGCTGGTCGGACGGGCTGCATCAGGCGGTCGAGGCCAAAGAGGGCGTCAAGATCGAGCGCGAGAACCAGACGCTCGCCACCATCACGCTGCAAAACTATTTCCGTCTCTACGACAAACTCTCGGGCATGACCGGCACGGCGGAAACCGAAGCGGCGGAGTTTGATTCAACCTACAAACTCGAAGTCGCCACCATCCCGACGCACATGCCGATGGTTCGTCAGGACAACTCCGACGTGATCTATCGCACGCTCCCCGAGAAATGGGACGCCGTCGTCGAGGAGATCAGGGAGTGCTACGAGAAGGGACAGCCCGCGCTCGTCGGTACGGTGTCGGTCGAAAACTCCGAGTTGATTGCACGTCGCTTGCAGAAGGCGGGCGTGCCGCACAACGTCTTGAACGCCAAGCATCACGAGCGCGAAGCGGAGATCGTCGCGCAGGCCGGACGCAAGGGCGCAATCACGATTGCGACCAACATGGCCGGACGCGGCACGGACATCCTCTTGGGCGGCAACCCCGAATTTATGGCGCGCGAGTTTCTGAAGCGCGACGAGATTGACCCCGACGAGGCTACCGAGGAACAGTTGAAGGCCGCCGAAGCGCAGGCCAAGCGCATCGTCGAGGCGGAGCACAAAGAGGTGGTCGGATTGGGCGGGCTCTACATTCTCGGCACGGAGCGGCACGAGTCGCGGCGCATAGACAACCAATTGCGCGGTCGCGCCGGACGACAGGGCGACCCCGGCGCATCGCGCTTCTTCCTGTCGCTCGAAGACGATCTGATGCGTATCTTCGCGGGCGATAAGGTCAAGGCGTTGATGCAGCGTCTGGGGATGGAGAAGGGCGTCGCCATCGAGTCGAAGATGGTTTCGAAGCGCATCGAGGCCGCGCAGAAGTCGGTCGAGACGCGCAACTTCGAGTCGAGAAAACATCTCCTGCAATACGACGACGTGATGAACCGCCAGCGCGAAACCATCTACGGTTTGCGTCGGCAGTTGATGGAAGAACCCGACCAGAGCGAGTACTTGATCGGCGACAAGGGCGTCGCGCGCGACCTTCTGGCCGACATGGTCAAGCAGTACATCTCTCCGGAAGTCGCGCCCGAGGACTGGGACACAATCAACTTCAAGGTGCAACTCAAGTCCGTCTATGCCTTCGACGCCGACGCCGAAAGCCTCGACTTCGAGCGCGCCACTTCGCAGGAGATCGAAGAACAGATTTGGGAACGCCTCAAGACACTCTACGCCGGGAAGGAAGCGGCGGTCGGCCTCGAAGCGATGCGCACCTACGAGCGCATCATTATGCTCAACATCATTGACGCGCAATGGAAAGACCACCTGCTCGCCATTGACCACTTGAAGCAGGGCATCGGACTCGTCGGCTACGGGCAGAAAGACCCGCTCGTCGAATACAAGAAGGAGAGCTTCGACCTCTTCCAGTCAATGCTCGACCGCATTGACACCATCACCGTCCGCTCGCTCTTCAACCTGCAAGTCGTCGCCGAGCAACCGCCCGAGGTTTTGCAGCGACGACCGCCCCGCCGTCCCGCGCAGTTGATGTTCACCGGGCCGAACCAGAACGCGGCGGTGGCGGGCGAAGAGGACGGAAAGATCAAGACCGTCCGCCGCGCCGAAGCCAAAGTCGGGCGCAACGAACTCTGCCCCTGCGGCTCCGGCAAGAAGTTCAAAAAGTGCTGCGGCTCTTGAGACTCATTTGCGACGCGTGCACGCGTCCGAACCATTCAACCAAACGGAAGCGGGGCGACACCTTCAAAGGTTCGCCCCGCTTCTGTTTTCCCGCTCGCGTGCTGGCAAATTCGCTCCGGTGGCTCTTATAATTCTCCCGCCGGAGACGCCCGCGCGAGCGTCGCGCGGACGTCTCAAGCGCAAGTCAGGCGACTCATCTCAAACTTACTCGACGAATCATCATGTTGTTGAAACCTCGTCTCGCTTCATTGGTTTTTTGCCTTGTGCTCCTGACACTCTCGACGCCCGCCCGCATCCTCTCCGCACGGCAAGCGGCATCCGCGCCCGTCGCCGAAGATACGCGGCGCGGCATCGAACTCTACCGGCAAGGCGAAACCGGAGAGGCTGCCGAAACGCTCCGTCAAGTCACCAAGCAGCGACCGGACGACGCCGACGCATGGCACTATCTGGGTCTCTCATGGATTGCGGAGAACAAGCTCAAGGACGCGGTCAAAGCGTTCAAGAAAGCGGTCAAGCTGCGCCCCGGTTTCGCCGTCGCGCAGGCGGGGCTGGCCTTCACTCTGTTCTTCACCAACAAACGAAGCCAAGCGGAACGTGAGGCCGCCGCCGCGCTGGCGAACGGCGCGCAGAACGCCGACGTGCACTACATCATCAGCGTCATGCGCTTGGAGAACGACGACCCCGCCGCCGCTCTGGAAGAAGCGAACGCCGCGCTCGCATTAGACAAAGACTTCACGCTCGCATACCTTCTCAAGAGTCAGGCTCTCGTCAGGGTGCAACCCGACATCAGCACAGAGAGATACCTCGCGCTGAGTAAGGATGAGCACGCCGGGATTGGGCGCGAGAATGCGGCGCGGATGATGGAGGCCGCGCAGAATCTGGAAATCTACCTGACCCGCAATCCACAAGCGCGCAACGCAGGTCATCTACGCGAGCAGCTTGAGGCCATGCGCCTCTACGGTCAGGTTTATACGAGACCGGAGCCGGAGCGGGAGATTTTCGCGCCGGGGGAGGTGACGACGAAAGCCGTCATCACCTTCAAGCCCGAACCGTCATATACGGAGCAAGCGCGCAATAATCTGGTGACAGGCATTGTCCGCCTGCGGGTCGTCCTCGCTGCCGATGGCACGGTGAAGTATCCTCTCGTGCTGCGCGCGCTGAGCCATGGATTGACGGAAAAATCCATCAGGGCCGCGCAGATGATCAGGTTCACACCGGCGACCAAAGACGGTCGTCCGGTTTCGACCATCGTCACTATTGAGTACAATTTCAATATGTATTGAGCGATTGATTCGACGAACCTTGCAAGGGGATAGGCTTTCCAGAAAGTCTCTATTGATGAGCGCCAACGTCACTTCAACCAATCCGATTGTGCAGGCCATCCTCGCGGGCACGGCCCCGCCGCAAGCGCGTCTCGCGGCGGCGCGCGGGCTGCTGCCGTTGACGCAGGACGAGATGCTCGAAGTGCTCGTCGCCCTGAGCGCGTCGGACGACGAACAACTCGCGGAGGCGGCGCGCGGGACGCTGGAAGAACAGGAACCGGAGACGCTCTTGAGCGTCGCCGGGGGCAGCGAGACGCCCTTGAGCGTCCTCGGTTATCTGGCGCGGCGGGCCAACGCCGGGAGGGCCGTGCACGAAGCCGTCGTGCTCAACTCGCGCACCGCCGACGACGCGGTCGCCGCCCTCGCCGCGCACTCCGCCGACGCCCCCGTCCTCGAACTCATCGCCATCAACCAGCAACGTCTCATCCGCGCGCCCGCCATCATGGAGGCCATCCTCTCGAACCCCGCGCGGACGCCCGAAACCGAACGGCGCGTGCGCGAGGTGCAGCGCGAGTTTTTCGAGAAGGAGCGCGGAGCGCAGCAGATTGCGGAGGAGTTGAGAGCGCGCGGCATGTCGGCGGCGGCGGAATTCGTCGAGGCCGCCGAGTCAATCGGCACGCCCGACGCGACGCTCGACACCGACGACGCGTGGCTCATCGCCGCCCACATCGAAGTCTCCGACGACGATATTGACGACTCCTGGCTGCCCGCCGAACTGATCGAAGATTTTTATAACGAAACGCCCGAGCAGCGCGCCGCCAACGCCGAACGCATCATTCAGGAGACGCACGCCGAAGGCGACGAGGTTGCGCCCGAACGCGTCTCGCTGATTCGCCGCATCATGTTGATGACCGTCAAAGACCGCGTCAAGCTCGGCATGAAGGGCGACCGCGAGGCCCGCGCCATCCTCATCCGCGACGCCAACAAGGTGGTCGCCACCGCCGTCATTCATAACCCGCGTATTACAGATCAGGAGGTCGAAGGCATCGCCGCCATGCGCACCGTCTCCGACGAGGTGCTCCGCCTCATCGCGCTCAATCGCGCGTGGGCGCGTTCCTACCCGACCATTCACAACCTCGTCCGCAACCCGCGCACGCCCATCGCCACCGCCATGACCATCCTCCCCCGCCTCTACGCCAAAGACCTCAAAAATCTCTCCCAGAACCGCAACGTCTCCGACACCGTCCGCCGCCAAGCCAACCGCCTCGTCGTCACCCGCACCGGACACTAAAAATTGGTAAATAGTAAATGGTGAATGGTGAATAGATAACTGCATTAAGCACGTATCTATTCACCATTCACCATTTACTATTTACCAATCAAAAAATCTC
>DATLMV010000264.1:0-12997 GCA_035537095.1 Pyrinomonadaceae bacterium
CATCAGACGCGCCGCGCTGCGCTTGTCTTCCATATTTCTCACCCGGCGCAGCGCGGCGCGACCCATTGCAAACCCCGCGAACAGTCGTGCGAAAAGGGAGGGCGACAGGCTCTAGTGAGAGATATATTCATGCAGCAGGCGCAGTTCGGCTCCCTGCTCGCTGAGTTCGACGCGCATGATGTCGCGCATCGAGAGCATCCCCACCCAGTTCTCGCCGTCAACTACGGGTAAGTGCCTGACGCCCGCGCGTTCCATTCTCTCAAGAGCTTGCTGCGGCGTCTCGTCGCAGCGGATGAGGGCGCGCGGCTCGCTCATCACTTCACGCATCGTCACGGCTGCGGGGTCGAGTTGCTCGACGGTGACGCGTCTGAGCAGGTCGCGTTCGGAGAAGATGCCGCAGAGGCGGCCCCCTTCGTCGAGCACGCAGACCGCGCCGATGTTGCGGCTCGCCATGAACTCCGCCGCCTCGATTGCCGTCGCCGAATCACGCACAAAGAACGGCTCGCGCTGGCACACCACGTCTCTGATGGTAATCAATACTCGCTCCTCCCTTCAGCGTTTTTTAACTCAGGCATGTACCGCGCATTATAGCGCGCAACGCGCGCGAGCGGCGACAGAAACTTTTTCGCGCCCGCCTCGTCGCTCGCGGATGAGTGCGCGACGGAAGACGACAGCGTTTGCGTGCAACTAATCTCGTTTTCGTTGACGACTACTTTTCTTCGTCCCACGTTACAAAAAAGAGCCGGTAGCGGTCGGGGTCTTCGAGCGTGACGAAGCGACCGCCCCAACCTTCGTCGGTGGGCGCGGCGAGCGTGAGGCCGCGCTCGCCGAGTTGCGCGTGGAGGGCATCAACGTCGGGGACGCCGAAGAAGAAATGGACGCCGCGCCCGCGCCGCGCCATCGTCAGAGGTTGTTGGGCGAGCATGATCTTCAAACGCCCGGCGCGCAGCGCGGCCATCGGCGGCTCCGTCTCCGGCGTGTGCGACTCCAAAGCGAAGCCGAGCCGCTCGACGTAGAACTCGACCGACTCCCGCAGGTTGTTCACTTCCAGAAAAAGCAGTTCGAGGCCGCTGACGTTCATAGGTGTCGAGTCCGAAGTTTAAATCAAATCTAGCGTTCGACTCCGCACGTTT
Source organism: Pyrinomonadaceae bacterium (assembly GCA_035537095.1). GTDB lineage: Bacteria > Acidobacteriota > Blastocatellia > Pyrinomonadales > Pyrinomonadaceae > DASWNP01. The sequence continues at coordinate 1,134 of DATLMV010000264.1, forward strand.
TTCATATCGCGCTCATTAAGAGATAGACGCCGTAGATGCCGCCGCCGACGAGCGACCAGAAGACCGTCTCCTGTGCCCAGATGAAACGACGCGCGACGTGCGCCGCCGGGTAACGCTCGCGCGCCAGACGCATCGTCGAGTGCGCGAGCAGGACGCCGACCAAGACCATGAACAGACCGAGCAGCGCGAGCGGAAACAGAAACCAGATATATTGAAACCGCACGAGCAGCAGGAGCACCAGACCGAGCGCGACGAACAGCGCCGAGGCCGCCATCTGCCCGCCGAAGATGTCGGCCTGCGCGGCGGGCGAAGCGCGCGGCGGCGGTGTCGCTGTCGCCGGTTCGTCCGGCGCATCGAGGGGTTCTGCTGCGCTGCCGCGTCGCCCGGCGTCGTAACGCTCGCGCGCGGCCTCGTTGCCGAGCGTGCGGTAGGCTTCGTTGAGCGTCTTCATCTCCTCTTCGTCGCCGCCACGGTCGGGATGATGTTTGACGGCGAGCCGTTTATACAGACGCTCGATTTCGTCCGGCGCGGCATCTTCGTGCGCGCCGAGAATCGCGTAGTAGTCGCGTTCGTTGCTCTCGTCGGGGCGGCTCATCGCTCGTCGCCTGCTTCTCGCTCCGGTCTGTTCGGTTCGGGAAAACATACTACCCCGCCCTCCCGAATCTTTCCAGACTCGACGCGGAAGGACGACGACAACGCGCGGGCGGCGCGCGCTCCGCGCTCTGTGTTAATCTGGCGAAAACTCGAACGGCGGAGAGACAGCGTTTTGACCGCGTGAGATTCCTATGGCTCTAGAATTTGTTGCAGGCGACGATCTGGTCTTTCAACTCGAAAGCGGCTTCGGCCTGATGCGCGTGCTCGCCATCGAGCCGCACAATGCAGACGGCGCGGCCCGGAGCGTCTGGCACATTCTCGTCTATGAAGATTTTTATGTTGACGTTGAATCCGCCGAAGCGGCGCTCGCAGCGGGCGCGGAACTCGCGGTGCGCAAACCGCATCTCGCGCTGACGGAGCACGCCTTCGAGAAGACTCCCGCCGCGCGTCTCGGCCATCGTCCCGTCGGCGAGCGCGAACTCGCAGCCTATCTCGCATGGAAGGAGCGCGGCGGCGAGGTCTTCGACCGCTCCGTGCTGCTCATGCTCGGACTGCGTTGACGGAATAAGTCAACGAGCCGTCGAAGCTTGAACGCAATCATGTTAACGCATTCGCGTTGACGCAATCACATTGCGCGCGGAAGAGTATCCGCTGAGGTTAAAGACAAGTCCGCCGCCCGTCGTCGTCTCTCATCAAGACGACTGTTCTGCGCAAGAACAACGGGCGGCGGACTTCTTTTCTGCCCCGGCAATTTTCAACGGGCGCGCTTACGGGCCGAAGCGCGCGCGATATTCGCCGGAGGTGATGAAGGCTTTGACCATCTCGGCGCGGACGTAGTCGCCGCCGAACTCGTTGAGTTTGTTGAGCCAGAAGCCGTAGCCGTCGAAAGTGTTGTCGGGCGGGTCGTCGGGGTTGCGGCGCAGGTAGCCGAAATATTGCATCAACACGAAGGCGTTGCGTAGCTCCTGCCCGCGCGCCAGTTGCTCGTTCTCCGCCACCTCGCGTAGAGCCTGCGCGCGCGTTATCTCGCCCGTCGTCAGGCGGTTGACGAGACTTTCATACTCTGCTGCGGTCAGCAGCACGCCGATGTTGCTGTTGAGAGTTTGGATGAACGTCGCCGGACTCATCGTCAGCGGAAACCTTTGCAGGAAGGCGGGACGCTGGACGAAGTTTTCCGCGTAGGCGCGTTTGTTGGCTTCGAGCCGCTCCTGCCAGCCGGGCGCGTTGACGACGACGCCGCGCGAAATCTCCTGCGTGTCGGCGAGAAAATCGGCGAAGCGCAAGAGCGGGTGCGCGCCGTTGGGCGGGCGTATCAGGAAGGCCGCCTGATGAAAACGATAGACGAGAAAACCCGTCTGCTGAAACTCGACGGAGAGGAAGAAGGCCGCCGAGACGTTGATGCGCCGGACTTCCCTGCACGCCTGCCGCTCCGCAAGCGGGCGCGTCTCGCATTCCGTGATCTGATTCGTCCAGAAGGCGAGGCCCTCGGCGTCCGGCTCGCGGTTGAGAAAATCTATGTAGTGCTGCCGGACGAAGAACGCGGCGTCGTCAATCGGGTTCGAGGCGGGCGACGCGTTGTCGTTGGCGTTGATGGTAATCGTCGCGGTCGCGGGCGTGCCGAGCGTTGCCAGCCCGTTCGGATTCGAGAGCGTGAAGGACAGCGTCTCGTCGCCTTCGAGGAAAACATCGTCGGTGATGAAAACATCCACGGTCTGCGAGCGTTCTCCGGCGGCGAAGCGGAGCGTGCCGCGCGCGGTCGTGTAATCGCCACGGTCGGACGCCGTGATGTTGGAGGTCGCGTAGTCAACGCTCGCGGGCGTGCTCGTGTCGCCGAGACGTTTGACCGTGACGCTCACGCTACGCGCGTTCTCCGCGACGCTGTAGGCCGCCGCCGACAACTCGAAGACGGCGGACGACGGGGCGGGCGCGAGTTGGCCGCGAATCTCACCGGCGGGGAAATTCGCGCTGTGCACGTTGATGTAAAAGAGGCCCGCCTTCAGGTCGCGCACCTGCGCGGGCGTGAGCGTTATCTGGAAATCCTCGAAGGAGCCTGCGGGCAGCGAGAAGATGGGGGGCGCGGCTGTGCCGGGCGTGGCGGGGCCGTGAATGTGCGCGTCGGTCTGCGCGCTCGTCAGGCCGTCGAAGTTGAGGGAGACTCGCGCGGTCGTCTCGTCTATGTCGAGCAGGACTGTGCCCGTGCCCTTCGCGGGCGAAGTGTTGGGCGGCGTCTCCTGTGCGCCGTCGAGCCGCGCGACGAAGAGGAGCGGGCGCGCGGAGATTTCATAGACTGCGCCGTTCGAGAGCGAGACGACGTAGAGATGACCGTCGGGGCCGGTCTGGATGTCGGTGGTGATGCCGAAGTCGCGACCGACGAGCAGGCTCTCGCTCTCGGCGAGGTCGAACTTGTCTGCGTTGTCGGCGACGCGGTCTTGCAAGCGCGTATCGTTGAAGGCGAGATGCTGGCGGTCTGGCGTCAGGTCGAAGCGAAAGAGGAAGCCGCCGAGCAGCGTCGTGCGCGACGCGCCGACGAACATGTCGCCTTCAAACTGCGCGCCGAGCGCGCGACCGCGCAGGAAGCCGAGGGGCGAAGGCGCGACCGCATACTTCCAACTGAACTCCGGGTCGGTGTAGTGCGCGCCCGGCAGCACGTAGAGACGCTGCAAAGCCTCTTCGGGTGTCGCGGCAATCAGCGTCGGCGACCAGCGAAGCTGCTGCAATCCGCCCGCGCGCGTCGTCTCGATCTCGCGATACTGTGCGACGCGCGAAGCCTGTCCCATCAACTGTATCCAGCCGCCGTTGAAACCGGCCTCGACGCGATTGATTTCGTCGAAACTATCGTCGCCGTTCTCCTGCGTCCAGAGTTTGCCGGAGACGGGGTCGAAATCCATGCCGAAGCTGTTGCGGATGCCGTAGGCGTAAATCTTTTTGACGTTGGCGGCGGCTTGGCCCGTGAGATTAGTCACGGCGTTGAAGAAGGGATTGTCGGCAGGGATAGTGCCGTCGCCGTTCAAGCGCAGCACGACTCCGGTCAGATGCGCGTCGTCGGGTTCGGGGCCGCCGAACTGGTCGTCGGGGACTGTGCCGCCGCTCGTGACGTTCTGCAAGAGCCCGCGCCTGCCGTTGTCGCCCATGATGATGTAGAGCTTGCCGTCGGGGCCGAAGCGCAGCACGCCGCCGTTGTGATTGCCGCGCGGGGGCTGCCCCGCATCCGCTTGCAGGGCGCGCAGGCGGATGATTTGGCGGTCGTGCGCGAGCGTCTGCCCGTTCCAGACGTAGCGGTCAACGCGATTGCCGAGCAGCGGGACTTCGTTGACGTTGTTCGTATCAGACGCCGTCGTGCTCTCAGTCCAGAAGAGATAGACGTAGTGGTTGACGGCAAAATTTGGGTGCAGGACGATGCCGAGCAGACCGCGCTCGCTGGCATTGTTGACCGCCAAATCGAGCACCGTGTTCGGCGCGCGACCGCTGCGGATGCGCTGCACCTTGCCCGTGTCCTTCTCCAAGACCAGCAGGTCGCCCGTGCCGAGAAAGGCCATGCTCGTCGGATTGTTGAGACCGGAGGCGACCGTCCGCAGCAAGAGATTCGGCACGAGCAGGCGCGGCGCGTTCGCACGCGGCTCGGAGAGCGTCTGGATGGTGACGCGATTATTCTCCGGTACGGGGTCGTCTTCGTTGGCGCGGACTTGAACCGACAGCGGCAGTTGTCCGGTCGAGTGCGGCTGCACGACGAGCGTAATTGTCGCGCTCGCCCCCGCCGCGAGCGTGCCGAGCGCACAGGTGACGGGTATCGAACTGCTGCATTGACCCTGACTGGACGAGATGGCGACCGGGTGAACGCCGATGGAGAGGGCGTGTCCGACGAAGACGCCCGTCGCGGCGGCGGGGCCGTTGTTCGTGACGGTGATGTTATAGGTCAGGTCGGTGTTGATGGTGACGGGGTCGGGCGAATCGGTCGCCGTCACGGAGAGGTCTGCGCTCGAAGGGCTGACGACGAGGAGCGTCGCCTGCACGGTATGCGAGACGTTGCCGAAGGTCGCGTTGATGTCGAACGGGTGCGAGCCGGGCGCGACGCCGGAAGTGGTCGTGACGGTGAGCGTCGAGGTCTGCGCGGAGGCGTCGTTGATGTTGATAACTGCGGGATTGAAACTCGCGCTCGCGCCCGCGGGAAGTCCGCCCGCAATCAAGGTGATCTGTCCGGTGAAGCCGCCCGAGGGGACGACGGTGACGTTGTAGGTCGCGCTGCCTCCGGGCGTGACCGTGCGCGACGCGGGACTGACGCTCAACGCATAGTCGGGCGCGGCGCTCGCGGGAACGGAATTGACGAACGTGAAATAGACGTTATCGCCGGAGGTGTTGTCGTCGCCGTTGGCCTGATTGCCCGCCGCGTAGAAGACGACCGGCCCGACATCTTCGGGCGGCGCAGTCCAGTTGAACGTCCAACTCGCGCCGCCCGTCTGCCCTCGGAAAGTCCCGCTCGACGTGTGCTCGACGTATTGACGGCTGTTGTTCGGCCCCTGATTGTCGAGAATCTGCGTGAAGGCGTCGGCGCTCGCGAGCGTGCCCGCGCGCTGTTCGCTGTCGTCGAGGGCGGTCAGTTGAAAGCCCCAACGCTGGCGCGTCGGGTCGTTCGCGTTGGTGTGGTTGACGCTGATTTGATAGGTCTGGCCGGGGACGTAGTTCTGCGGCGCGTTGATCGTCAGCGTGCCCGTTCCGGCGTTGTCGGGGACGTGACATTCGGCGCAGTCGAACTCGCCGGGCGCGTTCGTGAATCCGGCGGGCGGGCCGGAAGAATAGGCGTGGACGGTTCGATTGAAAGCCTTGCCCGTCAACAGTCCCGCGACGACGCCGCCGACGAAGAGGACGACGACGGCGAGCTTGATTCGTTTGATCCGACACATGGCGGTTCGAGGCTCGCGCGCACGTGGTTGCGTCATAGCATGAAACCGAGATTGGGGGTCGCGAAGCGACCGATGAGCGGGAAGACGTAGGACATGTCGGTATTCGTCAGGCCGTACCAGATGGCGAGCGTCGCCGCGTATTGCTCGACGGAGGTCGAGGGTATCCAGCGCCCGCGCGTGTCAGTATCGTCGGGGCCGCCGAGCGCGAGCGTGGGGAACGCGCCGTAGAAATCGCCGCCGCGCACCGCGCCGCCCATGACGAGATGATGATTGCCCCAACCGTGGTCGGAGCCGACCGCCGCGCCGGAGCCTGAAGGCTGGAAGGTGCGACCGAAATCGGAGAGCGTAAAACTCGTCACGCTCCCGGCGACGCCGAGTTCGACCGTCGCATCGTAGAAACCCTTCATCGCCTGACTGACCTGCTGCAAGAGCGTGTCCTGTCCGGCGGTGCGCTGGTTGGCGTGCGTGTCGAAGCCGCCGATTGAGCAGAAGAAAATCTGACGCTTGACGCCGAGCGCGTCGCGCAGCGCGATGAGACGCGCCACCTGCGTCAGTTGCCTGCCGAGCGAAGTGTTCGGGATGGCGGGAAAGTTGCGCGCGGGCGCGCTCGCGAGCGCGTCTCTCGATTGGAGCGCGCTCGAAGTCGTATCGCTCGCCGCTTTGACTAGTAACGCGCCGCCCGCGAGCGCGCGCAGCGCATCGAACGAAGCCTTGCGTGCGTTCGTCTCGGCGGTAGTCGCGCCGGGCGCGTTGTTGAGCGGGAGCACGGCGCTGAGGGCCGTGTTGGAATCGTTGATGGCGAGCGGGCGCGTGTCGGTTCCGGTGACGAAGAGGCTGATGCCCGCGATGGAGATGACTTGCGGGAAGGTGGCCGCGCCGTTTAAGCCGCCTGTGAGGTCGGCCACGCGCCCGCCCCAACCCGTCTGGCTGACGCCGTCGGCAATCGCGGTCTGCCAGAGCCCGACCTGATCGGAATGCGAAAAGAGTTGGAGCGGCTTGCGGCCCGTGCCGTTGCGGTAGGTCGTGCGCGTCAGCGGTTCGACGAGCGGGCCGGTGTTGCACATCACGGCGAGCTTCTGTTGATTGAAGAGCGTTTGCATCTCCGGCATGCTCGGGTGAAAACCGAACTGGCGTCCGCTCGCGGGATTGACGGGCAGAAGGCTCGCTTGCGAGAGCGCGAGCGTGGACGCGCTCCGCACGCTGTTGTAGGCGTTGAACTCCGAGTCGAGCGGGACGATCATGTTGTTGCCGTCGTTGCCGCCGTTCAGGAAGATGCAGACGAGCGCGCGATAGTCGTTCGCGGCGGCGGTCTGCGCGAGGGCGTTGACGAGACCGAAATTTTCGATGCTCGAAGCGAGGGCCATGCCGCCGAGGGCGCAGGCCGTGGTGCGTAGGAAATCTCTGCGTGATGCCATGACTTTGTCTCTGTATCCGACCTTATCTCTGAACCTGAAATTGCGACGACGTGATGACCAGATAGACCGCCATCTGCGCGCGCTTGCGTGCGAAGTTCGCGTCCGATGTGGGAACGCTTGAGACGGCGTTGACGATTGACGTGCGCATCGCCTGTGTGAGCGTGCCGTGCAGCAGGAGCGAGTTGAGCGCATTGACGAGTTGCTGCGGGTCGGCGGCGAGGGCTTCGAGCGGCGCGAAGTCGAGCGACGTGCCGCGCGGGACGTTGGTCGTCGTCGGCGTCGAGGGCACGCCCGTATAGATGAGCGTGTTGGCGACGTTGGCGCGGCGGAGCGTGGTCGAGGTCGTCAGGATGCCGAAGGCGGGGCCGAGAATCCGCGCGCCGGGCACTTCGTAATCCGGCTGGTAATAACTGAAGACGGTGGCCGGAACAAAGAGCGGCTGCGCGAGTTGCGCCGTCAGGTCGCCGCCCGTAGCGTTGACGCGGCCCGCCAGCACGCCGTCGCTCGTCGAGGTCTTGTCGAAGGACTTGGCATCGAAGGCGCGCAGCATGTTCGCGATGTACTGGACGGGCTCGCGGAGTTTGCCATAGTTCGGGTCGGTCTTCGCGTCGCCGCGCGCTTCCGGGTCGAGCAGGACGGCCTGCACGACGAAACGCAGATTGCCGCGCGTGCCCGTGCAGCCGTCGGCGTAGAGGCCCGCGCAGTCGTTGTTGAAGACGGCGGCGACGCGCCCGACGTAAGCCGGACTCGGGTTGCTCGTGACGAGATGCTGGATGAGTTGCTTGCCGATGAAGGGGCCGACGTTCGGATGATTGAAGATGTTGTCGAGCGCGTCCGCCAAATCCTTCTGCGTCGTCTGGTTGGCGGGGATAACGACGCCGTTCAGCAGCGTCTTCGAGCCGGTGTCGTGGTTCGCCCCGGCACGGACGACCATCGGGTCGCGGAAGTTGGTGATGCCTGCGCCGATTGCGCCCGACAGATTCCAGCCCGTGAAGATGCGCGTGAAGTTGTTGACCGTCTCTTGATTGTAAGAGTCGAGCGGCTTGCCCGTCGCGTCGCGCTTGGGCGTGCCGTCGGGGTTGAGTTCATAGACGCCGATGGAGAAGAGTTGCAGAATCTCGCGCGCGAAGTTTTCGTTGGGACTCGCGGCGGTGCTCCGGCGCATGTCGAGATACTCGCCCATCTCAGGATTGAGCGTGATCTCTTGCAGGAGTTGACGGAAGTTGCCGAAGGCGTTGCGGTCGAGGGTTTGCAGGTAGACGGTCATCCAACTCGGGCGGTTAATCTCCGCGCCCGAGACGACGAAAATCTGATGAAGCGCAAACGCGACGCGCTGCCGCAACTGGTCTTGCGCCGTGAGCGCGTTCGTGAAGAAGGTGCGCTGGATGGGATACATCGAATAGTGGTCGCGCAGGCAGTCGGCCTGCGTCGTCCCCGTCGGGCATTGCTGGTTCTGGTCGTCGAGCGGGAAGGTCAGGTTCGGATAACCGGACGCGGGCAAGGAGAACTGCTCGTTGAGGTAAGCGCGCAACCCCATGCTCTGCACGCGCGCGACCTCCGCGTTCGTCGGCCCCCACGAAGCCTGTTCGAGCAGTCGCACCGTGTCGGCGTTGGAAGCCTCTCCGGCGGCGTAGGCTTTCGGTAGCGGTGTCGGCGTCGGGGCTGGCGGCACGGCGGGCGCGGGCGTGGGGATTGAGCCAGCATCGTCGGGCGGGCCGCCGCCCGCACGCCCGATGGCGACGCGCACGCGATTGCTCGCTACGCCGTGCAGGTTGATTCGCATCAGCACGTCGCCGAGCACAAACGGCGGATCGTCCGGCAAGCGCACGACGACCTGATACATCCATTCCTGCGCGGGCACTTTGCCGACGTACTCGACCTTGAGCGGAAATATTTTCCCGCTCGCGTCTTCGGCGTCGGCGGTCAGGGCGTTCGCGCCCTCGCCCGCGAGGAAGTCGAGATTCATGGCGAAGAGGATGATGCGCGTCCGCCGGTCGGCGTGCCACGCGATTGCGGTCTCAAGCGGAAACGGCTCGCTCTTGAACGTCACCGATTCGAGCGCGACGCCGCGCGTCGTCGTGCCCGTGCCCTCGCTCAAAAGTACAGGCCCGCCCGCCTGCGCTTGCGCTACAAAACCGACGCCGCACACCAACACGAACGCGGACGCGCACAACAGGCGAACGACGAAGGCACGCCAGCGGAGGGAGTATTTATCTGACATATTGACACCAGCAGACGAAAGTTTCCGGTGAGGCAGGTCGAAACGTGTTTATGTATCTTTTGTGTTCGGGACTTAAAACCGTTGGCGAAGTTGAAGGGCCGCCCGCAAGCTTGGGACTTCCCAACTATAGCATAAACACAGGCACTCCAAACCTTTTTCTGGCACGCGCAGCCACGCGCCCCGGCGAGCGGAGCTTTGCCGCCAACCGGCTCCGCAGACGCACGTCCGGTTAGACGGGCAGGTGTTTGATTTAGTCGAGTTTATTTGAAGGGAGGTGAACAGGGATGAAATGAAGGGATGAGGGCTGAGGGATGAGGGATGAAGCAGAACAGGATTTAATGTATTGACTCATTGACTTATCGAATCATTTGAGCAATGAACCAATGAATCAATCATTTCATCCCTCCGCCCTCATCCCTCATCCCTTCTTTTACTGCTTGCTGCCGGTCTTCTGCTGCAAGTCTTCCTCGATGGTCTGCTCGTCGCCTTCGGCTGCGCCGGGCGTGCGGCCCGGATCGCCGGTTTGAGAGTCGGTATTGTTGGAAGCGTCGTCGCCGCCGCTTCCCTGTGCGCGGGCGCGCTCGTCGTTCTTTTGTTGTTCGGACATCTTCTGACTGTGCTCCTTCGACCGCATAGAACGGCTATGGTTTGAGGACGACCTTGATGCATTCGTCCTGCTTGTCTCTGAACGTGTAGTAGGCATCGGCGGCATCGTCGAGCTTCAGACGATGCGTGATGACGAAGGACGGGTCAATCTCGCCGCGCTCGACGCGTTCGAGCAGCGGGCGCAGGTAACGCTGGACGTGCGTCTGTCCCATCTTGAGGGTCAATCCTTTGTTGAACGCCGCGCCGAACGGAACCTTGTCGAGATAGCCGCCATAGACGCCGGGGATGGAAACCGTGCCGCCCTTCCGGCAGGCGTTGATGGCCTGACGCAGCGCGTGCGGGCGGTCGGTCGCCATAAACATCGCGGACTTGACGCGGTCGTAGACTGCGCCGATGCTGCCGCCGCCGTGCGCTTCCATGCCGACGGCGTCAATGCACGCATCGGGGCCGCGCCCGCCCGTCATCTCTTTCAACTTCTCGAAGATGTCCTCGTCGTCGAAGTTGAGCGTCTCGGCTTTGCCGTCGCGCTCGGCCATCAAAAGGCGTTCGGGCACGCGGTCAATCGCGATGACGCGCGCCGCGCCGAGCATCCACGCGCTCTTGATCGCAAACTGCCCGACCGGCCCGCAGCCCCAGACGGCAATCGTGTCGCCCTTCTGAATATCGCAATTCTCGGCGGCCATGTAGCCGGTCGGGAAGATGTCGGAGAGGAAGAGGACTTTCTCGTCCGGTATCCCTTCGGGAATCTTGACCGGCCCGACATCCGCGAAAGGGATGCGCGCATACTCGGCCTGCCCGCCCGCGTAGCCGCCCGTCATGTGCGAGTAGCCGAACAGACCGGCGGTCGTGAAGCCGTACATCTTCTCGGCAATCCAAGCCTTCGGGTTCGAGTTGTCGCAGAGCGACCAGAGTTGCTTCTGACAGAAGAAACAACTGCCGCACGAGATGGTGAAGGGATTGACCACGCGGTCGCCGACCTTCAGGTTCTTCACGTCGCTGCCGACCTCGACGACTTCGCCCATGAACTCGTGACCGAGGATGTCGCCCTTCTGCATCGTCGGGATGTAGCCGTCGAGCAGGTGGAGGTCGGAGCCGCAGATGGCGGTCGTCGTGATTTTGATGATGGCGTCGCGCGGGTTGAGAATCTTCGGATCGGGAACGGTCTCGACCCGCACGTCGTTGACGCCGTTCCAGCAGAGAGCTTTCATCGAATTCCTCCTCGAATCCGGGGCAAAAAGAAGAACCGGAGAGACGTTTAAAATGGCGACGCCCGAACGCGTTTCGCTTTCGCGGCTCAAGCCTGAAGCCTCGCGCTCCTGTCTCTCCGGTTCACGGTTGGTCTATTTTCCCGCGCTGGTGCTGCGTCCCGACGACTGGCCTGCGGTGGTCGCCGCCTCGCCCGTCTCCATCACCTGCTTGAAGCGTCGGAGGTCTTCCTGAATCTGCTGCTCGGGTTCTTCGCCGAACAGCTTGGCGATGGCCGCGCCGAGTTTGCCTGCGGGCGGGTCGTACTTGACGACGACTTTGACTTCCGTCCCGCGACCCTCCGGCGCGGTACGGAAGTGCACCGAACCGGCGTTGTCAACGTCCGCGCCTTCGAGCGACCGCCAAGCGATCAGTTCGTTCTCCTTCTCGTTGTAAATCTCGGCGTCCCATTCGACCGACGTTCCCGCCGGGCCTTTCGCCACCCAATGAGATTTCGTTGCACTCGTCACCTGCACGGATTCGAGATGGCTCATGATGCGCGGCAGGTTCTGGAAGTCGCGCCAGAAGCGATACAACTCTGCGGGCGAGCGGTTGATCGTCATACTTTTTTCCACCTTGACGCCGCTCCCGCCGCGCACGCTCACGTTCCGATTCTGCGCGTTCGACTTATCAGCCGTGTTGACGCCCATCGCGTCATAGACGTTGCAATGGCCGGTCGTGCCGCGATAGATGAGCGAACCACCGAGCAGCGCGAGCGCGATGCCGCCCTTCGTGCCGCGCGTGATGCCGTAGAGCGCGAGCGCGCCGCCGCCAATCGCCGACGCCCAACGCTCGATCTCGCCGACGTTCGTCGCGTTCGCCCGTTCGCCTGCCTCGCTCAGGCCGCGAGATTCATTGCCCGCATGTGTCATTGTCGTCTCTTTC
>DATLMV010000265.1:0-10237 GCA_035537095.1 Pyrinomonadaceae bacterium
GATGTGCGCCGCCGAGTTGTTTGAGCAGATGTTGCGAGAGAGGCTCGATGTCGTCGGGCCGCTCGCGCAAAGAAGGCAGCGAGATTTCAAATCCGTTGACGCGATAGAGCAGGTCGGCGCGAAACTTTCCTTCGCTGACCACCTGATTAACGTCACGATTGGTCGCCGCGACGATGCGGACGTTGACCTGCACTTTGCGCACCGCGCCGACGCGATAGAAAGAGTTTGTTTCAATCGCGCGCAGCAGTTTCGATTGCAGAGGCGCGGGGAGTTCGGTGATTTCGTCGAGAAAGATCGTGCCGTTGTCGGCGAGTTCCCAGAGGCCGAGCTTGCGCCCCTTCGCGCCGGAGAACGCGCCCGCTTCGTAGCCGAAGAGTTCCGATTCGAGCAGCGTCTCCTGAATCGCGGCGCAGTTCAAATCAATGAAAGAGCCCTCGGCGCGGCGCGAGAGACGATGTATCGCCTGCGCGATGAGTTCCTTGCCCGTGCCCGATTCGCCCGTGATAAGTACCGACGCGTCCGACGGCGCGACGCGTTCGACGAGCCGCATCACCTCGCGCATCCCTTCGGAGACGTAGATGATTTCGGGCGTCTCTGTTGCGCGCGAGAGTTGCGCGCGCAGGCGTTGATTGTCCACGCGCAGCCGACGCTTCTCCGCCGCCTGTTTGACGAGCACGTCAAGTTCGGCGATGCGGTAGGGCTTCGACAGGTAGTCGTATGCGCCGAGCTTCATCGCTTCGATGGCCGACTCGACGGTCGCATGTCCCGTCAGCATGATGACTTCGGGCGGGTTGGGGCGTTGATGCACGCGGCGCAGGAGTTCCATGCCGTCCATGCGCGGCATGTTGATGTCGCAGAGCAGCACGTCAACCGCCGCCTCTTCCAACTGCCGGAGCGCGGCTTCGCCGTCGGGCGCGACGCGCACTTCATGGCCCAGACGTTGCAACTCTTTTTGGATTACGAGACGAAGATTGGCCTCGTCTTCGGCGACGAGAATTTTCGCCGGTAGGGGTTGCTGGTTGTTCTCACTCAAACGTTTCGGTCTCCGTCAAGAGAGGTTGCAGGAAGCGTCAGCGTGAAAGTCGTCCCACGTCCCACGTTCGATTCGACGCTGATGCGCCCGCCATGTTCTTCTACAATACCATAACACACCGCGAGTCCAAGCCCCGTTCCCCGCCCGACCTCTTTGGTCGTGAAGAACGGGTCGAAAATCTTCGCCAGATTCTCGTGCGGAATCCCGACGCCCGTGTCCGACACCTCGACCAGCACGGTCGCCCCTTCGCCGCGCCGCGTCCGCATCGTCAAGACGCCGCCCTGCTGCATCGCGTCCACCGCGTTTTCGGCGAGGATGATGAGCGCCTGCTGCAACTGACCTTCGTCGCCGGAGACTTGAAGCTGATCGTCTTCGGCCTCCGTGCGAAACTCGACGCGCTCGCCGCGCCGCTGGTGCTGCAAGAGACGCACGGCCAACTCGACGACATCGGTGATGAAGACGGGCGCGTGACGCCCGTGGCGCGCGCGGCTGAAATCCAAGAGGCCGTTCGTAATCATCTTGCAGCGAAACGCCTCGCTGCGAATCAACTGTAGATAATCGCGCAGGTCGTCAACGTCGGCAGACGCGCCATAAACGCCCTCCGCGACGCGCGACTCCAAAGCCTCCGCGCACGCCGAGATGGTCGCTAAAGGATTGTTGATCTCGTGGACGACGCCTGCGGCGAGACGACCGACCGCCGCCAGTTTTTCCGTACGCATCACGGCGCGACTCGCCTCGACGCGTGCCGTGATGTCTTCGCCGACCGTGATGACGTGTGAGATTTCGCCGCGTTCGTCGCGCATCGGAACTTTGCTGACGAGCCAATGTTTGGTCTCGCCGTCGCGGGTCGTCGTCTCCTGCTCGATGCGTTCGATGCGTCCCGTCTCGAAGGCGCGCGCAAACTCGCTTTCCAGAGTCTTGCGCGGCTGGCGCGTGAGCACGTCGAAGATGTTTCGCCCGAGCACGTCGCGGCGCGGGATGCCCTGCCCGCCGAGTTCGCGGTTGCGATTCCATGCGACCACTCGATGCTCGCGGTTGACCGCGTAGAGCGAGACTGGCAGCGTGTCAATGATGGCTTCGGTGAAACGCCTCTGCGCTTCGGCCTCCGCCGTGCGGCGTTCGACCTCTTTGGCGAGCGTGACGGAATTGGCGCGCGCCGCTTCGTAGAGCGCGGAGATGTGCGCGGCGAGCGCGGCCTGTTGCGCCGCCGCATCAACGAGACGGCTCTCCGTCGCGCCGCAATCTTCCACGCGGTCGTAGGCGACGATCAGCGCGCCGAGCGCGCGGCCCTCGAACCGTAGCGGCGCGACGTATTCCAGAGCGTGCGCTTCGTCGCGCAGGAAAAACTCACCGGCCTCCTGCACGCGCACGGAGGCGGGCGGCGCGTCGTCGAGCCACGTCTGCAACTGTTTGAGATTGACGAGCGACGCGCCCTCCGCGCTCCCCTCGCGGTCGAAGACGCAGGCGGTCGTCTGCTGATTCTCGTTCGCCAGAAGAACGGCGGCACAGAGCGCGGCATCCGTCGCCTCGTAGGTTGCGCCCGCGACTCGGCGCACGAGTTGTTGCGGCTCAAGGGCGTGCAGGAGTCCGCGCCCGAGGTCTGCGAGGAAACCGAGTTCGCGGTTGCTGCCCGCGAGCGCGTGTTCGCGCTGCGCGGCTTCCAAGTGCGCCCCGACGCGCGAGAGCAGTTCGCGCGGCGTTGACTGTTTGCCGACGAAATCGTCCGCACCGGCGGCAAACGCGCCGACCTTGTGTTCCTCGTCGTCGTGCGACGAGAGAATGATGACGGGCAGACGACGCGTCGCAGCCTGTGCGCGCAGCAGACGACACAGCGCGAGGCCGCTCACGCCGGGCAACTCGATGTCGAGCAGGATCAGGTCGCAGCCTTCCTGATGAAGCTTGCGCAGGGCCGAAGGAGCGTCGGCGGCCTGAATCACGCGATGGCCGTCGCCCTCGAACGTGCGGCGCAGCGAGCGACGCATCTGCGCGTCGTCGTCAACTATCAATATCGTGGCAGTCTTGTTCGGAGTAGTCGTCGGAGCCGACATGCGTGCAATCCATGAAAGGCGACTGGGAATTTCAACACGGTCGGTGGGGGCTGGCTGCACCGTGCTGCGATTTTGTCATCGGCGGCTGACGCCCGACGCTCATCCCAAACACGGACGAGCACGAACGCGCCTCTCTATGGATTGAAAGCGATACGGGAGGGAAAGTCAAGAAGAAGTGACGGAAGAAGTGACGAGTGACAAGTGACGGGTGACGAGCAAGACAAAGCTGCGATGAGTGTTGATTGACGAGCCGGTGATTTTGAGGATGATGAGAGGGAAGCTTTATTCAGGACTTCTCTCAGATGCGAGAGCAGCTTTGTTAAGCACTTCTCTCATCAGTCGTAATTCATCACTTGTCTTGACTTATCACTTGTCACTCGTCACTGGTCACTATTTTCAGTTGACTGCGGAGGAGGCCAGATTGCCGGTGTCGAGCGGTTCGGCGGGGGAGGCGGCGAGCGCGCGGTCTTGTTGCTTGTGGTCAGACTTGACGGAGTACATGGCTTTGTCGGCGGCGATGAGTAGTTGGTCGAGGGTGTCGCCGTGCTGGCCGTAGGTGGCCGCGCCGACGCTGATGCCGACGCGTGCGTAGTTGTCGGGACGCACGCGCAGCGCGAACCTTGAGACGGCATGTTCGATGCGCTCGCTCAACTCGGCGACCTGCTCGGCGCTGGTGTCCTGCACGATGGCGACAAACTCGTCGCCCGCGTAGCGCGCGAGGAAATCATACTCGCGCAGTTGCGCATGCAGAATGTCGGCGACGGCGCGCAAAACCTGATCGCCGGTCTTGTGTCCGAAGGTATCGTTGACCTGTTTGAAGCTGTCGAGGTCGAGCATGATGACCTGAAAGGGCTTACGCGTGCGGCGCGAGCGCGACGCCTCCTCCTCGAAACGGAGAAAGAGCGAGCGCGCGTTGGGCAGGCCCGTGAGCGTGTCGGTGAGCGCGTTGGACTCGGTCTCGGCGTGTCGCATGGCGTTGGCGAGCGCGTCGGAGGCGAGACGGACGATGGTGTCGAGCAGGCGCATGTGGTCGTCCGTGTAGCGTCGCGCCTCGACGGAATAGACGGCGAGCGCGCCGAGCAACCGTTCGTCTTTGACGAGCGGGAGCGCAATCATCGAACGATACTCCGTCCCCTCCTTCAATTCCACGCCCTTGAAATCCAGCATCGGATCGAACTGGCTGGCGGGCAGACGATTGGCGAGCACGAACCCGACCACGCCTTCGCCGGGCGCGATGCAGCGTTCGCGCAGGGCTTCGGCGTTGCGTCCGGCGACGTGCGCGGCGGTCGCGTATCTTTTCAAATCGTCGTAGAGATAGACGGCGCAGGTGTCGAACGGCGCGGCGTGGCCGACCTTGTTGACCAGCACGGAGACGGTATCTTCGAGGTCGAGCGACGAGCCGAAGGTGCGCGCGATCTCATAGAGCGCATAAACTTCGCGGTGCGCGTTCTTGATCTGATCGAGATATGGGGGCGGAGTCAGCGAGTCGCGCTGCAAGCCGAAGGACTCGCCCGCGATGCGCGCGGGCGCGATGGTTTCGACGACGAGCGCGCGCGGCTCGCATTCCTCTTTCGTGAAGCCGTGGCGGTCAAGCCCGAGCGCGGTGATCTCCTTTTCAAAGTCGGGCAGGTGCTTGAGAAATGTTTCGACGATGCGCGGGTCGAAGTGTGTGCCCGCGCCGCGCAGGAGAATCGCGCTCGCCTCTTCGCGCGTCATGCCGCGACGATAGGGACGGTCTTCGCGCAGCGAGTCGAAGCAGTCAACGACGGCGAGGACGCGCGCCGTCGCGGGTATCTCTTCGCCCTTCAAGCCTTCGGGATAGCCGCCGCCGTCCCAACGCTCGTGATGATAGAGAACGATGGGCACGACCGGATACGGAAACCCGACGCGCTCCAACATCTGCGCGCCGACCGACGTGTGTATCTTCATCTTCTCAAACTCGGCGGGCGTCAGCTTGCCCGGTTTGTTCAAGATGTGGTCGGGCACGGCCAGCTTGCCGACATCGTGCAGCAGGGCTCCGGCCTTCAAAGCCTGAATCTCTCCCGAAGAGAGTCCCAAGAGTTCGCCCATCCGCGTCGTGTAGAGTTGGACGCGGCGGACGTGGCAATGCGTCGTCTGGTCTTTGGCGTCAATCGCGGTGGCGAGCGCCTCGACGGTGGCGAGATGAATGCGGCTCAACTCGGCGGCCTCGTGTGCCTTCTCGTTGACGCGGTCGAAATAGGTCTTGTAGGTCGCGTAGGTGGCGACGATGACGGGCACGCTCAGCAGCACGTAGAGCAGCCCGAAACTCTTGATGGCTTCGTAGATGAAACCGGCGACGATTGCGCCCGCGAAGAATGACCAAGAAGTCCAGAGATAACCGTCGCGCCAGCACTCCCAGACGGAACGCCGACTCTTCAGGGCCGAGAAGAGGGCGACGAGCCCGCCGCTCATCACGTACTGCGCGAGCGCCATCGAGGCGAGCGGCACGAGCAGTTGGTCGAGCCTGAGCGGCGTGCCCGCGCCGACCGCTCTGAGTTTGAATCCGGTCGTCGCTTGCAGCGTCAGGTAGAAGATGTGGCCGGAGATAAAAACGGCGCAGCCCATCATGGCGGGCGCAATCAGCGACGCGGGCGCGCGCTGCCCCATGCGAATCGAACTCCGGCCCGAGCCGATGATGCCGAGCAGGACGGCTGCCGGTGTGCCGAGAAAGATTGCGCCGAGAAAGATAAAGGCGTCGGCGGCGGTGACGGTGGCAATCGTGTTGGGGATGGAGATGGGGCGCGCGCCGGAGATGACGACGAGGCTCAACAGGACGAGGAATTGCGCCCACTCGACGGGCGTCAGCGAGAGGCAGATGCCGAGCGCCCAGACGCCGATGAGCGTTCCCAGCACGACCGACGCGCACCAGAAGATTTTGGCCGCGCGATTGTATTCGGAGATGTTGAAGAGTCTCACCCGTCCTCCCACCGACAAGAAAAGTTAACGCCCTTACGGTTTGTTCAGCGCGTCGAGCCTTTCGCAAAATTACGAAACGGCGTCGCGCTTAAACTTCTTGCTTCCGCCTGTAAACTTTTATTCGACGCCGCGCGCGTCTTTCGTCGCGGACGGGAGCGTCCCGGCACTTTGCGGGACGTGCTGCGAACCGTCGGCGGCGAGAAGATTGCGGCGCGCTTGCGTGCACGGATATGTGCAACGGAGCGGCGACGGGCTACGTCAACGAGCGAGGGATAAATCGTCCGTCGCCGAAAGCGAACTCCGGGAGCAAATCGGTTCTCGCTTTCGGCGACGGACGGGGCAAGCGGCGGGCGTTGGCACTCGCCCGCCGTTCAGGGGTGAGAAGTCTATGCAGGCGCTTTGACGGATGCGCCTGCGCGTCGTGTTCTCGCTCGCGTTCGGTTGTCAAACTGGTGCGGCTTGACGGACTCCGTGCGGAGAGTCCGTGAAGCACCGCTGGTGCTTCAGCAAGCCGCACCCTGCTCTCTTAACAACCCGCGTGCCGCAACCCTTCGCGCGCTCCAAACCCGCGAAAACAGCGGGTTAAATGTAATTTACGAAAATTCTTAACTACCGTGCGATGCGCCGCGACGGGCTCACGCGTTCAACGTGACGGGTCAGATTGATGGCTCGGTCAGAATGCGTCCTGCACCTGTTCGATAAACGCAAAATAAGCAGAGCCGCGCCGAAGTTGTTCAGCGCGGCTCTGCTTATTTTTGCGTGACGAGCGGTTCGCGTGCGCGGTCTCTGAGGAAACGTGATTGAAGACGCGTGCGCGAACGTCCTTTTCTTACTGAATCGGGCAGGCCATGTCGGCGAGGCCCATCAGGAACCTGATGGCCTGCGCGGCCTTGCTGCCATAGACCGGGATTCTCTCGACGATCCGGACGACGATTTCCAGCGTCGGCTTGAGGCGGTTGTACTGCTCGCACAACTGTCCGATGTCGGGGACACCGCGCGTCCGGTCAGTGCCCTGAAGTTCGCGGCTCAGTTGGTCGAGAGCATTCTGTTCTTCGGGTGAAAGTTCCACATTCTGCGACATAGCTATTTTCTCCTTTGGGGTTTGGATAACTGCATTAAGAGACATCCATCTCGGGCGAGGCCGGGGATAAGACGGGCCGCGTCGAGTATGCATGAGCCTGACGCTCGTCGGGCTGCGGCGACGGCGGAAAACCAAACGGGCGCGAAGGCGCGCAAGATATTATCGCCGCGTCCGGATGTCAACGAACATGTCCGCCGTTGCCCCGTAAGCGGCGCGGCGAAGTTCGAGAAACTCGACGGCGAGTCGTCTCATACACCTTATGTCGGGAGCGTTGATTTCATTTCACAACCGCCGCCGCGCCCGCGCGGACGCGACGTTTGACAATCGCCGCCGCCGGAAGGCACTCTCTTGAGTCAACTAATCCGGGAGAAGCGGCGGTGTAGTCGGTGAATGAAGCGACGGGCGAGCACAGAGAACGGGAGGGTGCGCGCGCGCCCGTCGGCTATTTTGAACTGCTCCGGCGCAACCGCGACTTCCGATACCTCTGGCTCGGGCAGGTCGTCAGCCAACTCGGCGACTGGTTCGACACCATCGCGCTCTACACGCTGGTGCTGCGTCTGACGGGTTCGGGTCGCGCCGTCGGTTTGGTGCTGGTCGCGCGTTTCCTGCCGAGCGTCGTGATGGGGCCGCTCTCCGGCGTCCTCGCCGACCGCTTCAACCGCCGCACCATCATGATCGTCAGCGACCTTTTGCGCGCCCTCGTCGTGCTCGGTTTTCTCTTCGTCCGCCGCCCCGAACAACTCTGGCTCATCTATGCCCTGACGGTTCTCCAACTCGCCTTCTCCACCTTCTTTGAACCGGCCAAGACCGCCGCCATCCCTTCGCTCGTCTCGACGGAAGAACTCGTTCCCGCCAACGCGATCACGTCCGTCACGTGGTCGGTCATGCTGACGCTCGGCGCGGTCGTCGGCGGCGCAATCACCGGCGCGTTCGGCACGGACGCCGCTTTCGTCCTCGACTCCGTGACCTATCTCATCTCCGCCGCCTTGATTGCGCGCATCCGTCTCCCGAAGCGACCTCCGCGACCGAAAGCGAAACTGACGCTCGCGCGCGCCACGGGGCTGACCGACACGCTCGAAGGGATGCGCTACGTGCGGACGCGCCCGCGCGTGCTGGCGACTTTGCTCGTCAAGCCCGCGTGGGGACTCGGCGGCGGCGTCCTGACGCTGCTCGCGGTCTTCGGCGAAAAAGTTTTCCCCCTCGGCGGCAGCAGTGCGACCGGCATCGGCGTGCTCTACGCGGCGCGCGGCATCGGCACGGCCTTCGGCCCCTTCATCGCGCGTCGCATCGCTGGCGATACGCGCGGGGCGATGCAAACCACCATCGGCGTCTCTTTTATCGTCGGGGGACTTTTCTACATCGCCTTCGGTCGCGCGGGGAATTTTCTTTACGCGCTCGTCATGCTCGGCCTCGCGCACATGGGCGGCAGCATCCTCTGGGTCTTCTCGACGACGCTCTTGCAGAGCACGGTCGAAGACCGATTTCGCGGGCGCGTCTTCGCCGCCGAGATGACGCTGCTGACGCTCGCCTTCGCCGTCTCGAATTACGTGACGGGCGAACTGCTCGACAGCTTCGGCTGGTCGCCGCGCGCCGTCGCCGTCGCCACCGGCATCGTCTTCATCCTGCCCGGTATCGTCTGGTTCATCACGCAGCGTTGGTGGGACAATGAACCGGACGAACAACTCCCGCACGCGCCCCCTCAAACTCTGACCGCAGCCGACGCGCTGCCCGCGCGCGACATCCATCTCTCCGGCGATTAACAAATCGCGCGCCATCAAATATCATCGCGCCGGGAGAAGAAAGAAGGAGAGAAGGAAAGGAGACATCTTCTCTTATCTCTCCTTCCCCGTCCGGCTGCCGAACGCCGAATGCTTTGAACTTCTTTATCAGAACCTTGAATCGAGAGACGCAAGACATCATCGGGGCGCATCGCGCGCGCGTGGAGGTCGCGGCGGACGAGTTAGACCACGCGGAGTGGGAGCGTGCGCCGGTCGCGCACCTGACGCGCTACTGGTCGGGCGCGACGGCTCCGCCCGAACGTCATGCCGAGGCGCGTCTCATCTGGACGGACGATGCGCTCGGCGTGCGTTTCAAATGCCGTCAGGCCGAGCCGCTGATTGTGTCCGGGACGCCGCGCATCGCCGAAAAGACTATCGGGTTATGGGATCGTGACGTGTGCGAAATCTTCCTCGCGCCGGACGCCGGGAGGCCCGAGCGTTACTTCGAGTTCGAGGTTGCACCGACGTGCGAGTGGCTGGACTTGGCGATTCGCTGGACGGCGGGCGGGCGCGAAACCGACTGGCACTTTCGCTCCGGGATGACCGTGGCGGCGCGCGTCGAAGAAGGCTCGCTCACGCTGGCGATGCGCATTCCGTGGGCCGCGATGCTCGACGAAATCCCCACGGCCACGCCGCCCCGCGCGGGCGAACGCTGGCGCGCAAACCTCTATCGCTGCGTCGGCGCAGACCCCGAACGCGGCTATCTCGCATGGCAACCCACCCTCACCGAACAACCCAACTTCCACGCCCCACACAGATTCGGCTGGCTCGCTTTTAAGGGATGAGGGCGGAGGGATGAGGGATGAATAAGAGATCAGGGGCAACGGGAAAGGGAATTCCCCCTTTGACCTTTTAACCTTTCCCCATTTCCCCCTGTCTTTAACTTCATCCCTCATCCCTCCGCCCTCATCCCTTTAGTGTCTGTAGGTATTTGATGAGCAGGGCGCGGTCTTCGTCGTTGATGGAGTTGATGTGGATGCCGATGAGATAGCCGGTCTCTTGGCCGTGTCGTTCGAGTTGTTCGTAGCGGACGGGGAGGGCTTGGAGGTTGAGCGGGCCGGAGGGGAGTTCGAGCCGGACGCGGAGTTGACGGTCGGGGCCGGTGAGATAGCGTTCGCCGATGCGGATGGCGGGGACGACGACGGCGAGGCCGGTCGCGCTGATGTCGTGGGTGTAGCCATGAAGCGCGGGCGGGCGACGGGCGGCGTTGTGGTTGGCGTCGGCCTTCGCGTCGAAGATGGAGATCGAGACGGGCACGCGCGTCAGCAGGCGTGGCGCGTAGCGACGATTGCCGACAAACGCACGCAGGCTGTTTGCTATTGAACGCACCCATTCCGCCATCTGGCCGTCAACCTCGCCT
>DATLMV010000266.1:0-5774 GCA_035537095.1 Pyrinomonadaceae bacterium
AAACTCACCCTTCTTTATTTGAGCGCAAGTGATTGACGAGACGGGGGAGGGCTGCGCGATGAGTAACGCGAAGAGTATGGAGCAGCAAACTTTCAAAGTGGTCTGCGTGTGGTGCGGCGACGTGATTCGTTTCAATCATTCAAAAAACTCACAAGGGATGTGCATGAAGTGTCACGCACGGATGCTGCGTGACTATAACCTCGCGCACATGCAGCGCGACGCGTCGCTGCGGGCCAGCGAGCGTTGATTTATTCGGGACAGGCGGGCGCGAGGTTCGGCGGCTGAAAGAATTTGCGAGCAAGCGGGGAAGATGAATACCAACCAGATGATGTCGTATGCGACGATTCCTTTCGGCCTGCTCGAACTCGACGCCGCCGGAAACGTGATCAACTACAGTCCGGCGAAGGAACAGAACCCGACGATTGAGAAGGGCGACATCGTCGGGCGCAACTTCTTCAAGGATGTCGTGCCGGTGACGGAAGTCGGCGAGTTCAAGAGTCGCTTTCTGGCCTTCATGGCCTACGGCGATTCCGTGCAACGCTTCACCATCAGGTTTCCCTTCGAGCGCGAGACGATCAAAGTGCAGATCATCCTCGCGCGCATGAGCGAACGCTCCGACCTCGGACATGAACGCCTCGCGCTCGTCCGCCTCATGCCGGATGCAGCTCACGGCGCAACCGCCTGACAACTCAATCTCACGCGTTCAGGCTTCATCACCCGACGCAACTTTCTGCCCGAATTTGGCCCGTAAATTGAAAAAGTACGTAAACGTACAGACAATCACTCCTTTTTGAAGTAAACTCGCCATCCCTCAAACCTGAATAGTTCCCCTATTGCTCAGGCGAGACGCGCGCGGAGTCTCGATGAAGGCACGGCTATATAGAACTCGTGCCGGAATCCGCACGCAGTCGCGTTTGTCTTGTGTCGAGCGGCGCACCGGCGTCCTCCGGGTTGTCATTCGTCTACACGGTGAATGGTTGAAGAATCGGATGTTGATTGAAACGAGTTGAGAATAAGGGCGTTAAAGTTTGTTGAGAAACGCCATCGAAATGAAGCCAAAAGTGAACTGATTATTCACCGGACGATGATAGCTTGAACTTCGGTTCTAAAGAGCGCGCGGTCGTTAGGTAGGAGACGCCAGCCCCGCGCGCTCGGTTTGTGTCAGGACAACAGGTGAACGGCGGAAAGCGTTCCGCGCACGTGAATGATATTGGAATTTTAGAGACGGGAAAAATCAGAGATGAATAAAGATATGAACAACTCCGACCGCACGAATACCTTGAGCAACACGGCGACGCAAGTGCCCGATTTGATCTGCCTGTCGCACCTGCGCTGGGACTTCGTCTATCAACGCCCGCAGCATCTGCTCAGTCGCTTCGCCAAGGAGCGGCGCGTCTTCTTCGTCGAGGAACCGATGTTCGACGAAGGCGAAGCGCGGCTCGACGTGAGCCAGCGCGATTGCGGCGTGACGGTCGTCGTGCCGCGTCTGACGCACGGGCTCGACACCGAGGCTTGCGAGGCCGCGCAGCAGGAGTTGCTCGACCGTCTTTTCGCCGAGCAGGAAATCGAAGATCACGTGCTCTGGTACTACACGCCGATGGCGATGCGTTGGACGCGACACTTGGAGCCGCTCGCCGTCGTCTACGACTGCATGGACGAACTCTCGGCCTTCAAGGGCGCGCCGCCCTCGCTCGGTCGCCGCGAAGCGGAACTCTTCAGCCGCGCCGACTTGGTCTTCACCGGCGGGCAGAGTCTCTACGAGGCCAAGCGCGACCAGCACCGGAATGTTTTCGCCTTTCCGTCAAGCATTGACGCGCCGCATTTCGCGCAGGCGCGCTCACTCTCCGGCGACCCCGCCGACCAAGCGAGTATCCCGCACCCGCGCCTCGGTTTCTTCGGCGTGATTGACGAGCGGATGAATCTCGCGCTGCTCGACGAAATGGCCGCCGCGCGTCCCGGTTGGCATCTCGTGATGATCGGGCCGGTCGTCAAGATAGACCCTGCGGAGTTGCCGCAACGCGACAACATCCATTATCTCGGCGGCAAGTCTTACGGCGAACTGCCCGCGTATCTCGCCGGTTGGGATGTCGCGCTGATGCCGTTTGCTTTGAACGAGTCCACGCGCTTTATCAGCCCGACCAAGACGCCCGAATACTTGGCCGCCGGACGCCCCGTCGTCTCGACTTCGATCCGCGACGTGGTGCGACCCTACGGCGAGTCCGGGATGGTTCACATCGCAGACACGGCGGCGGAGTTTGTCGCGGCGTGCGAAGCGGCGCTCGACGACAACAGCGCGGCGCGGATGGGCGAGATTGATGCGTTCCTCGCGCAGACATCTTGGGACAGGACGTGGGGACGAATGCGCGAACTGATCGAGGATGTCGTGAGCGCGCGGCGCGCGCAGGCGGCGACGCCGACGCAGACTCCGGCTGTCGTTCCTGCGGTGCGTGCCGCGAGGGCGGCGGCGGTGGGCGCGTTTATGACGGGTGATTGATTGCAAAGTTAATTTATATAACTCGGTTTTCACGGACTGGGGAGGAGAGCAAGAGATGTTTGATTATTTGATAGTCGGGGCGGGGTTTGCCGGGAGCGTGCTGGCGGAGCGTCTGGCGCGCGGCTCTAATAAAAAGGTCTTAATCTGCGATAAGCGCCCGCACATCGGCGGCAACGCATACGACCATTACAACGACGAAGGGATTCTCGTACACAAGTACGGGCCGCACATCTTCCACACCAACTCGCGCGATGTCTTCGAGTACCTGTCGCAGTTCACCGAATGGCGTTCGTACATGCACCGCGTGCTCGCCAACGTTGACGGCCAACTCGTGCCCATCCCGATTAACTTGGACACGATCAACAAGCTCTACGGCCTGAACCTGACCGCCTTTCAGGTCGAAGAGTTCTTCGCCACGGTGGCCGAGCCCTGCGAGAACATCCGCACCTCGGAGGATGTCGTCGTCAGCAAGGTCGGGCGCGAGTTGTATGAGAAGTTCTTCCGCAACTACACGCGCAAGCAATGGGGCTTAGACCCTTCGGAGCTCGATGCCTCCGTGACGGCGCGCGTGCCGACGCGCACCAACCGCGACGACCGTTACTTCACGGACTCTTATCAAGCCATGCCGCTGCACGGCTTCACGCGCATGTTCGAGAAGATGCTCGACCACCCGAACATCAAGATTATGCTCAACTGCGATTATCGAGAGATTCAGAAAGATATTCCCTACCGCGAGATGATCTACACGGGGCCGGTGGATGCCTACTTCGATTATCGCTACGGGAAGCTGCCCTATCGCTCGCTTGAGTTCAAGCACGAGACGCACAACACGGAGACGTTCCAGACCGCGCCGGTCGTCAACTATCCGAACGAGCAGCCCTACACGCGCATCACGGAGTTCAAGTATCTGACCGGGCAGGAGCACAAGAAGACGAGCATCGTCTATGAGTTTCCGCGCGCCGAGGGCGACCCGTATTATCCCGTGCCGCGCAAGGAGAACGCCGAGCTTTACACGAAGTATAAGGCGCTCGCCGATGCGACGCAGGGCGTGCACTTCGTCGGGCGTCTGGCGACCTACAAGTATTACAACATGGATCAGATCGTCGCGCAGGCTCTGACCGTCTATGCCAAGATCAACGATGCGAAACGCTCGCAGGTCTTGACGACCGTTCACGCCCAACCGTCGCGCAACGGTAACGGGAACGGCAACGGGAACGGCAACGGCAACCGCACGCTCTCAACCGGGTTGGCCCTGACCACTCGTTAAAGACGCGCGCTAGGGGAGAGATGCCGAATGCAGCCAGACGACATCTCGAACATCGAGTTGTGGGCCGGGGTCGAGTGCACGGTCAACCGTGTCGGCGAAGAGTACTTCGACCAGTTGGAGTTGAACGGCCACGCGCTCCGGCCCTCTGACCTCGAACTCTTCGCCGGGCTCGGCGTCCGCGCCATGCGTTATCCCGTTCTCTGGGAACGCACCGCGCCCGAAGGTTTGGAGCGCGCCGATTGGTCTTGGGCGGATGCACGTCTCGCGCGCCTGCGCGAACTCGGCATCCGCCCCATCGTCGGCCTCGTCCATCACGGCAGCGGGCCGCGCACGACGAGCCTCGTTGACCCGGCCTTCCCCGAAAAGCTCGCGGCCTACGCGCGCGCCGTCGCCGAGCGTTATCCTCACGTCGAACAGTACACGCCGGTCAACGAACCGCTCACCACCGCGCGGTTCAGCGGTCTCTACGGCCATTGGTATCCGCACGCTTGCGACGCGCTGACCTTCGCCCGCGCGCTGCTCACGCAATGTCGCGCCGTCGTGCTCTCGATGCGCGCGATACGCGAAGTCAATCCTGCCGCGCAGCTAATCCAGACGGAAGATTTGGGCAAGACTTTCAGCACGCGCTCTCTGGCTTATCAGGCGGAGTTTGAGAACGAGCGTCGCTGGCTCTCTTTCGACCTGCTCGCGGGACGCGTCGGGCGCGGGCATCCGATGCGGCGTTATCTGCTGAAGGTCGTCGGCGTCGAGGCGTCGGAGCTTGAATGGTTCGAGGCGAACCCGTGCCCGCCGGACATCCTCGGCATCAATCATTACCTGACGAGCGAACGCTTCCTCGACGAACGTCTCGCGCGTTATCCCGCGCGGACGCACGGCGGAAACGGCAGGCACAGGTATGCCGATGTCGAGGCCGTGCGCGTGTGCGCGGAAGGTCTGGCGGGGCCGCGCGCGCTGTTGAAGGAGGCTTGGGAGCGTTACGCTCTGCCGCTCGCGATGACGGAGGCGCATCTGGGTTGCACGCGCGAAGAACAGTTGCGCTGGTTGAAGGAGGTCTGGGAGGGCGCAGAGAGTTTACGTCGAACGGAGGGCGCGGACGTGCGCGCGGTGACGGCGTGGTCGCTTCTCGGTGCGTACGATTGGCACAACCTTCTGACGCGCGCCGAGGGACGCTACGAACCCGGCGTCTATGATTTACGCGCGCCGCAGCCGCGCCCGACCGCGCTCGCCGCGATGCTCAAGGACTTGGCCGCAGGACGCGCGCACGATCATCCGGTGCTGGATGCGCCGGGTTGGTGGCACAGGCTCGAACGCTTGCAGTATCCGCCGCACGCCGCCCAGACGGCGACGCCGCAGGGAGTTAAGATGACGAGAGGCACGACGCGGACGCTCTTGATCAACGGCGCGACCGGCACGCTCGGCAAAGCCTTTGCGCGGCTCTGCGAGGTGCGTGGCCTCTCCTATCGTCTGCTCTCGCGCCGCGAGATGGACATCGCCGACGCGCGCTCGGTCGAGGCCGCGCTCGCGGAGTATGACCCGTGGGCGGTCGTCAACGCCGCCGGGTACGTGCGCGTGGACGATGCGGAGCGCGAACCCGAAGCGTGCAGGCGCGAGAATGCGTGCGGCCCGTCGGTGCTGGCAGACGCTTGCGCGCGGCGCGGCGCGGCCTTGCTGACCTTCTCTTCAGACCTCGTCTTCGACGGCGCGAAGCGCAGTCCTTACACCGAAACAGACAGGCCCGCGCCGCTCAACATCTACGGGCAGACGAAGGCCGAAGCTGAGGCGCGCGCCCGCGAGTGGGCGGAACGTGCCTGATGGGGTTCTAGTCTTCGTCAAGCTCCGCAAATTCGAGCTCGTTCACCACTCCCGACGGCACGGCGGCAAAACGACCCAGCGTGTGATCGATCCAGCCGCAGTAGGTTCCCTTGGCCTCGAGCGATAACACCGACAATCCCGGATCGAGCGTGCGGTGCACCGCCGCGACGCATCCGCACGGCAGCGGCTTGAACGCTTCGA
>DATLMV010000267.1:0-5241 GCA_035537095.1 Pyrinomonadaceae bacterium
AGGTCTTCATGATGCGCTGACGCCTGTTCGGTCTCTTTTACAACCGGAAGCAGGACGGGGCGGCTGGCGCTTCTTTCCCACAGGAGAGGTCAGCCGCTTTCTCGTGTCTCCAGAACGCTTTACGCTCCCCGCCCACGCCAAAATCAACCTCTCCTTGCGCGTCCTCGGCAAGCGCGCCGATGGCTTTCACGAAATCCGCACGATTTTTCAGACCATCACGCTGCACGACCTCCTGACCTTCGAGACGCGCGCGGGCGAAGGTTTTGAACTCGAATGCACGACGGAAGGCATTCCCGTTGACGAGACGAATCTGGTGACGCGTGCCGCGCGTGCTCTGCGTGAGTGTTACGGCGTGCGGAAGGGCGCGCGCGTGATGTTGGAGAAGCGGATTCCGTCGCAGGCGGGACTCGGCGGCGGCTCGACGGACGCGGCGGCGGCCCTGCTCGGACTGTCGCGTCTGTGGGAGATCGAGACGACGCGCGTGGAACTCGACGAGATCGGGGCGCGTCTGGGCGCAGACGTGCCCTTCTTTTTCACGGGCGGGACGGCGCTCGGCACGGGTCTGGGAACCGAGATAACGCCGCTCGCGGATGTCGCGGAGAGGCCGCTCGTGGTCGTCATGCCGGACGCGCGAGTCTCGACCGTTGAAGCTTACAAACTCCTGAACGCCCGCACCTTGACAAAGCCGGAGAGCCCCGTTAATCTGCCTATTTCGCGCGTAGAGGCTCAAAATTCGGTTTCGCTCTATGAAGACCTGCGCAACGATTTCGAGCCGGTGATTTTCCGTCTCCAACCCGAAATCGAGCGCGCGAGGGATGCCCTGCTTGCGGCGGGCGCGCAGTCCGCGTTGCTGGCGGGGAGCGGCGCGAGCGTCTTCGGCATTTATGAGAACAGGGCGGAAGCGGAGCGGGCGCGCGAAGTGCTCGCGCGTGCGGAGGCGGGCTGGCAGGTCTTCGCGTGTGAGACGCTTTCGCGTGAAGGCTACATGGATGCTCTCGGGGCGTGCGCGCGGTATGTCGAGCGCGGCGCGTGAGGGTCGGGAAGAAATTGGGGCGTCGCCAAGTGGTAAGGCACCGGTCTTTGGATCCGGCATTCGTAGGTTCGAATCCTTCCGCCCCAGCCAAATTGCGTTGACAAGTGACGAGCGGACAAGACGAGCGGCGTCTTGTCACTTGTCACTTGTCACTTCTCACTTGCTTATGAGCACTACGGGCGGCATCAAAGTCTTTTCGGGCAACGCGAACCGGCAGTTGACCGACGAGATTTGCAACAACCTGAGTTGCGACCCCGGCAACGCCACGACGGGACGCTTCTCGGACGGCGAGTTCAATTTTCAGATCACGGAGAACGTGCGCGGCGCGGATGTCTTCATCGTCCAGCCGACCTGCCCTCCGACCGACTCGCACCTGATGGAACTGCTCGTCATGCTCGACGCCTTTCGTCGTTCGTCTGCCGAGCGCGTGACGGCTGTGATTCCGTACTTCGGTTACGCGCGTTCGGATAAGAAAGACCGCCCGCGCGTGCCGATTGCCGCCAAGCTCGCGGCCAACCTGATTGCCACCGCCGGAGCCGACCGCATCCTGACGATGGACTTGCACGCCGCGCAGATTCAGGGCTTCTTTGATATTCCGGTTGACCACCTCTTCGCCGCGCCCGCGATGATCGGCCACTATCAGGAAAACCCGATGCCTAGCCTGACGGTCGTCGCGCCGGACACGGGCGGGGCGGAACGCGCGCGCGCTTACGCCAAACGTCTGGACGCGGAGTTGGCTCTCTGCGACAAGCGGCGCGAGAAGGCGAACGTGGCGGAGGTGATGAACATCGTCGGCGACGTGCGCGGGAGAAATTGTCTGATAGTTGATGACATGTGCGACACGGGCGGCTCGCTGACGAAGGTTGCGGCGGCGCTCAGGAAGGCCGGAGCCGACCGCATCCACGCATGTTTCACGCATCCGGTCTTGTCCGGTAAAGCGTGCGAACAGTTGGCGATTTCGGAGATGGAGCAGTTGGTGACGACCAACACGATTCCCTTGAAGGACGACGCGTGCCGCTTGGAGAGCATCAAGGTTTTGAGCATCGCGCCGCTACTGGCGAAAGCGATCAAGTCAATCCATGAGGAGACGAGCGTCTCCTCGCTCTTCGTGTGAAGGGCAAAGACTGAACGTAGTAAATCGTGAATCGTAAATCGTTAATAGATGACGTGATTCACCGTGTTTCTATTCACGATTTACGATTCACGATTTACTAGTTGGGGAGAGAGTAATGGCAGAGAGAAAAGAGATTACGGTGCGCGCCGAGCGGCGCGAGGGGCGCGGGAAAAACGACGCGCGTCGCTTGCGCGTGCGGGGCATGGTTCCCTTGACGATTTACGGCAGCGAGGGCGAGGCCGTTTCGGCAGCCGCGCCGTTGCGCGAGTTGGCGGCGATTCTTCGTTCCGACACGGGACACAACACCATCTTCACGCTCGACGTTGAAGGCGTCGGCGCGAGCGAAGTGCTGTTTCTCGACAGGCAGATTGATCCTTTGCGCGGGCGTCTGGTGCATGCCGACCTGCGTCGTCTGGTGCGCGGGCAGAAGGTCGAAGTGACCGTGCCTTTGCATCTGGTGGGCGACCCCGTCGGCGTCAAAGAGGGCGGCGTGCTCGAACAACTCGTGCGCGAAATCGAGATTAGCTGCCAGCCGCGTTTCATCCCCGAAGCCATCAATGCCGACGTTTCCAATCTCGGCATCCACGACGTGCTGCACGCCTCCGACCTTCCCACCGACGAGAACGTCCAGATTCTCACCGCGCCCGAAACCGTGATTGCGACGGTCGGCGTTATCCGTGAGGAAGAGGAAGCGGCTGCGCCTGCTGACGAAGAGACTCCGGCTGAGCCTGAAGTTATCGGCAAGGGCAAGAAGGAAGACGAAGCCGAATAGCGTTCAGAGGGCAAAAGGGAACAGGCGGGAGTCTGGCGCGACCGGGCCTCTTTCACTTTTACCTTTTAACTTTCTCCTTTTGCCTTATGTTAATCGTGGGCTTGGGCAATCCGGGCGCGCAGTATGAGTTGACGCGACATAATCTCGGCTTCATGCTCGCCGATTTGCTGGCGCGCGAGGCCGGACGCGAGATTAAGCGCGCGGAGTGTCGTGCGCTTCTCGGCTCGGCGGAGATTGAAGGCCGCCGGGTCGAGTTGGCGAAGCCGCAGACCTACATGAACCTGAGCGGCGAGTCGGTCGCGTGTCTCGTCCGCAAGCGCGCAGACTTTCAAGCAGCGCGCGACCTCGTCGTCATCAGCGACGACATCGCTTTGCCCTTCGGCACGATACGCCTGCGGCCACGCGGTTCGAGCGGCGGGCAGAAGGGCTTGAAGAACATCATCGCCACGCTCGGCACGGATGAGTTCATTCGCCTGCGCATCGGCATTCAACCCGAGCATCCGGTGAGCGACACGGCGCGTTTCGTCCTCGAACGTTTTTCGCAGAGCGAGCGCGCCGAACTCGGGAAAATTTTAGAACGGAGCGCAGAGGCGCTGCGAGCCGTCGTCCGCGACGGCATTGACAAAGCAATGGCACAACACAACGGGTAAATAGTGAATCGTAAATCGTGAATAGAAAGAACGAAGGTTTTCTCTATTCACGATTGACGATTCACGATTCACCGGTTATTTCCTTCTTGCTTCAACCGTCATAGTTGAGGCTAGACATCCAAAAGGAGGATGATTTTGGCAGAGCAGAGAATCTATGAAGTTGTCTTCATCGTTGACCCCGACACGGGCGAGGATGAGGTCACACGCCTGACGGATAACCTTCAACATATCATCACCGAACAGGGCGGCAGCGTCACCAAGAATGAACTGATGGGGCGGCGCTCGCTCGCCTACCGCATCGGTCGTAAAACCGAGGGCATCTACATCCTCTTCGAGGTCGCGGGCTCGGGACGCGAGATCGCCGAACTCGAACGCCGCATGCGCGTCAGCGATCAGGTCTTGCGCTATCTCACCGTCCGCGTGGACGAAGACCGCCGCCGCGCCGAGAAGCTCAAGGAGCGTCGCGTGCGTAAGGCGAGCAAGCGTCCCGGCGCAGCGATGGCGGGCGCGGGCGTGGGGAGCGCGTCGAGAGCGCCGGTCGGCGTGGGAGACGATGACGACTGAGCGCGGGAGACGCATGCGACGCTAGAAAGCGTCGCGCGCGCGCATCATGGTGCTTACGGGAAAGACCGCGACTTCGGAGAACGCGTGCGGGGCGTGAGTCAGTCACGCTGGCAGCCCTTGTGAGTCGCTTCTGAAAAGGTAGAGAAGAGATTATGTCGAGAAATTTTAATGACCGTGAACGTGATTTCGATATGGACGACGATGGCGGAGGTTCATCGTTTGGCGGCGGGCGCGAGCGCGGCGGGCGCGGCGGCGCGCAGGGGCGGCGGATGCGTCGCCGGAAGGTCTGTCGCTTCTGTCTGGACAAGGTTGACATCATTGATTTCAAGGATGTGAAACTGTTGCAGAACTATATTCCGGAG
Source organism: Pyrinomonadaceae bacterium (assembly GCA_035537095.1). Classification (GTDB taxonomy): domain Bacteria; phylum Acidobacteriota; class Blastocatellia; order Pyrinomonadales; family Pyrinomonadaceae; genus DASWNP01. The sequence goes on from DATLMV010000267.1 coordinate 4,496, forward strand.
CGCGGCAAGGTTCTGCCCCGCCGCATTTCGGGTTCGTGCGCGTCGCATCAACGCATGCTGGCCGAAGCCATCAAGCGCGCGCGCAACATCGCGCTGCTTCCATACGCCGCCGACTAGAGCGAGAGAAAGGTAGAAAAGAGATGGCAACCACCAACGTCCTCCTACGTGAAGACGTAGAAAATTTGGGTGCGCGCGGCGAGATCGTCAAAGTCAAAGCCGGTTACGCGCGCAACTACCTGCTGCCGCGCAAGCTGGCCGTGCAAGCGACGGCGAGCAACGTCAAGCAGATTGAACAGGAACGCGCCGCGCTCCTGCGTCGTGAAGCCAAAGAGCGTTCGGGCGCGGAAGCGCAGGCCGCGCTTCTGAAGTCCATCACGCTCAACTTCGAGCGCAAGGTCGGCGAGCACGGCATCCTCTACGGTTCCGTGACCTCGATGGACATCGCCGAAGCTCTCAAGGGCAAGGGCTTCGAGTTCGACCGTCGCCGCATCACCCTGCGCGAGGCGATCAAGGAGACGGGCGAGTTCACCGTCGCGGTGCGCCTCCACCGTGAAGTCTCGGTGGACGTGCCCGTCATCGTCTCCGCCGAAGGCGGCGGCAGCGGCGGTGCGGTCGCGGCGCAACCGGCGACGCCGACCGAGACTCCCGCCGAAAACGCTGGGCCCGAGGAGACGGGCGAGACGGGAACGGAAGAGTCCGCGCAGTAAAAAAAAAACGCCTCGAACCGGAGCGGGTGCGACAAAATA
>DATLMV010000268.1:0-8324 GCA_035537095.1 Pyrinomonadaceae bacterium
GCATGGTGTTGTAGGGCTGGTCGCGGCGCGGCTTGTTGTTCTGCAAGACGCGGTTGATGCCGCTCGCGTAGAGGGCGCGGAGGCGTTCGTCCGTGTAGTAGCCCTGCTTGCGCAACGCCTCGCCGACGTAGAGCGAAACCAGATCCGCTTTCATCTCCTCCAAGAGGCTCGAAGTGTCTTGCAACACGGTGTCGAGGTCTTGCCCGCCCTTTGTCAGGTCAACGCCGAGATAGTGGCCGACCTCGTGCCAGAGCGTGCGATAAAAGTTCCCGTCGGGCGTCAGTTCGTTTTTGTGCTCGGGTGCAACCGCCGCCGCCCACGCGCTGCTCGTCCCGGTGAACATTTCGGGATGACGCATGATGTTGGCGCGCAGGAGAATCGTGCGACCGTAGCGGCGCGCGAGATAACTCTCGTTGGGGAGGATGGTCGCGGTGTTTGGGCCGCGCGCCTGCCCGAAGTCGGCAATCACGTCATAGACGCCGACGGGGATGTCTTCGCGCACGCGCTTGTGCTGCTCGAAGGGCAGCGAATCTTCGAGCGCCTGCAAGCCCTTCATCGCCGCGCGGAGCGTCTCCGTCTCCTGCGGGCGCGTGCTCAACAGGCTGAAGGCGAAGAAGGTTTTGACGCCGAACAGTTCGTCGTCATAGACCTCGTAGGAGCCGATCTGCGCGTTGAGATGCTTGAAGCGACCCGTGACCCACGCGGCGTCGCCCGACTCGTAATCGTTGGACAAAAGATCGCGGCTGCGGTTGCGGAGGAAGCGTGCAAACTCCTCGTCATCTTTTTGCAGAGCGTCGGCGGCCTCGTTCAGGAGCGCGTGCGCGCGAATCAGTTCGTCGGCGTAGGCGACCGAATAAGGGACGGCGTAGAAGCCCTTCGCGTCGGGGCGCGCGAGCGTGGCTTCCAAGTCGCGCCGGAGCGACGGGTGCAGCGTGTCGAGGACGGGATACTGCCGGAGCTTGCCGAGGTCGCGCCGGAGGTTTTCCGCCGTGCTGCGACGCACGACCGTGCGCTGGTCGAGGATGGACTCGCGCCGTTCGGGATGCGCCGCGAGGAAAGTCTCTATCTCCTCCTTCTTCACGCCCCACGGATAGACGCCCTTTCCCGGTTGCGTCGGGTCAACGGGCAGAAACGGCTCGCGCTTGTTCTCCAGAGTCGTCGCAATCGGCCCCTGACTGAGACGATAGAGCGACAAGAGATTCTGTGTCGCGGCGGGCGAGCCGAGTTGCTTGTCGAGTTGCGAGAGACGGGCGACACTTGCGCGCGCCTGCGGATGCCGCTGCATCTCGAAAATCTCCTGCGAAATCTTGCCGACCTCAAGCAGCTTGCCGACGGCGACGCGCTCGCCCTCCGTCAGGTGCGCGAGTTCGGGCGCGAGACGCAGGGTTTGCGTCTTGTCGAGCACGGCGCGGCTCCGCTCCTCCGGCCAGTAGCCCGTGGGGATGCCGCCGCGCGCCGCCGTTGTCCGGCGCGAAGAGTTCTGTGCGAATGCGGCGGCGACGACGACGAAGACAAAAGTTAAGACAAGCAAGCTTCTCATGGGCAAACTCCGCGAAGGTTCGTTTGATTGAAACTGTTTCGTTCGATGGAAATAGTTGTTTGACTACGCTCCGGATTATAACCCAATCTCAAGCGTCTCACATCTCGCGGTTGACACCCCGCACCGCGCGGGAATATTTTCGACGCGCGGCTTGCGCGCCGCATCAATAGATTTCCCGACAGCCATAGCGGACACATAGACAAAGGCACAGGTTAAAGATTTCCCTTTTGCCTTTTACCCTTTTGCTTTTGCCTTTCCTCTATGGCTCACCTGTAATTTTAAGACCCGGAGGACTCAGCGGCGATGAACATGGACGATAAAATCTGCACGCACGGCGTCTGCAACTGTCCGGCGACTCAGGACAGCGACTTTTGCAGCCCCTACTGCGAAAACGTCGGCGAGACGACGAACAACACGCTTGACGATAATCAGAAGATAATCTGTGACTGCGGGCATCCGACGTGCGTCGGTTGAGCAGCGGCGGCGAGTTATAGAAAGCGGCGCGCGTACATCGTAAAAGCGGCGCGTTGCCGGTGGGCGTCAAAAAGCGTTGCGGCTCTGTGAGTAGAGGTCAAAAGAGTCGGCGCGTTAGCGCGTTGGCGAACTTGCCTTGCGGGTCGTGCGCGGCGACGAGTTGTTGAAACTTCTGGAAGTGCGGCCCGTGCAGTCGCAGCAGGTCTGCCTGCGTGAACGTGCGGCAGAACTTGCCGAGATGCGGGCGCGCTCCGATCTCCTTTAGAACTTTTTCCGCCTCCGCGTAGTACGTCTCGAAGCCGTGCGAGTCGTTGCAGACGAGGTCGAGCCAAGTGGAGCGTCGCCCGCGTCCGGCCCCGATGAGGGTCAGGTCGTGGTCGGGCGGCGTGAAGCGCACCTCAAAGAGCGTGTAGGGTAAATTCTTGTCGTACATCTCCTCGTAGAGTTTGATGAAGCGACGGCAGACCTCGAACGTCTCGTCGAAGGGGACGGTAAATTCCAACTCCTGATGCAGGTGATAGATCGTCCGGTTGAAAGCCTTGTTGCTTTCGAGGACGAGATTCGTGCCGCGCTTGATGCGATGCGTGCCGTCGGAGAGCGCGGGCAGGAGGCCCGTGTAGGCCATGAAGTTGCCGAACCAAGCGGCGAGCAGCGCGTCTATCGAGATGCTGACGAACTCGCGCACCGGCCCGAAGAAGGACTGCGCGTCGTTCGTGCTGCGCCACGTGTTGACCTGACAGATATTGGTGAAGGGGAAGAGATAGAGGCTGAAGTGCTGGTTGTCTCGTAAGAGTTGATCGAGATTGCGCTCGACCGTCGTGATGTCGGAGAGATAAACCTTCTGCTCGACGTTGAAGCGTTCGACCGCCTGAACCACCACTTCCGAGATGACCCACGCCGCGCCGACGCCGCCGATTGCCGCCTTGAAAAGGTCGTCCGACGGGCCGCACTCGTGTATCCGGCCCGTGCCGTCAATCAGTTTGAGACTGACGACCGACTGGCTGACGAATCCCCAATCGCGCCCCGTGCCGTGCACGTCGGTCGAGAGAATGCCGCCGATGCTCTGCGCGTCGTGCGAGGGCAGCGCGACGAAGGCGAGATTATCTTCGAGCAGGCAATCAACGATGTCGCGGACGCGCGTGCCAGCCTTGAAAGCCATCCGCCTGCTCGGCAAATCCTTCCAGACGAGGCCGCTGTATGCGTCGAGCGAGACGAGCGTCTCGTCCGTCACCACGCCCTCGTTGAAGGAATGCGCGGAGCCGAAGAATCTCAAGCTCCGCGAGTTCTTGATCAGGTCAACGATCTCCTGCTCGGTCGTCGGGCGCGCGAACCGCTGCGGGCGATAGCGAAAACGGCGCGCCCAATTCCGAAAGACGCCGCCGCGCACGCGTCCCTCAAGCCACACGAAACGCCCGTAGGTCAACGCGTAGAGAATGATGTTGAGCGTCGTCAGGAAGGCGACATGGAAGTAGCTGCGAAGTTTGCTCATCTCGGTTCGTTCGCGCTCGATTCGCGCGCCGTCGAAATGTGTGAGCGAGGGACGGCGGGCGCAAAGGTTTTTCGCGTCTCATATATCACGAGGCCGCCGTCAACACAACACGAATCAACGTAGTGAGTTGGCAGGAAATTACCAGCCGACATTGATGCGGCTCACGTTTTCAAACTGACCTGCGATGCTAATCAACAACCGGGCGCGGCGCGCGTTCAATTTGATGACGGGCTTTTGACGCGGTTATAATCCGCGTCGAGAAGTTTCGGGAACGGCGAACGCGTTTTAGTTTCTCGACGGCTGAACTTTCGTCTCCGTTTGATGTCGCTCGTTTGAACGATGGTCGCGGCGACGAAACGAGCCGCGACTCCCGAAACGAGCGGCAATCATCCTGCCTTTCTGCACGCTGACCGCATCATCAGATGTCGAAAAAAATCTCCTCGAAGATATTCTCCACCGCCGCGCTGTCGCAGCGGGCGCGCGTGTTGTGGATGTTGTTTCTCGTCCTCTCGCCGCTCGCATATCTGGCGGGCGCGATGCTCGTCAGAAGAACCGACCCGAACATGAAGGTCGGGCTGACGGTCGGGCGCGACGATGCTTTGCGCATCTCGGCGGATTACGCGGCGCGCGAGTTGGGCCTCAACGTCGAACGCTGGCGGACGGGCTGCAAGATTGACCCGGACAACGACCGTCATCTCTATTTTCGCCTGCACGCCAGCGACGCGAACGTCGAGCGCCTGCGCCGACTGTTTCCCGACGCGCAGGTGCACACCGTTTTCATGTCGCGCAGCGGCGCGGAGAAGCTGGAGGTGATGCTCGCGCCGGACGGGAAGCCCAACGGTTTTATCCACACGCCGTCGCCCAATCAAGAATCGGCGGATAGAGGCGAACCGGCTTCGAGGGCGCGCGCCGGAGAGGCGATGCGCGCGCTCGCCGCGCGGGAGAATCTGCCGCTCTCGGGCGAGCCGGAGATGACGGAGCAGCGCAGCTTCAACAACGTCTCGCGCCGCTACACATGGACTCACAGATTCGAGTCGCTGCCGGAGATGAACTTCAAGACCGCGATCACGGTGGCAGGCGACGCCGTTATCGGTCAGGAGTTGACGACCAAGATTGACAGCGGCTACGCGTCGCGGAATTTGATCAACCACGCCGTCGCGCCCATCGTCGCCATCGGGCTCAGCTATCTGCTGATCTTCATCTTCGCGCTCTACGGGCTCTATCGCTACATCCAGCGCGCGCGTCAAAAAGAGGTCGCGCACGGGCGCAGCCTCCTGTTATGTCTCGCCGTCGCGGCCTCTTACATGTTCATCGCGCTGCAAACGGATTTCCACAAGTTCAGCCTACAAACGAACGTCAACCCGACGGTGATGTTCTGGTTCATGATAGCGACGACGCTGATCGTCTTCATCATGCTCGGGCTCGTCATCGGTCTGGCCTACGGGAGCAGCGAGGGCGACACGCGCGAAGCCTTCCCCGGCAAACTGACCTCGCTCGACGCGCTGTTGACCGGAAGGATTTTCTCGAAGAACGTCGCGCGGGCGGTCTGCGTCGGCTGCGCCGTCGGCGGCTGGATACTGCTGGCGCGCGCGCTCGTGATGCTGCCGTGGGCGTCGAGCGCGAGCGCGGGCAGCGGCCTGATGGATAAGACCTACGGCATCCTGCTCGGTCATACCCCGTCGCTTCTGCCGCTGATGACCGCGCCGCTCGGAGCCATCGTGATGGCCGTGCCGGGGCTGCTGCTGCCGCTCTCGTTTCTGCACGGGCGCGTGCGTTCAAACCGTGTCCTGCTCGCCATCCTGATCACGCTTGCCTTCATCACGAGCGTCAACATCTTTCAAGATAGGCCGATGACCTTCACCGCCGGAATGCTGCTCGCGGCGGTGTCGGCAGCCGCGCTCCTCGTTCCCTTCTTCGCCTTCGACTTCCTGACCGTCATCGTCGCGCTCGCGGCCTCTTCGCTCGCCAGTTTCGCCATCTATCTCGCGGCGCAGACCGTGCCGACGCTCTATCGCGCGGGCTACATGTCGCTCGCCATCGCCGCCGGATTTTTTCTCGTCGAACTGTTCTTTCTCTACAAGGGGCGCGAATACACGGAGGCGCAGGTGCGACCGCTCTACGCGCGGCATCTGGCGGAGCGTTTGGTGCTACAGGCCGAGGTGAGCGCGGCGCGCGAGGCGCAGGTGCGTCTGCTGCCGCAGACGATTCCCGATGTTGCGGGTTTGAACATCGCCGCCGTCTGTCGTCCGGCGCACGTCGTCGGCGGCGACTTCTACGACCTCTTTGTCCTCGACGACAAACGGCTCGGCGTCTTCGTCGCCGAAGGCGGCAGCCACGGCCTTGAGGCCGCGATGATTATCGCCTTCGCCAAAGGCTTTCTGATGCCGCGCTTAAACGACCGGCACAAGCCGAGCGAGATCATCTGCGACCTGCAAGCGCGGCTCACGCCGATGCTCGAAGAGGGACAGGCGCTCGCGCTCGTCTATGCCATCGTTGACCGCGACGGGCGGACGCTCGATTACGCCTGCACGGGCGCGTATCCGGAAGTCGTGCTGCGTAAACATCAGGCGGACGGCGGAGAGCCGCGCGGGAGTCTGACCTACACGCGGGAGCAGGAAGTTGCTGTTCCTTTGGGCGAGGGGCTCGACGTTAGCTGCACGGTGCGCGAAGCGTCGGTCGCGTTGGGCGCGGGCGACGCCGTTATCTTCTACACGGACGGAGTCGCGCGAAGCTTCGGCGACGACCCGCGTGCCGCCGAGAGTTGGGCGACGGGTATCCTGAACGAGCGTGCGCGCAAAGCAAGCTCGCTGCAAGCGACGCTCGCGCGGTCGTTGGAGAAGCAGGCGCGGCGCATCAAGCGTGCGAGCATGGAGGACGATTTGACCGCCGTCGTCGTTCGCTTGGAGGCCGACGGGAACGCTTGATGGACGACAAACGAGAACAACGCAGTCCCTTCCCCGTCCTCTTTCTGCTCGCGCTGGCGGGCGTCGTCGTGCTCGCATGGGCGATGCCGCGCTATGACGCGGGCACGCGTTGGGATTACAAGCTCGACCGCTCGCAGGCCATCGCGCGCGCCCACGCCGAAGCCGCACGCCTCGGGCTCGACACGCGCAACTGGCTGCCGCGCCTCAACGCGACCGCGAACCCGACGACCGAATACTATCTCACTCTCCAACCGCGTCGCGCCGAGACTTCCCTGCTCTCGCCCGTCACGACCACCGTGATGCTCGTCGAACCCGCGCAGCAGAAACAGAGCTACAGCGTTGATTTGAACGCGGGCGGTCAGGTCTTGGCCTACGAGATTCGTGACGCCGCAGCAACGCCGTCTCCGTCTCCGACGCCGGGAGCACAAGAGACAAAGGAGAGCGTGCCCGCCGAGGCGAGCAGGCGTGCGGCGCAGGGCGCGCTCGAAGGATTGGTGGGCGTCGAGGCGGCGAAAGAGTTCGCGCTCGTCTCGGAGGTGGGCGTGGCGCAGGGCGTGCGTTTCACTTGGGAGAGGGCGATACCGCAGGAAGACCGTTTAAAGTTGCGCGTCGAGAGCCTCGTGCGCGGCGAGAGCGTGCGGCGTATCGAACTCAGTTCGAGCTTCGCGCCGCGCTTCGTGGACGAGTCGCGCAACCGCCTCTCGGCGTATAAACTGACCGAACTGTTGTCGGTCTTATACGCCATCCTGTTGGGGCTCGGGACGTTGGCCTTCTGCCTGCTCGCGTGGGCGCGCAGGGAGTTGAATTTCCTCTCGACCTTCGTGCTCTTGGGCGTGGTTTATCTGCCCGGCGTCGTCTGGCAGTTTTACGGCAGCTTCGACCAGCAGTTGATGAACCGCAACGCCGAGGGCAGCAACCCGCTGTCGCTTCTGGGGGTCGCCCTCAACCTGCTCGCGCTGCCATTCTTCTATGCGCTCGCCATCGCTCTGGTGTGGGGCGCGGGGCGCATCTACGCGCGCCGCACGCAGACGCCGCAGATTGCCACTTTCGAGGCGTTGTTGCGCGGGCGACTGACTTCGCGGCCCGTCGGGCGCGCCATCGCTGCGGGCATCCTTCTGGGATTATTCCTGTGCGCGATACCGTATCTGGTGGCGGCGAGCGGCATCTTCGGCGCGTTGAAGTTGGAAGGCCCGCTGCTCAGTTCCATCGTCTCAGGCGCGCCCGCGATCATCGCTCTGATTCGACCGATTGATTATGGGCTCTACGGGCTCTACGCGTTTCTGCTCCCGCTCGTCGTCTTCTACGCGCGCGCCCCGCGCATCGCACGCGTCGTCGGACTCCTCATCGGCGGCATCTGGATTCTGAACGAGACGATTTACCGCTCGTCAGCGTGGGCGGCATGGGTCACAGCCGCGCTGGTCATCATCGCGCTCGACCAGATTATCCGCCGCTTCGACCTGCTCACGCTGCTCGTCGCGCTGCACGCGTCAGACGCGATACGGGTGTCATGGTCGCTCGTCGTGCAGCCTTCGCCGGTGCTGCGCGGCTCGGGCTATCGCGCGCTGGCGGGAGTGGGGCTGATGCTCGTCGGCGCGCTCGTGTTGAGTTGGAAGGGCAGGGCGGCGGCGGAAGCGACGGAGGAGACGGAATCGAGTCAGGCTTTGGCGGCGGCGGAGCGCGACCGGCTGCGCGCGGAGTTCACCGTCGCGCACGAAGCGCAGCAGCGGATGCTGCCGTCGAATCCGCCGCGCGTGACGGGCTACGAGATTTCCGCGATGTGTCGTCCGGCGCGCGAGGTCGGCGGCGACCTTTTCGATCTTCTCACGCTGCCGAACGAGCGCATCGGTTTCGTCGTCGCGGACGTGTCCGGCAAGGGCGTGCCCGCCGCGCTCTACAT
>DATLMV010000269.1:0-6733 GCA_035537095.1 Pyrinomonadaceae bacterium
CGTCTGCCTTGTTGCCCGTTCACCCGTCGTCTATTAAACTGCACACGTCCTCTATCTCAAACGCTTATCGCATAGTTTTTTCGACCGGCTCATTTATGACGACCCAAACTCTCACGCCGATGCTCCGGCAGTATCAGGAGATGAAGCGGCAGTATCCGGGCACGATCCTGTTCTTTCGTCTGGGCGACTTCTACGAACTCTTCTTCGACGACGCCGTGACGGGCGCGCGCGAGATGGAGATTACGCTGACCGCGCGCCAGAAGGAACGCGGCGCGGCGATTCCGATGTGCGGCGTGCCGCATCATGCCGTCTCCGGCTACATCGCGCGTCTCATCCGCAAAGGCTTCCGCGTCGCCATCTGCGAGCAAACGGAAGACCCTTCCAAAACTAAAAAACTGGTGCGCCGCGAAGTCGTCCGCGTCGTCACGCCGGGGACGGCGATTGACCCGCAACTGATGGAAGCGCGTGAGAGCGTCTATCTCGCCGCCGTCTGCGGTTCGGGCGAACGCTTCGGCGCGGCCTTCCTCGACCTCTCGACCGGAGAATTTCGCGCTACTGAAACCGGCGGCGCGCAGGCTTGGCAGCGTATCCGCGCCGACATCGAATCCTACGCCCCGCGCGAGTTGCTCTTTCCCGAATCGCTCGCCCCGCTCATCAAGGACACCTACACCGGACAGGGCGCACACACCGCGCCGCTTCCGCTCGCGGCGGAAGATGATGCGGCGCACGCGGAGCAGCCTGAGCAACCGCGTGCGGCAGTCGCGCGCATCATGCCCGCCGCGCACGCCTTCGCCTCGACGCAAGGCGCGCCCGCTCTGACGCCGGTAGACGATTGGTTATGGGAGCCTCTGGCGTGCGCGTCGCTTCTGCTCGAACAGTTCGGCGTCCGCACGCTTGAGGGCTACGGGCTGGCGCAGAAGACGGAGGCCGTCAGCGCGGCGGGCGCGTGCCTGCGCTACGCGCACGAGACGCAGCGCGACGCGACCGCACACGTCACAGACATCAACTATTTTGAAGCGCAGGATCATCTCGTCTTAGACGCCGCGACCGTCCGCAATCTCGAACTGACGGACTCGCAGGGCGGCGCGGGCCGCGCGCACACGCTGCTCGGCGTGATTGACGAAACCGTGACGGGGATGGGCGCACGCCTGCTCCGCGCGTGGCTCTTGCGCCCGTCGGTGCGTCGCGGCGAGATCGAGGCGCGACTCGCGGCGGTCGAGGATTTGCAACGCTCGCAGATCAAGCGCGACCGCCTGCGCGCGCTGCTGCGCGATGTCTCCGACCTCGAACGTCTCATCGGTCGCGTCAACATGGGCACGGCCAACCCGCGTGATTTGTCCGCGCTCCGCCGTTCACTCGAACAGGTTCCCTCGATTCGACAGACGTTATCGGACTCGGAGTCGTCCCTTCTTCAAGTGCTTCGCGAAAATGCGGACGACCTCTCGGAAGTCTGCGGCAATCTCGCGCGCGCTTTGAGCGACGAGCCGCCCGTCCAAATCTCCGACGGGAACGTGATTCGCACAGCCTACTCGGAGGAACTCGACGAACTGCGCGCCATCCAACGCGACGGCAAGCAGACCATCGTCGCCATCGAAGCGCGCGAGCGCAAGCGTTCCGGCATCAACAGCCTGAAGGTGCGTTTCAATAACGTCTTCGGTTATTTCATCGAAGTGGCGAAGGCGAGCGCGGGCCGCGTGCCCGCCGATTACGAACGCCGACAGACGCTAGCCAATGCCGAACGCTACACCACGCCCGAACTCAAGGAATGGGAACTCAAAGTGCGCGGCGCGGAAGACCGCATCCTCGAACTTGAAACGACGCTCTTCGGAGAACTCCGCGCGTGCGTCGCGCGGGAGACGAAACGCCTGCAAGCGACGGCGCGCGCCCTCTCCATGCTCGACGTGCTCTGCGCGCTCGCGCAGACCGCCGTCCGTCGCCGCTTCACGCGTCCCGTCCTGCACGACGGCGACGAGATAGAGATTGTCGGCGGGCGTCATCCCGTGATTGACGCGTTCAGCGACGGGCCGTTCATCCCGAACGACCTCTACATGAACAACTCGACCGATCGCCTGCTCATCATCACCGGGCCGAACATGGGCGGCAAGTCAACTCTTTTGCGACAGACCGCGCTCGTCTGCCTGCTCGCGCAGATGGGTTCGTTCGTGCCCGCCGAGCGCGCGCGCCTGCCCGTCCTCGACCGCATCTGGACGCGCGTCGGCGCATCCGACGACCTCTCGCGCGGACGCTCCACCTTCATGGTTGAGATGACCGAGACTGCCGCCATCCTGCACAACGCGACGCCGCGCTCGCTCGTCCTGCTCGACGAGATCGGTCGCGGCACGGCGACCTTTGATGGTCTTTCTATTGCTTGGTCGGTCGCGGAATTTCTGCACGATTCGCCCGAGCACGCCGCCAAGACGCTCTTCGCCACGCACTATCACGAACTGACCGAACTCGCCGAACGTCTCCCCGGCGCGCAGAACTATCAGATACGCGTCGCCGAGCGCGAGGGCGAGATCATCTTTCTCTATCGTCTTGAGCGCGGGCGCGCGTCGAAGTCCTACGGCATCGAGGTGGCGCGTCTCGCGGGCCTGCCGTCGGACGTGCTCGTCCGCGCGCGCGACGTTTTGGCGCGTCTCGAACGCTACGAACTCGACGTGTTCGCCGAAGTCTCGGAGACTGCGGGCGCGACCGGCGGCCCGCCGCTCGCGGAAGCGGCGCGCGCAGCGGCGACGACGAACGGCATCCAGTCGCAGCAGAACAATCAGGCTTTGCGACGCGCGGGCGTGCGCGCGGGCCGTCGCGCTCTGGCCGCCGGAGCGACGCTCTTCGACGCCGTCAACCAGAGCCTCCTTGACGAGCTTCGCGGCCTTGATGTAGAAACCCTCTCAGCCGAAGAAGCGCGTCAACTGATCGTCAGCATACGCCAGCGCATCGTCTGAGATGCACACAGGACGTGCGGGATAAAAGCGTGCAGGATGGACGGGATCAGAGAAACGTCGAAGGCGGAACGCGGAACGATGAATCGAAAGCGACGGTCTTTGCGTGATCGTTTCTCGTCCCGCTTCACTTTCAATCCTCTCCTTCCTGCTCGCTTTTATCCCGTCTATCTTGTTAAATTGAAATCTACGGTCGTCGCTGCTTGCATCTAAGGGTCAGCGTGCGCGGAAAGTTTTTCCGCAAGTCACGCGCTTATGAGTTTTATTCTTCTTGGTCGCCGATATCTTCTACATGATTGATTCCGCATCTCTTTTCTCGCTTCCGCTCGAACAAAAAATCGGACAACTGCTCTACATCGGACTGCCCGGCACGGAGTTGGACGCCGCGACGCGCGCGCTCGTCGAGGAGGTGACGCCGGGCGGCGTCATCATCTTCGGGCGCAACGCCGAGTCGCCGCAGCAGTTGCGCGCCCTGCTCGACGGCGTGAGCGCGCTTGTCCCCGTGCCGCTGCTGTTCGGCATTGATCAGGAGGGCGGACTCGTTGACCGCCTGCGGCGCATCTTCACGCCGATGCCCGCCGCGCGCACGATTCGCCAGCACGGCGACCTCGCGGGCGCACGCGCGCTCGGGCGCATCAGCGGCGAAGTCCTGCGCATGCTCGGCTTCAACATGAACTTCGCGCCCGTCCTCTCCATCATGACCGACGACCGCGACCTGCTCTCTAACGGTCTCTATTCGCGCTCCTTCGGTCGCTCTCCCGGCGAAGTGCTCGGCTACACGATGGTTTATCTGCGCGGTCTGCAAGGCGCGGGCTGTCTGGGTTGCGCCAAGCATTTCCCCGGCATCGGCGCGGGCGAGGTGGACTCGCATCAGGAGATTCCCGTCATCGAACTCTCGCACGACGACCTGATGGCGCAAGACCTCGCGCCCTACATCGAACTCTTCCAGCGCGAAGACAACATGGTGCGCGCCGTCATGGTCAGCCACGGCGGATTCCCCAACATAGACATCCTGCGAGGCTTCGCGGGCGGAAAACTAGTCCCCGCTTCCATCAACTACGAAATCGTCACGCGCCTCCTGCGCGAAGAACTCGGCTACAACGGCCTCGTCGTCACGGACGACTTGGAGATGGGGGCCATCGCCAAACATTGCGAGATCGAAGAAGCGGTGTTGCGCGCCATCGAGGCCGGAGAAGACATGCTGCTGATCTGCGCGCGTCCGGAGTTGATTCGTCGCGGGCGCGAGGCGCTCTTGAAGGCCGCGCAGAGCGGCGAGTTGAGCGAGGAACGGATAGACGCTTCCTTGCAGCGCATCGCCACCTATAAATCTCTGACCCAACCGCCTCTCCCTTTCGACCCCGCGCGTTACCGTGAACTGTCAGGCGAAGTGGTTGCTCTCAACGCGAAGCTCAACTACACATACGGAGGCAAAATCTGATGCGCGCCACGACTGAAGAAGGCCAAGGGCAAAAGTTAAAAGGCAAAGGGCGGGAGAGAGACGACGAGATGTCAGGTGAGTTTAATCAACGACAGAAGATTCGGCGTGTGATATCTCGACGGAGTAAAACCTTCTGCGCCGCTCTGATGCTCTCCGCTCTCGTCCTGCTCGTCGCCGCCGGGTGCAACAAGCAGGGCGAGACGTTTGTCGCCGTGCTCGACGCCGCTCCGGCGACGCTCGACCCCTTGCGCGGGACTGACGCCGCGAGCGAGCGTCTGCGGCAGTTGATGTTCAATACGCTGGTTCGCAAGAACGAGAAATTCGAGTACGTCGGCGAACTCGCCACCAGCATTCAGACCGCGCCCGACGGCCTCTCCACCACCTTCACGCTCCGCGACGGCGTCACCTTCCACGACGGCAAGCCGCTCACCTCCGCCGACGCGAAGTACACGCTCGAAGCCCTCTTCGCCTCCAACTCGGCCAAGGCCGCGCCCTTCATGGAGGCCGACGCGCAGGGCGGCCAGCAGAACTACGTCTCTTCAATCGAGACGCCCGACCCGCGCACGCTCGTCGTGCGCCTGCGTAAGCCTTGGCTGCAACTCCTGACCAACCTCGTGCCCGTCGCCATTATCCCGCAGGGCAGCGGCGACGCGCAGAAGGACAAGCCGCTCGGCTCCGGCGGTTTTCGTTTCGTCAGCTTCGACGAGTCGCAGCAGGTCGTTGACATGGAGGCTTACGACAACTACTGGGGCGGCGCGCCGCAGATCAAGAAACTGCGCGTCCGCGCCATTCTCGACGCCAACACGCTGCAAGCCGAACTGCGCAGCGGGCGCGTCAATCTCGCGCACGTCGCCAATCTCTCGCCGGACGCATACAAGTCGCTTGAGCAGGACGCCAACCTGCAAATTAAAAAGTTTCCCGGCGCGAACCTCGTCTATATCGGCTTCAACGCCGACAGCGACCCTCTCAAGGATGCGCGCGTGCGACAGGCCATCGCCTACGCGATTAACCGCGAGAGCATCATCCGCGACCTGCAACTCGGACAGGCGCGCATCGCGCATTCGATTCTGCCCGAGGAGTCGTGGGCCTTTCACGCCGGACAGAAGTATGCCTACGACCCCGCGCAGGCGAAGCGGCTTTTAGACGAAGCGGGACTGCGCGACCCCGACGGCGACGGCCCGCAGATGCGTCTGCCGAAGCCCATCGTCTTCAAAATCACATCGGCGAGCGCCGCCGTCCGCCAGTATGCGCAGGTGATTCAAAACTCGCTCAAAGATGTCGGCGTGCCCATCGAGATCGAAACGCTCGAAACCGTCTCGCTCTTCGCGCAACTCCGCAACGGTCAATTCCAGTTGACGACGGCGCGCTGGGTCGGCGGCAATCAAGACCCGATTTTTCTACGCAACCTCTTCCACTCTTCCGAGATTCCCACGCAACAGCGTTCCGGCTTCAATCGCGGACGCTATCGCAACGCGGAACTCGATAAACTGCTCGACGAAGCCGTCAACACCCCGCCCGACGCCGAGCGCGACCGTGCAAAAAATCTCTACACACAGGCGCAGGACATCATCACGCGCGAACTCCCCATGATGCCGCTCTGGTATCCCGACAACCTCGTGGTCGCCACCAAAGGCGTCGGCAACATCCAACTCGACGCCAGCGCCGACTGGGACTTCGTCCGCAAACTCACGATAGAAAAGTAGGGATGAGGGATGAATAAGAAATGATTTGATGATTGAATCATTGATTCATTAAATGAGTTAATGAGTCAATGAACCAATGATTAAATCCTTTCATCCCTCATCCCTCATCCTTTCCATTGATGTCTTGAAGTGTGTTGAAGTTCGTCGCTCGTCAGGACGCCTTCGCGGATGAGGCGTGCGCGCGTGCCGGTGACATCGAGGACGGTCGAGGGCAGAGAGCTTCGCGCCGCGCCGCCGTCTATGATGAGCGGGAGGTTTTCGGGGAAGGCGCGCGCGACATCCGGGGCGGTGCGCGCGGGCGCTTCTCCGGTGAGGTTCGCGCTCGTCGCCGTCAGCGCACCGCCGCAGGCGCGGACGAGGGCGCGCACGTCTTCGTCGTCCGGCAGGCGCAGGCCGACGGTCGCCGTCCCCGCCGTCAACTCTCCGGGAACCTCTTCGCGCGCACGGACGACGAGCGTCAGCGGGCCGGGCCAATATCGCGCTGAGAGCGCGGCGAACAGTTCCGTGCGCGTGAGGATGAAACGCGCGGCCTCCGTCTCGTCGCTGATGAGGACGAGGATGGGTTTGCCATCGTCGCGTCCCTTCAGTTGTTTGACGAGACGCACGGCATCGGGTTTGAACGGGTCTGCGCCGAGACCGTAGAATGTGTCGGT
>DATLMV010000270.1:0-8983 GCA_035537095.1 Pyrinomonadaceae bacterium
GGTCTGCCTATTCCGGAGCCGAGTAGCCAAGTCGAATACGTCGAAGTCGCTGCGTAAAGCCAGCCTGATCACTTATTCAACCCGAACCGCGATAGCCCCTCTTTCATCATCACGCGACAAATTCTCTCTCATGTTCTGTCCGCTCCGCGCCGGTTAAATCAAGCGCGCGCCCGGTTGAGGCTTCGAGGAAACTTCATTTGCGTGTTGAGCGTACGTTGCTGTAAGTGTCTTGAGTTTGGCGGTCAATGAGGTGTGCGATGTATTGTCCAAAGTGCAGCCAGCAACAGGCGTCGGACGAGGTGAGGTTTTGTTCGCGGTGTGGGTTTCAGCTTGGCGTGGTCAAGGGGTTGCTCGCTTCCGAGGGCGTTCAAGGGGCGGGGGAATCAGAAATAGAGGCAAGCGATTTATCGTTGCGCGCGAAGGGAATCAAGACGGGCGCGGCGTTGGCGCTGCTCGGCGCGGCGACGGTGATGCTGGCGTCGCCGCTGCTCGGATTCCCGCCGCTGTCGGGGATGCCGCCGGAGGTCAAGGCGAGGCTGGCCTTTGCATTTGCGGTCGCCGTGGCGTTCATTCTGCTCTTTGCTCAACCTCTGCTGCGCGCGATCTACAAATTCTTTTCCGCAGAGGAGACGGACGCCGTCCGCTTCTCTTTGCGCCGTACGGATGTGAATGTCGGGGCGTCGTTGATGTTCGTGGCGACCTTGATTTCGGTGTTTGCCCCGGCGCTACTGATGCCGCCGCGCCGCGCGGATTTCCCGACGCTCTTTCTCATCGCGGCCTCTTTCGTCTCGATTCTTCTCTGCTCGAACGGTCTGGCGCGGATGGTGCACAGGCTTTTCTCTCAAGCGAAAGATGCGCGTGCAAAAGGGGATGCCGCGTCGTCGCCGGTCGGCTCCGGATTGGGCAGGGTCGGCGATGCGTTTCGCGCCGCTGCCTTGCCGCCCGCGCAAAGCATACCCGTCTCAGGCGCGGGCGCGCAGCGGGTCAACACGGGGGAGATGGTTCGACCGACGAGCATCACCGACCGGACGACGAACCTGCTCGATAAGAGATGACGCTCGGGCCGTACCCGTCAGAGGGCCGACAGCACGCCGGACGCGACCGTCTTTTCATTCTTAAAGTTGAATGCATCATCCTATTTTTATTCTTCACTTGAACGCGGCGTTCTATTGAGAGAAGTTCGTCGTGTAGAGGATGCCGTAGAGCGCATCTTCGTGCCGGGCGAAATCTTTGCCGCGCGCGGCGAGGATGATGTTGACGAGTTGCAGTTGGCCTTTGTATTTGCGATAGGCCATCCATTGCAGACGCTGCGGACTGTCGGCGTCTTCCGGCGCGGACTCACGAAACTGTATCCCGCGCACGCCGCCGAGCGTGAGCCAGCGCAGTTCATTGACTTCGCCGTTCTGCTTGCGCGTCTGCGCGCCGGTGTAGAAGGCTTTGAGGCTCGTCTCCGCCGGAAAGTCGGCGCTCATCGGCGAGATGCTGACGATCAACGACGCCGCATCCCACGAACCGGGCGAGCGCCAGAGAAACGTCTGGCTGTCCGCCGAATGTTTCCTCCACTTCTGCGGAACCGTCCATGAAACCTCCTGCTGTTCCCACGTGGCCGACTGCCCGCCCGCGACGGCAGCCGACTGGGCCGACGTGGGCGAAGGACTCTCCGCGCCGCCGGTGGTCGCGCCTCTCGACGACGTGGAGGTCGTCGTCACGCGCGTCGAGTTGGCGTTGGCAACTGTCGGGGCTTGACGTTTGAGCCAGTAAGCGCCGACCACGCCGACGACGACGAGGACGATACCGGCGACGCAGAAAAGCACGGCGGCGATGATGCCGATGATACAACCTTTCGAGAGTCCGCTTTTCTTCGCGGGCACGGGGCCGCCGTATCTCGCATCCGAAGGTGTCTGATGGTTGGGGAAGTTCTGCATAAATTCGTGCTCTCCTTCTCAAGTGTGCGGCTGTGTTGGATGGATTTCTTAAAACGCGAGGGCAGACGGGCCGGATTTCGAGAACGGACTATATCACGGCCCGCTCGTTTTGGGAGTCGCAATTTCACCGCCCGCAGCGTCACAAAAAAAGGGATAGACATCGTGACACACAAGCATTCACGTCTAACGCCGGACGGGCGGCACGTCTGGTATGCGGAACGACTGTGGCAGCTTGCGCGGCATCTTCCGGTCAAGTCCGTTGCTATCGAAAGCATCGCGGAGTTTGACCTCAACTGTTGGTTCGACGAGAGCAGGCCGCCAACCTGCCGGGCCGTCGCCGCTCATGCCCGACGCATCTACGAGGCCGACCTGTCGCATCCGATTATCCTGTCGGCCAAAGGCAATCTGATGGACGGCGGGCACAGAATCGCGAAGGCTTGGCTGCTCGGCGTCAGAGAGATTGCGGCGGTTCAGTTCGAGGTTGACCCGGAGCCGGATGAAGTGCGGTCGGAGTAGCGTCCCGACGGTTTGAGATGTATGAGAACCTGTTTGACAAATGTCCCCGCCATCACGGAAGCCGCATAAATACTGGCCGGAGACGGGCGAGCGCGCGTCCGTGTCGAGAGCTTGGCGTGAGGAGGATTCAGCGTTGGGAGATGCGACATACATTCACGGCACGGAGCGCGCGGAGCAGGCGCGCTTGAGCCGTCTAAATGAATTGACCAATAAACAGTTCACCGATTTTTTGGAGTTGGAGGAGACGAGCCGCGTGTTGGAGGTCGGGAGCGGGCTCGGTATTCTGGCGCAGGAGGTGGCGCGTCTCGTCCCGCGCGGAGAAGTCTTCGGCGTCGAGTATTCTCCGGCACAGTTGGCGCTGGCTCAAAACTCGCTGCCGAACATTCATTTCACACAGGGCGACGCCCATGCGCTCGAATTTGCGGACGCGAGTTTCGATGTCGTCTATTGCCGCTACGTGTTGGAGCATCTGGCCGACCCCGTCCGGGCTCTCCATGAAATGTTTCGTGTCTTGCGACAGGGCGGCAAGGTCTTCGTGCAGGAGAACAACATCCTCGCGCACGTCGTCTATCCCGATTGCCCGCGCTTCGACGATTTATGGAGACGATTCGCGGTCTTGCAGGAGCGATTGGGCGGCGATGCTTTGATCGGTAAGAAGCTTCTGCCGCTGCTGAAAGAAGCGGGCTTTCAAGAGATCAGCTTGAGCATCCAGCCGGAGGTACACTACACGGGCCAGACGGGTTTTCGCGTCTGGATTGAAAACACGATAGGCAACGTCGAGGGCGCGGCGGCGGGATTGCAAGCGCAAGGCTTAGCCAGCCGCGAGGAGATTGGTCTCGCCGTCGGCGAGTTGAGGGCTTTGCTGGAACGCGACGACGCCTGCGCCTTCTTCTACTGGAACCGTGCGACGGGCGTCAGGCGCGTCTGAACGACGCCAGCCGGTCTGCCGCGCGCGCAACCCGTAATGACGCGACACAAACTCGCGTCGCCGAATAAACCCGCGTCGCCGTTGAAGACTCCGAACGTTCACATGCGCTTGAAACTCCCCGTCGTCAACGACGCCGCCGCGTACGCTCTCAGTTTTCAGGACGACGTTTGGCGGCAGGCCGCTGCCGCCATCTGCGCGCGCCATCGAATCGCGCAGGCTGCCTTGCGTCGTTCGCCGCAGGGCGAAAACATCATCTTCTTCGCGGACGACGCTCTCGTCATCAAAATCTTCGCCCCGTTTCGTCAAAACTATGCGCGCGAGTTGGCGGCCCTTGAGTTCGCTCGGGGCAAACTCCGTATCAAGACGCCGGAGTTGCTGCACGCCGGAGAGATTGAAGGCTGGCCGTATCTCTTGATGACGCGGCTTGAGGGCCACGCCTCGCGCGAGGTCTGGGCGGGCGTCGGGGCGCGGGATAGGCTGGAGATAGCGTCGCATCTCGGCGCGGCGTTGAGGGAATTGCACGCGCACGCGGCTCCGCTCGAAACCGCTCTCAATCGTGATTGGCGCGGGTTTATTCGTCGGCAGGCGGACGGGTCGGTCGAGCGGCAGAGCGCGTGCGGCGCGAATCCCGAATGGTTGGAACGCCTGCCCGCGTACATCTCGGCGCGGCTCGCGCTGCTGCCGTCGAACGACAAAGAGGTCTTTCTGCACGGCGACATCCACGCCGGAAATCTGTTGCTCGCGCAAACGGGCGGACGCTGGCGGATTGCGGGCCTGATTGACTTCGGCGACTCGCTCTGCGGCTTTCGCGAGTACGAGTTCGTCGCGCCCGGCGTGCTGATGTTGCAGGGCCAGAGCGAACTGCAAAGGGCTCTGCTTCTCGCGTACGGCTACGCGGAGACGCAACTCGACGCCGAATTGCGCGCGCGCTTGATGTTGTTGACGGTACTCTACGAATGCAGCGACCTGCGTAAATATGCTCTGCGGCTCTCGCCCGCGAGCGTCGCGCTCACGCTCGACGAACTTGAACGCGCTATCTGGACGTTTGCGACCCCCTAGGATTCGGGATTAAGGTTGTCGGGCTTTGCTTAATCGCCGGTGAATGAAGAACAGGATATGAAAATAGTTGCGGCTCCAACTGTCGCTGTGAAGATAGCGTTTCCCTTCGTCGTCATCCTCATGCTTGCGTTTTTCGCTCCGGCGGCGGCGCAGACGAAGGGCGTGCGTGTTTACCGTGTGAGGTTTGAGCAGGGGCGTTCGTCAACCGTTCTGCGGGGCAGGCTGCGCCCTTACGCGAATCACGTCTATCGTCTGGATGCGCGGCAGGGGCAGCGGATGACGGTGCGCGTGCAAGAGCCCGCAGGGGACATCGTCTTCTGGGTCAAGGGCCGCAACTCCGCGCGCGAGAAATATCCGCTCGTGCTGGCGGGGATTCATAAGAACGGCGAGACGGACTGGTCGGGCGAACTGCCCGCGTCGGGCGAGTACGAAATCCACGTCTCGAATCCGACTATCGGCGACCATCCGGTGAGACGCACGTTGTCGTACAGGGTCGAACTCAAAATCGAGTAGGCCGGACGATGCAAACGAAAGCGTCGGGCGGATTGACGCGCGGCCTGAGTGGGATTCAGAGTCTCGAACGATGAGTGATAAACCGATAGCGTTTGACGCCTACGAGGCGCTGGCCGAAGCTTACGCGGCTGTGGTTGACACGAAGCCGCACAACGCATTTTATGAGCGGCCCGCGACCCTCTCGCTGCTGCCGGAGACGCGAGGCCGGAGGGTTCTCGATGCGGGATGCGGCCCCGGCGTCTATTCCGAATGGTTGCTCGAACACGGCGCGGAGGTGGTCGCCGTGGACGCCAGTCCGAAGATGGTCGAACTGGCGCGGCGGCGGCTCGGCGCGGCGGCGGACGTGCGACAGGCGGACTTGGGCAAGCCGCTCGACTTTCTTGAGAGCGCGTCTTTCGATATCGTCTTGAGCGCGCTGGTGCTGGATTACGTCGAGGATTGGCGCGCCGCGTTTGCGGAGTTTCACAGAATCCTGCGCCCGTCGGGCCACTTCGTCTTCTCCGTCGCGCATCCGCTTTTCGACTATCTCTACTTCAAATCGGAGAACTATTTTGCGACCGAACTGGTCGGCTGCGAGTGGCGCGGGTTCGAGTCGGTGCGGGTTCAAATGACGAGTTACCGGCGTCCGCTCGACGCGCTCATCAACCCGCTCGTCGAGGCGGGCTTCCGTCTGGAAAGAACCCTTGAGCCGCAGCCGACCGGCGAGTTCAAAGCGGCAGACCCGAAACACTACGCCGAATTATCACGCCAGCCCGTTTTCCTCTGCATCCGCGCGCGGAAGTGAAAAGACGAAGGATGACAGGTCAACCGCAGCCCGCGCCGTCGGCAAGCTTTGCCGGGATAAGACGCGCGGCGAGCGTTTGACGCGCGACAGCGGATGCCGGACGGTTGTGGGCTTTTTGTCGGCTGTCTCTCTCCGGAAAGTGTGTGCTAAAAATCAGGCTGACGGTTCGCGTTCAAGATTGACGAGAGGAATTGAAGGATGTCTTTAGTTGAATTTCTGATGCAGAATGGTTTCGCGCGAATCCCGCTCTCAAGAAGCGGCGTCGGCCATTTCCACACGGAGGGGCGTCTGAACGGTCGGCCCGTCGCGGTGTTGATTGACACGGGCGCGGCGAGCAGCGTCTTCAGCTTCGACGTGGCGCGCGAGATGGGCCTGCCGCTGACGAAGCTGCCGATGTATGGCGGCGGGGCGGGAGCCGCGAAGTTGGAGATTCATCAGATTCAGGAGGCGCAGTTCGTCATCGGAGACATCACGCCGAAGGCGCGCGCGTTGCTGACGATGGACTTGTCGCACGTCAATCAGGCGTTGGCTCTGAAGGGTTCGTCTCCGATAGATGCGGTGCTCGGAGTTGACGTGCTGGAAGCGCACTCGGCAGTCATTGACTACGGCAGCAGTTCGCTCTATCTGAAAAGTTAGCAAAGTTAGCGCGGCAGCAGCCGTCGCCGGAAGCGGCGGCGAGATTATGTCGCGCGCGAGGGAAGGCGAAAGAAGAAGGTGAAAGTGGCAGAGGAAAAGAAGAAGCGTCCGGTCAGCGCGGAGGCTTGGCGGGAAGCGAAGGATTTGATCTGGGCGCATCGCTACCGGCTCGCGCTCGGGATGGTGTTGATGCTCGTCAACCGGCTCGTCGGGCTGGTGCTGCCCGCCAGTTCCAAATATCTGATTGACGAGGTTATCGCCAAGCAGCGCGGCGAATTGCTGACGCTGATCGCGTTCGCGGCGGGCGCGGCGACGCTCGTGCAGGCGCTCACTTCCTTCGCGCTCTCGCAGGTGCTCGGCGTCGCGGCGCAGCGCGCCATCACAGACATGCGCAAGAGCGTGCAGGCGCACGTCGCGCGTCTCCCCGTCCGCTTCTTCGACTCGACGCAGACCGGCGCGCTCATCTCGCGCATCATGTCGGACGCCGAAGGCATCCGCAATCTCGTCGGCACGGGACTTGTGCAACTCATCGGCGGCGTCGTCACGGCCTCAATCGCGCTCTGCGTCCTCTTTTATCTCAACTGGCGTCTGACCTCGATCACGCTCGTCGTGCTCGCGGCCTTCGGCGGCATCATGGCGCTCGCCTTCACGCGCCTCCGGCCCCTCTTTCGCGAGCGCGGGCAGATCAACGCGGAGGTGACGGGGCGACTCGGCGAATCCTTAGGCGGCATCCGCATCGTCAAGGCTTACTCGGCGGAGCGGCGCGAAACGCTCGTCTTCGCGCGCGGCGCGCATCGCCTGTTTCGCAACGTCGCCAAATCAATGACGGGCGTCTCCGGCGTCACCGCCGCCTCGACGCTCATCATCGGCATCATCGGCGTCGTCATGATACTCGTCGGCGGGCGCTCCATCCTCGCGGGCACGATGACGCTCGGCGACTATTTCATGTACATCTTTTTCACCGCGCTCGTGGCCGCGCCGATGATCGCCATCGCCTCCATCGGCACGCAGATAACCGAAGCCTTCGCCGGACTCGACCGCATCCGCGAAATCAAACACGCGATCACCGAAGACAACGAAGACGAGTCGCGCGAGCCGCTTGCGGAGGTCGCGGGCGAGATCATTTTCGACGACGTGAGCTTCGAGTACGACGCCGACGCGCCGGTCTTGCGTCACGTCTCTTTCCGCGCGGCAGCGGGAACGACCACCGCGCTCGTCGGCTCAAGCGGCTCGGGCAAGAGCACTCTGATCGGTCTGGTGATGGCGTTCAACCGCCCGCTCTCGGGTCGCGTGATGGTTGACGGGCGCGACCTCGCGGGCGTGCGCCTGCGCGACTACCGGCAGCATCTCGGCGTCGTCTTGCAGGACAACTTTCTCTTCGACGGCACGATTGCCGACAACATCGGTTTCGCCAACCCGCACGCCTCGCGCGCCGAGATCGAAGCGGCGGCGCGCATCGCGCATTGCGAGGAGTTCGTCAAAGCATTTCCCGAAGCTTACGACACCATCGTCGGCGAGCGCGGCGTCAAACTCTCGGGCGGGCAGCGCCAGCGCGTCGCCATCGCGCGGGCCATTCTCTCCGAGCCGCGCATCCTGATTTTAGATGAAGCCACTTCCAGCCTCGACAGCGAGAGCGAATCCTTGATTCAGGACGGCCTCCAGAAACTCCGGCACGGGCGCACCACCTTCGTCATCGCGCACCGCCTCTCGACCATCCGCAGCGCCGACCAGATACTCGTGCTCGAAGGCGGCGAGATAGTCGAGCGCGGGACACACGAGGAACTGCTCGCAACGGGCGGTCGTTACAAGGAACTCTACGATAAGCAGTACAACTTCGAGCGCAACCGCTTCATCAACCCCGGCGAGGATTTCACGCCCGAACCGCCGAAGCACACCGCCCCCGGCCCCGCGAGAGCCACCTCCAACGCGCTTTGACGAAACACACGCGCCGCCGTCGCCGCCGCCCCGCAGAGGATGCGTTACGCGCTTTTGCACGCGTCGCTCGCCTGTCTCCTGAGCGTGACGATGCTGCTCATCGGCAGCCGCAAACTCGAAGCCGAAGAGAGACGCAAGAGCGTCGTTTGGCGCTGAACTCAAGAGCGTCGTTTAAGGAATCAGATAGAAGAAATCAGACGAGCGGCGCGGGCCGCTCGTCTGACGTGTTTGTGTTGAATTGAATGTGGAGGTTTTGGAGTGAATCTACTCTGATGAGCGGTCGCTCAATACGACGGCGACTCCGCCGAGACGGATGACGCGGCGCGCGAGTAGAGGCGGAGCAGGAAGTGTTCTCCATACTCCGAAGGGGCTTCGACCTTCAAGCCGAAGTGGCCCTCGCGCTTGATGTGGACGAGCGTGGCGCGCAGGGGGATCAGTCCTTCGTCGGCGACGAGCGTCACCCAGAGCCGGTCGCCGAGTTCGACGACGGGGTCGCCCGCGATGCCGCGCAGGCAGAGGCCGAGGCCGCTGAAGTCCGCGACTTCCGACATCCCCAACATCTCGCGTCGCGTCGTGTTCTCCACGGCCGCCCAGATCGTCGCCGTCGGCGAGACGCGCGGCAGCGAGCGCCTGTCTAAATCGAAATCGGCCTGATTGAAAAAATCTTCCACAATCCTTATCCCCCCG